>LNDT01000008.1 GCA_001464715.1 Bdellovibrionales bacterium Ga0074137 | reverse complement strand
AGTCGCTGTCTAGCGAGGAGCGTTTCGCGACGACATTCTTGTTCAAGAACTTCTTGAAGGCTTCCACCCAAGGCGTCGTGCCCTTCGGACTCACAGTTCTTAAGAACGAAATTTTGAAATGCGACTTGGCCGGCATTGAACGAACGAAGCGATTCTGGGTTTCGAGATTGGGCCAATTGCGACAAGTACGTCCAGTCTTTCTCAAGCTGGGTGGCGGCACGGTCAGCAACACGCACTTCGCATTCAATTTCATTGATCGTCGTTTCGTCACAAGAAGGGACCGAAGCGCGCGTCGACACAGCGCCAAGGAGCAGCGCCGGTGCAAGGATCACAACGATAAGGGCATTAGTGATCAGTTGGCGCATCATTCACCCACCGACGGCCGCCAGAGGTGGCTCAGGCCCGGACGATAGGTCGCAGTTGACGACCGGCCCACTATGTTTTCGGCGTAAGAAAGATTCGCTATCGAATTTTCTTTCGATCGACCGTGGTTGTTGCTTCCGAAAAGACTTTGCTGTGAGTCGCGATTGAGCCAGCGGCGAAGATAAAATAGTCGCAAATCTTCCCACTTGTAAGCGCTTAGATTTGTACCGTTACTTCGATTGAATTCTTCGAGATCTTTTTTCGCCTGAAGGGCCCACCGAGCTCCGCCGTTGTAGGAAGAAGCCACCAGACGCCAAAGATCAGTGTCACTCAATTGAGCTTCATCGAAACCGTTTCGCCCTGAGACCAAAGTTGTCTTCATGGACGTTAAGATTCGAATCGACTCTTGAAGATTGACGAGTGGGTTCTCGAGGCACCGAGGACCCGTCGCGAGTCTTGAAGCGGAACCCAAATTTCGAAGCACATTTTTTTCGGCATTGGTGCATCGAGGAATTTTCGTGCTGAGAGAATTGATTTGGAAAAGTCCCACGCTTTGGGTTTTGTCCGTCTCTGAATTGAGCACGTAGCAGCGACCTGACGATTCTTGCGTGAGAAGGCCCATCAAGACTTCGGCAGGAACACCGCGACTGCGAGCCTGCTCTTTTAGAATCGGTGTGAATTCAGAAAGATCAAAACCGCATGAGTTTTCAAAGTTCGAGTTCACGTGATCAAGGTCGTTTGTCGTTCGCTTAAAGATTTGCCGTGAACGTGACTCTGCCGCTGAAAGTGCCGGCGAAAGTGCACTGATGAGATTTCGTACCGGAGTCGAGACATCGCTGGGCTGACTGCACACACCCGTCGAGCAGGGATTTTTTGCTTCGAGAGTGTCGGCGCCACTGTTCCGTGCCGGAGAAGCCGGTAAAGCCGCGGGCGTTGGGCGAGACTCTACGACAGCGTCGTCGGAAACAACCAGCGCTGCACCTTTTCGAGCTAAAAATTTAAGTGCAATAAATTGCTGATTGTTTTGGTGTCCGTCACGAATGGTTGATCCTGGTGCAGGTCCCGTCACTCGAATCGGAAAGAAGAACTCTGAATGTTCGCCGTCGTAGGAATATTGTCCGGCACCATCACTTTTAAAACCGGCAGCGCGATGTTCGCCCGCGGTCTTAAGCCAATTATTTAACGTCAGCTCAAGATCCGGCTTCCCGTTTTTTTTGACAACGTATTGATCGGGAATTTCAACGATACTCCCGCGCTTGAGAAGTCCCACGCGCTCCATGGAGCCATCGGTGTTCTCGCGAAGTTTCATGTCTTTTTGAATTTCGATCTTCAGTGCAAAACTCACGGGCATCAGCACGAGCTGTGTCGCGACGATGAGGCTCAGTAGAGTTTTAAGACCGTGACCGTGGGTCATCTGATTCTCCTAGGCTTTCGATAACAATCCACGACTCGTGCCAGCCGATGGATTGGAAATATCTAGTGATATCAATAGCTTGTGCGGAACAAGTGGGCCACTCAAAACGACTCTGGTTAGAGTCGCTAAAACAGATTAGGCAGGTGTCACAAAGCTAGACACCGGGGCGGCCAGCTACTGTGTGCTGGGTCCTTTGACGAGAGTCGAGATCGACTTGATACAACCGCTTCGCGCAAGACTCTTTTTGTCGCGAAAAACCTCGCGGCAAAGACGGTCCGCTGTTGTCGCGTTGGAGTAAGAGAGAAAACTTCCAGCCGCCAAGCAGCCTAAAATATCGCGATCTTCATAACGTACCTGGTTGGCACCGCAGCCATCAAAAAGTGCGCTGGATGTGCCTTTTCTCTGATTTTCTAAAAGCACGGCGCCGATGACGCAGGCTCCACGTTCGTGATCGTTGCCATTGTCGGAAACAATCGTATCGCAGCGACTGCGAATTTCATCCAGTGTCAGCGGATTGGGTTCTCCGCCCGGGCTGACGGCGCGGGCATTTAAACAAGATCGATAGCCCATATGAAATCGAAGATGATCAAAATACTTTTCACACATCACGCGAAGTGACGGGGTTTCGCGAGCCGTGGTCGATGGAACAACAGCTGTTAATGAAGCGCCTACAGCACACGGTCCTAAAAAACTTCTCTCGGGTGTGATTGAGCGGCAAAGTTCAAAGCGCGGCTGGGGAGCCGAAAAAGAGGCCGCGTGAATTCCGACAAGGCAAGACTCAAGAAGGTAAGTATCTAGCTCAGTGCGCACGGGATAAGATTCCGAGCAAAGCTGCAGATCCGTGACATAGCGAGAAGTTCCTTTGTCGAGTTCGCGCGCGATTTTTGTTCCGATCAAGCACGCGTAAGATTCGCCAGGCTCTTCGCCGTATTGAAGACGGCATCCGGCTTCAGCGACGCGTGAGGGTTGAGTCAAATAGCGGTCAACAAGCACGCCTCCAACGTGGCACGAGCGTCGAATGCCGGCCTGAATTTGACCTGTGTAATAGCGGTCACAAACTTTTTTCTGCTCGTCGAGCCACTTCGAATTTCGCTTTGGCGCTGGTGCCGGCGGAGGTTCAGGCGTTGGCGTTGCTTGAATAGCGATCGGCGTTGGCGACGGAGTCGGAGAAAGTTCAGGTGCCTGAGCCCTGGCAGCTGAGATCGCCATCATGCTTGAAAAAACGAGGACCGATAAAATTCCAGAAACATTCACACAAACATTCACAAAAGCGTTCATGGAACCATTCTGAACGACTTGCGATTGAAGTCAATTTGCGGATGAATCCGGTTCAGGGCGCACGATGTCGGAAACTGTGGCGTCATCGTCTTCGGCCGATGCACTTTCAGCGGCGTGCATGACCGCCGGAACGGCCGCACCAGCTTTGTGAAGAGCTGTCACGAGGCCGCTCTGAGCTCGGGTGATCGCTTGGAAGGTGGATGTCAGATCAAAGTTGTCAGACGCCACGTCGCGCGCCGCGGGTGTCGTCGAATGACTTGAGCTTCGCTGAAGCGCCACGACCGGATCTTTTCCGTAGAGCTTTGTGTACCAATAGTAGTTTCTCAAGATTGACGAGACGTACTCTCTGGTTTCTTTAAACGGAATTAGATCCAAAAAAAGAATTCGATTGTCCGTGGGATATCGTCGCTTCCACTCGTCGACACGAGAGAAGCCTGCGTTGTAGGCCGCTAAAGTGAGCTCAACATCGCCATCGTACTGAGCAAGACGTTTTCGCAAGTACTGAGTGCCTAAAGCGATGTTTGTTTCAGGTTCGAAAAGTTTGTTCGTGCGAACTCGCTTCATCATTCTCGCTGTGGCGGGCATGAGCTGCATGAGGCCGCGTGCGCCAACGCGAGATCGCGCCCGAGTATTGAAAGCACTTTCTTGTCGGATCAGGGCCGTCACAAGAAGTGGATCAAGTGTGGAGCCGCTGGTGGGCCCTGTGATATCAAAAAACCAAAGCGGGAAATAAAGTTTCATCGTCGCTTTTGAAACAAGACGAGGAGAGTCTCTGAAAAGTGAGCTTAAGATTTTAAATTTCGCCAAGGCCTGATTGTGCTTATGCATTAAGGCAGCAAGGTAAAGCCGCACTTCAGGTTCGAACTGTTGAACGACGGCAAAATTGCGATCTGTTAAATCAGCCGCGAGTTCGACGGCTTTGAGTTTGACGAGGACTTCAATAGCTATGAGGAGGGCATTGTTTTCCGGTCGAACGAGAGACCGAAAAGCGATCGGAGCATCGGTGTCGCGTGTGATCCAGTCGATGGCCTCACCGCGTTGACCGTTGGCTGCCAGATTGTGAAAAGACATCGCGTGATCAGCACGCAGAGATTCACGGGCTTCGCGACTTGCATCTTTCTGACCTAAAACTTCCGAGCAGTACGCGCTCCAGTATTTTGCACGTGAGTTGAACTGACTTGCTTCGGCCACCTGCTCAACCTTTGACATCAATCGAGGGACGCGATCGCAGCGATTTTGCCAAATATCCAAAAGCGCTAGGCGATAGGAAGCTTTTGCTGCGGCGAAATCCGTACCGCACCCCGAGGCATAGTCATAAAGTGCACGTGAGATCTGAACCGCTTCGTCGTCAGGGAAGTGCTCTTCAATTTTGTAAGCGAAGGCCGTCGCTGCTTTCGAGCCGGTGCAAGCTGACTTTTTCGAAAGGGCTCGTCCTAGATTTAAAAGTTCGGTTTTATCTTTGAATCCCGAGACAACGTTGACGACGGCAGGGTAGGTAATGTCCGCGACGGCGTTCCAATTTTGACTGCGAAGCTGCTCGGCAAGATCTCGTCGTAACGACGAGTTGCGACGGGGGTCCAAGTTGGGCGATGAGTCTTGAGAGACGTCGGACTTTCTCAAGCGATCGGCTTCGGATTGGCAGTAAACGGCTTTCAGTTGATCCAAGCGTGTTTCTTGCCCGGCTGTTTTTGCACACTCTTTTTCAAAAGAATCTCTGAGACGTGGTGATCGACGAACCTGTAAGTACCGTGCGCCAACCTGGAGTGCTTTTTGTCGAAATTGCGGTTCGTCGAAATCGAGACCGACGCTTCCTTTTTCTGCCGTTTCAATTAGATCGTGCGGCATCGCCATGCGCACGTTTTCGCTGGCAGCGGCGACGCGTGGGCGCGCCCGGCTGGCCTCTAAAGTCGCCGAAGTAAGAAACATCATAGGCACTGTTGCCAGCGAGAGAACGTAGAGAGTTCGGGATGAGCTTTTCGGCAGTACAGACATCTTATAATTCTGACGTGGAAACTTGATTCCGTCACCTGGAGGCTTGACCGGTTCTTCTGCGTCGAACAAAACGCTAGGCATGTCAAAATCCCCCGACCTGAATCCGAAGCCGGACCTGAAATCCAATCTTGATCCCTCTCGCGCCACGATCTGGCGTTTAAAGCAGGGCTTGGATCGAAAGTTTGCCAAAGGGCACCCGTGGGTTTTTTCCAACGACCTGGACCAAAGTCCAAAGGGGCTATCACCGGGCTCCTTGGTGGAACTTCGCGATTCTCGAGATGGATTTCTTGCGATGGGCTACGGAAATCCAGGAACGCTGATCGCATTTCGCACTCTCAGTCGCGAACCGGTGTCTTCGATTGTTGCGCTTCTAAAGCACCGGCTTGAAGCGGCCTCGGCGAGACGAAACGCCTGCGAAGTGGATACCTACAGTCACCGTCTAATTTTTGGCGAGGCGGATGGAATTCCCGGCGTCATTATCGATCGGTACTTATTGGTTGAGGGAGACGCGAGCGGTGGGACCAATCCGGATGCGAGCGCCAAGCCAACGGCACAGGTTTTCGTAATTCAAGCCTCCACAGCGGGAGCGGATATGTTGGTTTCATCCCTAAAGGAAGCATTAGAGAGTTTCCCCGGCCGAGGCGCTGCTTTTCGCGGTCGCGGGAGCGAATTGAAAACGCTATTTGTTCTTGCTCAAGATTCTTCCTCGCGCGCCATAGAGGGTTTATCGAAGCAGCCAAGAGAAACATTGGGCGATTGGTCTGGCCTTGATGCGCGTAAAGCAACAATTGCTGTTCAGGGCGGTGAAGCAAGCTTCAGCGAAAATCCTGCACTTTACGATGTGAACTTTGTCGATGGCCAGAAGACGGGTTTCTTTCTTGATCAGCGGATGAATGTTCGACTGGCTTGGCCACTTTTGAAACGTGCCGCCGAAGCGGCGGGAGCGCGTGGGCGAGAACTCAAAGTTTTAGATCTTTTTAGCTACGTAGGGCAGTGGTCCGTCCAAGCGTCTCGGGCGGCCAAGGGCCGAGCTCCGATCCGGATCGTCATGGCCGACGCGTCTCAGGCTGCGCTTGAATTCGCAGCTAGCAACACAGTGCGCGCCGGCGGCATCGCTGAACCACGAAAAATGGACATTCTGGCCGATTTACAGAATTTGGCCGTTGGTGGATTTGATGTGGTGATCTGCGATCCTCCGGCGTTCATCAAAAAGAAAAAAGATATCCCAACCGGACGCGCAGCCTACGTGAAGCTCAACCGCGAGGCGATCAAGCGGGTGGCGCCAGGCGGTGTGTACATCACGTGTTCGTGTTCGGGGCTGCTGTCGGATGAGGAATTTGTGGAGGCAATTGCCGATGCGAAAAGAGCCTCCGGTCGCGAAATTACGTGGCTCAGCCACGGCGGCCACGGCGAAGATCATCCTTACCGGTCTGAGTTTCCACAAGGCCGCTACCTTAAAGGATGGATCGGCATCGTTTCTTGAGTTGTGCTTAGGCGATTTTGGTCGCATCTTGAGTGAATGGCGAAGAAAAAAATCAAAAACGTTCACTCCAATACTCAATTTGAAACCGCGAAATCTATTTTCGGATTTTCTCTGAAAGGGTGGGTCGCTTCCTCTGTGAAGGCGGCCTCGGCTCGAGAGACCCGAGCGGGTGTTCGGGCCACAGTCATAGTTGTTTCTGAGCCTCAGCCGAAGCGGGCCCTTTTAAGTCTTAAAAAGCAGTTGGGCGCATTTCCAAAGTGGCAAGAGGCACAGCTGACGCAGTGGCTTGAATCTCAAAGTCCATCGGCTGATCTTTTTTCTCTGACGCTAAAAGACGGGCCAGTTTGGTTTGTTCGCCTTGTTGAGACATCAAACTCGAGTTCCAGCGATGGGCCGCGCGAGACTCTTGAAAAATCTGTTTTCGCAAGAGCGCGTGACGCTGCTGGTGCTGTTCTTTTGGGATTGCGTGCGGCGCGAGTTGAAAAGCTAGTTCTCGATTTCACTGCAAGTACAAGAGAAGAACTTCAGGGATTTCTCACGGGCCTTGAAATCGCCAACTATTCTTTTACGGAATCGCGCGGCTATAAAGCGGTTGCGAAACGTCCGACGGTTCTACTTTTGGCACCGGCCGTCGTCGGTGACGCGAAAGATTTGAAAACCTTGATTCAGGATTCTTCGCGCCTTGGTGTCGCTGTTAATTTGGCTCGGCACTTGACCAATCTTCCGGGAGGAACTCTGACACCGACGGCTTATGCCGATCTTGCTCGCGCAGTGATGGCGGACGCGACATCGTCAAAGGATGTTCGCATTGACGTGTGGGATGAGCGGCGTCTGAAGGCAGAGAACATGAATCTACTTCTAGCTGTGGGTTCTGCGGCTGCGTCGCCTCCAAGACTTGTTCATATTTCGTATCGTCCAAAAGATCGCGGCGCCGAGAAACGCCCGATTGCTCTTGTTGGAAAAGGCGTCACGTTTGATTCGGGTGGCCTCGACATAAAACCAAGTTCAGGTATGAGGCTCATGAAAAAAGACATGGGTGGATCCGCTGCAGTTTTGGCGCTCACTTGGTTGGCCGTAAGTTCTGGTCTTCCTCTGGCGCTTGATTCGTATCTGGCGCTGGCTGAAAATGCGATTTCTTCAAATTCATTTCGCCCCGGCGATATTATTAAGGCACGAAATGGTCTTGCGATTGAAATTCACAATACCGATGCGGAAGGTCGTCTCGTTTTAGCGGATGCGATGAATGTCGCTGTCGGTGCGACGGGCGAAGATGCTCCGGCGTGCTTGATTGATCTCGCAACGTTGACGGGCGCGATAAAAGTTGGACTCGGCGGAGACATCGCGGGCCTGTTTACAAATAACGATGACCTGGCTCGGGAAATTTTCGATGCCGGGCTTAAGCGCGGAGACCTCTCTTGGAGAATGCCGCTCTTTCAACCTTATAAATCGATGCTTCGTTCGAACTTTGCCGATCACGTGAATGCTGGAGATGGATTTGGTGGCGCGATCACGGCGGCTCTTTTTCTTGAGTTGTTCGCGAAAAGTGAGAACGGCGCACCACTCCCTTGGGCTCACTTAGATATTTATGCTTGGAAAGATTCGCCTTCAGGGGCGTGGACCGAGCCCGGTGGCAGCGGGCAGGGCGTATTGTCATTGTCTGAAGTTCTTGGCCGCTTTGTTTCTGGCAAATGGGCTGAGGGCTAAATTTTGGGAGAGCGTGATGACGTCGCCAAAGTTTAAAGTTCCGCGCGGCGAAATCGAACTCGCGTTCTCGCGAAGTTCGGGAGCCGGTGGGCAAAACGTCAACAAGGTGAATTCCAAAGCCGAAGTTCGTTGGGATATTTCTTCGTCTCCTGCGGTTCCGCCGGCCGTGCTTGGAAGATTTTTGTCTCGCTATAAGAACCGTCTCGATGCCGAAGGCCGAGTCCTCGTAACAAGCGAGCGCGAGCGCGACCGCGAACGAAATATTGAAGACGCGATTTCAAAAATCGAAGACTGGGTGATGTCTGTTTGGGAGCGTCCCAAACCACGCATTCAAACCAAGCCGACCAAAGGATCAAAACGGCGCCGTCTCAAAGAAAAAACCGCGCACGGAGAAAAGAAGCGCGACCGCAAGGTCAGCCGCAAAGATTGGGCCCAAGATTAGGATTGATCGATGGGGCGCCTTCGTTTACATTTTCACCCACAATGTGGGCCTGTAGCTCAGCTGGGAGAGCGGAAGCATGGCATGTTTCAGGTCGCAGGTTCGATCCCTGTCAGGTCCACCATTTTTCCAACGGAAAAATGCTACAAGAATTCTCGTATTCGCGAATTCAAGAATTCACGAATACAAGTATAGAATTTAGTATTCAAAACGAATTCTTCGGCGCTTTAGCCTGCACAGAATCGATCAAACGATAGAGGCTTGAGCCAAGATGCTTTGTCATAGCGTCGACGTCATTATCAGAGATTCCACTGATTCGAAGAATGGTCTGACATTCACGGAATGATCCGTACGCTATTTGATAGATGCGAGCTTTGTCTTTGAAGGAAAACTTAGCGTTGCCCTCAGACAGATTCAGCGGCACCGACGATGCTGCACGATCAAGTTGATCGCGGAGGTGCGCCGGAACCTTAACTTTTTGAGTCGTTCGGTAAAACTCGACAGCCAGATCTAAAGTTCGAAATGTGGTCATATAAATCCTTTCGTGGGTGTTGGGGGCGTTCATCCAAAGGTGACGCCCACAACAACCACGAAAGAGAGTGCTCTTGCCCGGTCGACTGTCCGGAGTTCGAAGCCGGGCAAACGCGCTCCTGTTAAAAATTCAAAAAAATGCGGCGCCGAGTTTATTCAAATTAATTTTCAGTGGCCTGGATTATAACGACGCGGATGAGATTTTTATCTTCGGTCAGCGTCGGAGTTTTTTCGTTCATAGTGTTGATGCACACGAACGCTCTTGCGCAGCTTAGTTTTCTTCCAACATCTTCTTCGGAAGGACTTGCGGGCAATACGTCCGTTGCAAGATGGTCCTCAAGTTTGGCGCCGCTTTCGAATCGAGAGGGCGATCGGATTCTGGAAATGTGAAGCCCACGTTTTCGTCGATCCCGACTTCGCTGGGCGGCCGAAAGCAATTTTCAGGCGCCCACGCGACCTTTGGAATTTATCAGACTGAACAATTTCAATACGACTATCGTCTCGCAAACGACCAAGGCAGCTCCGGAAGGGTCAATGCAGTTTTAGAAGTTAACCGGGCGGGGCTGGCTCTTGCGTTTAACAACGATGGTCTTCGGTATGGTTTGGGCGTGGTTGTTTCGTCCTATAGCCTTAAGGTCGATTCTCAGTTTATTTCGCAAACGAATCCACAGCTTGGCGCCCTGAGCGCTTCGTGGGAAAAGCGATCACGAACAGATGCTTCAGTCTCGGCCGGTGTGGCTCTCGAATTTGATTCTGGCGATTCGGTAGGGCTCGCTGTTCGTAGCCCAAGCCTTCGAATATTTGAAACTAACGATGGTCAGAGGTTTTTTGCGAACGTCTCGCCAAACGCCGGATCCTCTTCATTGAATCAACGCGAAATCGACGATGCGAACAAATTGGTCGGAAACGGAATTGAAGGAGTTGCTGGGTTAACTCTCAAAACCAGCGACGCCGAATTTAGTGCAGAAGTTGCGATGTTCGAAAGCCTTGGTGCAAGCATTGGGGGGCTCGGAGGGGAAACTCAATTGAGATTTGGGTTTCAGCAAGGGACGTCCTCCAAACGAAAGATGATTTATGGTCTCATGCTCGGCATTGCTGATCTCGTTGGGTCAGATTTATATCCGAACAGAAAGTCGGTTCCGGTCACGGCTTCGGTGGGAATTGAACTTGATTTTGAAGATTCAAAACGTCTTTCAGTTGGACTATTTCACAATAACGCGATCGACTGGGAAATCGAAAAGACCGACCGCTTCACCTATTCAGTCTTTCAGCGCACCGGTCTGGTTTTCTCAGGCTCGATCGCGCTCTGAGTCCACTTCGAAACGTATCCTCTCGCCAACTGTACAACATAATTTTTCTTAACGATATTAACAATTCAAAGCCATACCGTGACCCATCCTTGGACGCGTTTGCTTAAGATTCGGGGTCTATTGCCACGTCAACAGCTCATGCTGTGGTGCTATTCGAATATAGTGTTGTTGAAACCTGGCGCTCTGATTGCTCTCTAATAATTCAAGAATCCAAGAGGGCTTTTGAATTGTTAATCACGCAACCGAAGGACGCTACTTATGAAACACTTTACTGCAACAGCGAACGATTTTTTGACGGAGGAATGGTTTCTGGCTGAGCAAAAGAGGCAGCAGAAAAAAGTTCTCATTGATGAGGCTGATCTTGAACCATTTGAAACTTACAGCGAAAATTATGGTGAATCGCCTGCGGATCTTTCAGGAGATTCTGCCGACGATATTCTAGCTGAAATGCTTATGGGTCTGAGTTTTCAGCCCGACGACGACTCTCGTGAGGAGTCCTCTGATGAAGAGGAAGGCCTGACTTCGAGAAGCTGGACCGAGCTTGAGCTCGGTTCAGAGGTGATGTGAGTCTTTGTCTTAAAGCTTCCGCTGTCACCGGACAAAATCAGGATCGACATCGGAGCCGCCTGTCTTCAGGCGGTTCCGTTGTTCGATACAAGCCATGTCGTTCTCTCGGCAGTCAGGTTTAGACGTCACAATCTTACCTGCTTTGGCTTGAGTGGGGGGCTTCGGTGTGCTGCGAACGTCGATGTAGTTGGGCATCGGCGGTAAAGTGCTCTGCTGAGGAATCGCGGTCGGTCTTTCGGTCATTTGAGTTTGTGCCGTCGTTTGACGCCCACCCAGAAAAAGTAAAATTACGACGACGCTGACGATAGCTAAGACTATCAACGTACGGTTGAGGTTTTTAGTGAGGTTCTGCGGGATATTCGGAACATTCATTTGGTATCTCCTTTTAAAAGTTGCTTTGAATGCTACTTTTAAAAGAGCAAACGGCGTTCCGTCTCAAATCGAACAAGGTCTGTAGCTACTCAAAATTTCAATCCCAATCTCACAGAGGTGAGGAGATTCGCGCCGCTTGAGTCTGGAGGAACGGGGTATATTTCCCGTCAAGTACATTTCAACTTATGAGCGAGTTTCAATGTGAAACGTCGCAGAATATTCTTGTGACGTTGGATTTTGCCGCTGAGTCGAGAGACATTGTTGAAATGGTTTTAAGAAAAATTTCGGACAGTGGTCCTCACTTCGTTATTGGCGCCGGGCTGTCCGGTCTCGCTGCGGCCCTTGAATTCGAAGCTCACGGTGAATCTTGTGTCGTTTTGGAAGCCAGCGACCGCATTGGAGGAAAGCTTGAAACGACCGTGGTCGAAGATAATTATCTTCTGGATCGTGGCTTTCAGGTTCTGCTTCCGTCTTATCCAGAAGTAAAAAGTCTTGGAGATATTTCGGCGCTGGATCTTCAGTTTTTCGCCTCGGGAGCGAAGCTCGAAACGACCTCGGGTTCGATTCTCATGGCCGATCCTCTTCGCCATCCTGAAGTTCTGATGTCGACGGCGTTTGGTCGCTACGCAACGATCAAAGACAAGTGGCTTGTGGTTCGTCTTCAGCAAAGCCTGCGCTGGATGTCGGAAGACGATCTTATTGGACCGAAGGCCCTCGCTCATCATGCCCTTGGGCGTTCGAATCAGACGACGGCCGAGTTTTTGAAGTCCTACGGATTTAGCGATGAAATTGTAGCCAACTTTTGGGGACCATTCTTAGCCGGAATTTTTTTAGAAAACGAGCTCAAGACCAGCGCATGCTTTTTTCAATATCTTGTGAAGATGTTTTCAGCGTCGCCGGTCGCAGTTCCTCGGCGCGGTGTTGGTGAGCTACCTCGGCTGATGGCAGCACGATTGAAAAAATCCGAAATCCGTTTAAAGACGCGGGTTCAAAATGTCGATCAAAATCGAATTCATCTTGCAGACGGAACGTCGATCGCTGCGAAGTCTGTGATTCAATTGACTCAAGGGACGACCGGCGAGGGAGCGACAGGGCCCTTCGGTCGTGTCACCACTCTTTGGTTTCAAGCCAGCGAACCGCCCTTTGAAGGACCTTGGCTGTCTCTGAATTCTCACAAGAAAAAACAAAACATCAACCATGTGGCCGTGCTCTCAAATGTCAGTCGCGATTATGCGCCGAAGGGCGATGCTTTAATTTCCGTCAATGTCATCGGATCCCTGTCGTCAGAGACTGTTCCAAAAGTTTTGTCTGGAGGGCTGCCTGCAGTGCTATCTGAGGCCGAGACATTGTACGGATCTTCTGTGAAGACATGGCGCCTTCTAAGAACAGACCAAATAGACCGTCCGTTTCCGCTTTATCTTGGGCGCAGTGACGCCGACACGCCGTCGCAGCAGGGTTCACTGCTTCGCGGTCGAAACGCCGCAAGAATTGCTCTCGGGCGTTTGTAAAAGAATATATTCAAGCTTCCGCTCAGCTAGAATCGCCCAACCACGGCGAGTCGGATGTCAGTTCCGGCATCATCTATTTGTGAGCCATGACGGCGGTAGGCTCGATCGAAGAGATTTGTGACTTTCAATGTGAGCGTTGTGTCCGCATTGAGTAAATAGCCAGAGCCGATGTTAAAAATCGTGTAGCCCCCTGTCGCCGTCGTGCCGTTGGGCACGCGCTCTTGCCCTAAAGTGACTTCGACATCGCCACTGACTGTGAAAGCATCCGTGATAGCGACTTCAGTGATCAGGCGAGCGCGGTCGGCGGGAGTGTCAGCGAGCGGCTCACTTGTTCTGCGATTGACGGCCCGAACCGTCGAGACAGTGGCTGTCGTGGACCAAGTGTCGAACGACTTTTTCAAGAGAAGCTCGGCCCCGTAAAGTGTTGCGCGGTCTATGTTCGCAAGGCGGGTCGTACCTCCCGCAAGATCTACGTCGCGCTGGATGAAGTCCTGAGCTTCCGTCAAAAATCCTGTAGCGTTGTAAGTCCAAGTTGATTCGCGCCCACGAAATCCAGTTTCAAAACTGTCGGCCGTCTCGGGTTTTAGATCGGGATTGGCTTGAAAAAAGTTATTGGGAACCGTCGGGCCTTGTCCGGGAAAATGTAAGCCCGAAACATAAAGGTCTTGAAGTCGGGGAGCATTGAAGCCACGACCCCAACCGATGAAGACATTCTTCTCGCTCTCGGCCGACGGTTCAACAGTGCTACCAAGATCCCAAACAAAATAGAGTTTCGGCGAAATGGCGGAGCCGTCATTGCCTCGAAGAGCTGAATCTGAAGGTGTCGACTTGTATTGATCGGCGCGAAGTCCCGTGACCATCGAGACGTCGTCTGCGAGGTCGACAGGAACCTGAACATAGGCCCCTGTTTGAAGAGTTTCTCCATTGGGAAAAAGACCATAGGTCGTGCCAGCGCGCTCGCCGCGATTGAGATCGCGAAAGCCTTCAATACCAACAACGGATCTTCCGCGCTTGGCAAATCCCGTTTGAAAGTCGGCGTGTGCATCAAGTCCGACAGTTTCAACTTTCAGAAGATCGCGACGAGAGTCTGTGATTCGAACGCGCTCGACGCGCGACGAACGAACAAAGGGTTTTGCTTTAAATGTCCAAGAGCTGGATGTTTTTGTTAGGCTCAAAACCGCGTCTGTTTTTAAGTTTCGAGTGTCTGCGATCGAACTTTGAACTGAAGTTTCTTCGGCCGAATTCAGTGGAGCGCGGCCATCGTCTTCATAATTCGTAACCTTTAAATCCGTTTCCCAAGATCCGAATTTACTTCCGATACCGGCATAGAGTTCTTTTGTTTTATGGGCCGAGTAGGCAAGTTTTCGACCGTTC
Source organism: Bdellovibrionales bacterium Ga0074137 (assembly GCA_001464715.1). Taxonomy (GTDB): domain Bacteria; phylum Bdellovibrionota; class Bdellovibrionia; order Bdellovibrionales; family JAMPXM01. The sequence goes on along the minus strand of LNDT01000008.1, from coordinate 116,533 downwards.
CCAAACCGCAGATCTTGCGAGCGAGATTCCGAATAAGAAACGATCGGTTCAAAAGTCGCTGGGCTATCGGTTCGATCAGGAAAAACACCGAAAAGGGTGTAGCGCTCGCCAAAACCCGCGTCGACGGTCGACGTGTCGATTGAAATTTCGCCGCCTTTGGAGCGTCCCGTGCGACGTTTCAGATCTCGGGCGGTGGGACGTCTTAGGTTGATGACGCCACCGATCGCGCCACTTCCAAACATCGAAGAAAGGGGACCTTTGACGATTTCAATTTCTTCAAAACTTCCCGCATCCGAGAAAACTCGTCCGCTGTGGCCACTCTGAAAGCTTTGTCTCGCGCCATCTTCCAAAATCAAAACACGGTCGCTGCCAAGACCTCGAATCTGAGGAAGCTGCGCCCGCGTTCTCGGTCCACCGATAAAGGCAACACCTGGCGTATCGCTTGTGACATCGCGAAGCGAGCGCGAAATAGACGACGAGACTTGATCTTGATTCTTTTTAACGAAGCTTCCGGGTTCAAATCCCAAGGGAAGACCCGAGCGTTCCAGTTCACTGGTGACAACAACGGGAGCCAAGGATGACTCGCCGGATTCTGTTTGCGCAAAAAGCAATGAAGGGGCAAAAAGCATCGGAAATAGAAGCGCCGAAAAAAGAAGCGGACGGGCGGTAGTTTTCATGGCCGCAATGTACGGATTTTTCCTAAAAACGCAAACGGCTTATGCGGCTGAACGCCACTTGCGAGACCACTTTTCAACCGTCACTTGCCCGCGGTCGATAGAGATGAAGGGTGTCCCAATCAACCAGCTTCCACTGTTGAAGTATCGAGCACCTGTTTCAAGTTCCACTTGGCCAGCGTGATGGGTGTGGCCGAAAATAATGGAATCAAATCCTCGCTGGCTCAATTCCAATGCAGCCTCTCGAAATGCGGGATGCTCGCCAGGGATCCTTGTGACGGGCGCGCCTTCGATGGATTCGGCGATCGATTTTATGTCCTTTTTTCCCCACAAGTAGCGAGACTTAAACTTTTCAAAGGCGATCCAGAGTTTGTAGAAGCCGGGATGGACTTGAAGAGCAATCCCCGCAATCCAAGTTAAAAACTCGTAGAGCTCGGGATTATTGACGAAGGCGGGATCGTAAAGATGACCGTGTTCAATACGAATGCGTTTGTCGCCGGAACGAACGTTCAAGAAGGGCGCCATTTTGAAGCCGCCCCAATCGTTCAAAAAATTTTCAAGCACGATATCGTGGTTCCCAATGACGTAGTAGAGGCTCCGGCCGTTATTTGTGAAACTTTTAAGAGCATGAAAAACTTCGGGCACATCTTTAGCGATGCGGGTGAATGAAACCTGAGCAATTTCGAAACCGTCGCCGTTGATGACGACATCGTAACCGTTGACGGACGCCCAGTTTAGAAATTCGACCGTTGGCCGTTTGGCGTTGGAGAATGGATTTCCCAAATGAAGATCAGAAATCACCAGAATTTTTTGTGACGAAATATCTGTGATCACAGCTCAGTAGCCTCATCGGTGCGTCCTTCGAACTCTGCACCCTGAAGAATACGTTTCAAATTGTCAGTCGATGTTTCTCCACCGTTCATGGCCCGAATGAGCGAGTCGTTGGTAACCCGAATCCGGCGTGAGAGAGACTGCATAATTTCAAAAGCGAAGGTTGGATCGCGCCGAATTTTTAAAAGAAATCCACCGGGATGAATCGCGAGAAGTTTGACGGCGTTCGAGGCGCGCGCGGTGGCGCTTCGAGGTAGAGATTCTAACAGCGACATTTCGCCCAAAAATTCGCCGCGCGACAAAACGGCGAGCTTTACTTCACCACGAGGTGTGATTTTTACGACTTCGACTTGGCCTTCAAGCACAACGAACATCTCTCGGCTGTCGTCACCTTCAGCAAAGATCACGTCACCGGTTTCGAAAGATCGAACCGAATCACTTGAGAATTTTTCCTGTTGTTTCATGTTTCAACAGATCGGATGAATCACGTGTTCGCGAGAGCGAGAAATTCCTCAACTGGCCCCTGGCCGATGACGCGATCTGAAATTTTTGAAAGATGATATTCGTAGAGAGGATCGTAGTATTTCTCTAACAAGATCTCGACCCAGGCCCAGTGTTCTTCAAACCGACCGTTCTTAGAAAAGCGGGTCATCGCTTCTTCGGTCAATAGAAGAAGGTTTCGGGTTTCAAGACCACCGAGGCGCCGTTCGATGTTGGTGAGAGCCCGACGGATGTCGAGGCGAAGTTTCTCCGAGAGAGGTTCTGTGGGAGTCGAACCGTCGATGAAACCATAATTTTCATGGAGATATTCGGCCGTCAGCCGCTCGGAGCGTTCGGACCGTGGGCGCTCAAGGATGAAAACCGGAGAGGCCTGCATCACTTCAAAAAGTTTTTTTGGAAGGACGAGTCGTCCGATGGATCGAGATTCATCCTCTGTCCATATGGGCCCGCTGTGCGTAGCCCACATCGAAGCTGTCAGTCCAAGGTGGTTTTCGAAATCAACCGGCGAGGGTTGCTCGACGGACCAAGTGCCGAAACTGCTGCCGCGGTGACGGGCCGCTTTTTCAAGATCGAAAACAGGTTTGTCTTTTATTTCCCTCAAGACTTCTGTTTTCCCAGAGCCCGTGAATCCGGCGAGAACACGAAATTTTTTTTCTTCACATGATGAATTCAGTCGATCGGTTAGAAAACTTCGGACACGCTTAAACCCGCCGTCGATGCGGGGAATGGAAATGCCGCGACGCTGGAGTTCTTTTTGCGTGAGCTGAGAACGTTGACCGCCGCGGAAACACATGACCGCGCCATCGGGATTTATTTTAAAAAAATCCGTCCACGCCTTTACCCTCTGCTCCAAGACTTCGCCCGCGATCAATCGATGCCCCAAATTCATAGCCGCTTCAGGACCTTCGAGCTTGTAAGTCGTTCCGACCGCCGCTCGCTCGTCATTGTTTAGAAGGGGATGATTGACCCCGCCAGGCGCAGTGCCTTGATGAAATTCCACCGGAGCACGAACGTCGAGAATCGCTCGCCCCGCGTGCAGGAACTGAGTCAGTTCGTGGTCCGACGAAATCGTGGTCACTCAAGAATCCGTAAAGCTATGTCGCTCGACTTTTCTTTGACCGTTCCGATGGCGGTCGCCATTGGGAACTTCGAGCGAAGGGCTGCAACACATTGATCGGCTTTTTCTTTGGCGACGGAAAGTAAAAGTCCGCCGCTCGTCTGCGGATCAAACAAGATGAGTTGTTCGGGGCCGATGCCGCCTTCAAGCGACGGGGCGGCCAACGAAACGCTCTCTGAGCGCATCGAGAAACTAAGACTCGGGCCCGTGTACTCACGGTTGGTTCTGTGCGCTTTTGTGAGAAATCCGTCCCGGAGCATGGCGATCGCGCCATCAAGCACTGGAAGTTTTAAAAGTGAAATTTCAATTTCGACATCACTCGCTTTCGCCATTTGCTGGGCGTGACCGGCGAGGCCAAAGCCGGTAATGTCAGTGGCGGCGTGAACTGCTTCGGATAAAGAAAGCGGCTCCAAAACGTCGACGGCATTATTCAAAAGCGTCATCGATTCCAGCGCGTGAGAAATTTCTTTTTCCGTGACAGCACTTCGTTTCAAAGCGGCCGTTAAGGTCCCAGTGCCGAGGCCTTTTGTAAGAATCAAAACATCACCCGGCTTCGCTCCGGCATTGGACCAGATTCGTTCGGGGTGAACGAGGCCCGAAACAGACAGACCGAATTTCAAAGTATCGTCATCGATGGAATGTCCGCCCGATAAGGTCGCGCGCGCTTTTGAAAGCGTATCGCAAGCACCTTGGAGAACTTCCTCGATCACCGAGCTTTCCATCGAGGCCACGGGAAATGCCAGAATCGCCAGTGCCGTCAACGGGCGTCCGCCCATGGCGTAGACATCAGAAAGTGCATTGGCCGCAGCGATCGCTCCGAAAGCATGCGGTGAATCGACGATCGGCGTGAAAAAATCCAGAGTCGAAACCAGCGCGAGATCGGGAGTGAGCTTGTGAACACTGGCGTCGTCGAAGAGTCGGCCGTCGATAAGCAGGCTTTCGGGCAAAAAAGATTCCGAGGCTTTTGGGAATCGCACATTGGCCAAAATTTTTCGAAGTTCCAACGCCGAAACCTTGGCAGCGCAACCGCCTTTTTGAACGGTTTGAGTGAGGCGAAGAGCGTCTGAAGATACTTCCGAATGAATAGACATCGAAGCTTCGTAATTCAGTGCGTTAGCTCCGTCAAGGCGGGCCGCACTTCACATTTGGTTGATTCGTGAGGTCTTGTGAGACGCGACGTGAGTCGCACGCCAGCTAGCCTCAATTACGGGGCAAAAAGACTCATAGTTCGGCTCAGATGACTCAAGGTCTCTCCCAAGTGAGCGCGGAAATTGCGGTGCACGTAGTGAATGATGAAGCAAAGAACGCTCGAGCCGTACCGACTTCTGTTTCCGATGGGAATAGTGTTCGGTCTTATCGGTGTCTCGGTTTGGGTGGCCCACGTTCTGGTTCCCCAATATGCGTATCCGGCGCAAACGCATTCGCAGCTCATGATCGGAACGTTTCTATTTGCATTCGCTGCTGGTTTTTTAATGACAGCGATTCCGAAAATGACGGCCAGTTTCCCTGCACAAAATTTTGAACTTGTGCTGGCTTGTGGTTTGACGTTAGCCACAGCGCTGACAGCATCCTTAAATCGCCCCACGGTGTTCTACCTTACGAGTGCGTTTTCGCTGTTCGCGCTGATCGGATTCTTTCTTCGAAGATTTCAGGCTCGAACTAAAGCGGTACCTCCCTTTTTCCCGTTTGTTGTTTTCGGGCTACTTTCTGGATTTTTCGGAGCTCTCTTTGTTGGCATCTCAAGCGCTACCGAGGCCGGTGGATTTCTTGAAGCTTTCGGACGAAAACTCTACTTTGAGGGCCTCACCCTTTTCTTGGTTTTAGGAATTGGATCACGGCTAATTCCTGTTATTTCCGGCCGCGGCGTTGTGGATGAGCCGGGCCTTAGGCCTATCCTTCGAAATCTGGTGCTTGCGACAGGTCTACTTTTGGCTTTTTCCGTTGAGTCGCTTGGTTTCGCTTTCATTGGCGGACTTTTTAAAGTCGTTATTGTCAGCTGGATTGCGGTTTTCTCGTGGGGACTTTTTCGAAAATCAAAAACGAAATCTCGATTGGCTGGTGGGATGCGCCTTTCAGGTTTCATGGTTCTAGCTGGAATCGTGATGGCCGTAGTTCAGCCTTTCTTTGCTGTTCATTGGATGCATCTGACCTACATGGCGGGATTTGGATTGATGACTTTAACAGTCGCATCGCGAGTGACGCTGGCTCACGGAAACTATGACCTGGCTTTCGAAGCCCAGTCGAAGGCTCTTTGGATCTGCGGCGCGCTGATTTTGACTTCGGCACTGACTCGGGTTGCGGCTCCGTTTATGGGAGCGAGTTATTCGATGCACCTCCTCTACGCAGCCGTTGTTTGGATTTTAGCGATCGCTCTTTGGGCCGCTGTCTTTCTCAAACGAATTTTTCGGAAAGGTGACGGACCGGCGGGCTGCTAACACAATCTCGATCAGACGCTGGTCCGATTACTATCGCTACGGTCATCTTCAATGGTACTAAAGTCGTCGATGGGTTTCAGGTCCTCTTGATGATCTATTTTCACCGTGTGGATCTGCCCAAACAAAGCTGATAGCAGCCGACGGCGCGCGAATTTTAACAAAGCTACCCGGCTGGTCCAACTTTCGACGAATTGAAGCTTCGAGCAAAGAACGGTTCAGCTGAAAATATGTTTTTTGTGATCGAACAATGACCATGGGATCACTAAATGAGTGAAGAACGACACCGGCAATACTGATGTTAGGTCCGTCGACAATCACAGTTTCAAGTTCCGGCTCGGAAGGCCCGTTCGCGGCGTCGACTGTTTCCGTAAATTGTCCTGCAAGTTGAATTGCTGTCGGCTCAAATAGTATCTCGATACGTTCACCAACACTGACTTTCGACATCCAGACATATTGGCTTCTGGAGAGTGCCGATTTTAGTACCAAGTAGAGTTTCCCACGGCTGAGCAGCATGTAGTGTGAGTCCACAGAGGAAAAGGCTACGGTACCCGCGAATTCAATACCGTCTTTCTTGGGAAAAACGTAGTCGCGTGGCTCGCTTTTAGATTTGTACTGCTTATTGAGATACGACATCGTGTTGATCGGCCAAGTGTGACTGACCGCTTGGTGAGGAATTATGTGGACCCTTTTCTGATTCGAACCAAGATCAGCTGCAAGTTTGGCAACGACATCTGAAGAAAGTTTCGATTTTTGGACTCGTAAAAAGTATCGATCTGTTTGAATCACAAAATTTGCTTCTTCAAGAGTGTGAATCGCCACACCACTTAGAGTTGCATGATTCGCACTTTGAGAGTTCGCTTCAGTGCTGGTGAAAACAATAAGACAAGTTATTAACATCCGTTTAGTCATAGGACCTCCTTCGAATCACGCTCCCGCGGAGAGGCGACCGGCACAAGTCATCACCTGGGGTGGATATTTAGCGCCACCTGAATTAAGTGAGGGACAATCTGTCCCAATGATTCGTTTGCGGGATCCCTTGCTAAGGTGAAGACCTCTGTTAGTCTTCGAGTATGGAAAAGCAGTTCGACAAGCTTGAGTTAGGCCCGATTGAGAAGGCTCTTCCTGCTTCGATCGGCGTTTGTGTGAAAGACTCCAAGCGGCGAGTTCTTTTTCAAAATCGTAAGTGTATAGAAGTCTGTGGCAAAATGAGTGGCCAAGTTTGCGAAAAGTCTTGTATGCGAAATTTCCAAAATATCTTGGAGGCCGAAGCCGCTGGTCTTGGTATGAGCGTGGAGTACGGCCTATCTGCGGACGATGGAATTGGAAACATACGATTGATTGATGCCGTAGTTATCAATGATGGTCGCTCGTTAACAACAATATTTTCTCCAGTACGGACGAAGCTTCAGGAAGCGAGAGAGGCCGTTAAGGACTGCAAACTTTCGCCCTCGCAACAGCGGGTTTTTGATCTTGTAATCCAGGGTCGATCAAACCAAGAGATTGCAAAGGCTTTGTTTATATCAATACCGACCGTACGTACGCACCTGACGCGAATCTATGAAAAGATACCGGCGGAGACTCTCAAGCTAAATCTTTCTGGCACGACCCGCTACGCATTCGTTAAATCGCGACCGAAATCACGAGACATTTAGTCCGAGCACGGCGAGGGTTAGATGAGCCATACTGTCCCATTCGGCCTGCTGAAGGACGCGGTAAAGACGAAATTACTAGTGGACTCAGGTACTTCGCGGGTCGCAAGTTTTCGTCATGCAGGTTGCAAGAGCTGAGTTGTGAAAGCTGCAAAAATCTTTTCGACGACAAATGGAATGAGGCAACATGATTTACGCGTTTTTGTTTTTACTGGCTATGCTCACCCCTGGCCAAGCTTCCGCAGTCGATCTGAATATCGATATAACTAAGTTACCAGTCATTGAAACGACTCCGACCTACGCACCGAATGTTCCACCGCCAACAAATCGAAAAACTCCGGCTCGTATCAAAGTGAGCATTGAAACAAAGGAGTTAAGAGGACGCCTTGCAGATGGTGTTGATTACACTTTCTGGACGTTTGGTGGCACAGTTCCTGGTCCAATGATCCGAGTCCGTCACGGGGACTACGTCGACTTCACTTTAAAAAATCATCCGTCATCAAAAATGCCACACAATATCGATCTGCATGCCGTCACTGGTCAAGGTGGTGGAGCCGAAGGATCGTTCACGACGCCAGGGCATAGTTCGACATTTTCATTTCGCGCGTTGAACCCGGGACTTTATGTCTATCATTGCGCGACGGCGCCGGTGGGCATGCACATCGCCAACGGAATGTACGGAATGATTTTGGTTGAACCCGAAGCTGGCTTTCCAAAAGTCGATCGTGAATTCTACGTTGTTCAAAGCGAATTTTATCCCAAAGGAAAAAACGGCGCTAAAGGTCTTCAGCCCTTTGACATGGAAAAAGCTGTAAAAGAGCAGCCAGAGTACGTTGTTTTCAATGGGGCGGTCGGTGCAATGAACGGCGATAAAGCCATCAATGCGAAGGTCGGAGAAACCGTTCGAATATTTTTCGGAAATGGTGGTCCAAATCTTGTTTCCTCATTTCACGTCATCGGGGAAGTTTTCGACAAGGTTTACGGCGAAGGCGGAATCAAGGTTTCGCAAGAGCAAGTGCAGACAACACTCGTGCCTGCCGGTGGATCGGCGATCGTCGAATTTAAAGTCGAAGTACCTTCGACACTGATTCTTGTCGATCATTCGATCTTCCGTGCCTTTAACAAAGGTGCCCTCGGAATGTTGAAGGTCGAAGGACCAGCGAACGCCAAGATCTACACCGGTAAAACCGTGGATGCGATTTATCTCCCCGAGGGCGGAGCCATCCAGTCGATTGCAAGCACAGCGGCCGCGCCAAAAGTGACCAATACTTTTGAGGAACGTTTTGCTGCGGGAAAATCCGTTTACCTCAACGCGTGCGCCGCTTGTCATCAGGCGGGCGGAGAAGGCATTGCCGGTGCATTTCCTCCACTCGTAAAATCTGACTTTCTCCTCGCCAATCGCACGCGCGCCATTGAGACCGTAAAAAAGGGTCTCAGCGGACCCATCAAAGTGAACGGCGTCGCATTCGATGGCGTCATGCCAGCGCTTGGCCTTTCAGATGAAGACATCGCCAATGTACTGACCTTCGTTTCAAATTCATGGGGCAACAAAGCCAAGATGTTCACAACAAGTGATGTGAAGAAGGTGAAGTGAAGCGTTTCGGCCTCTACTTTTTAGGATTCGTAGCTGTCGCGGCCCAGTGCGAGCCTTCGCACGCACGCGCCGTGATTCAAATTCCAAGTGGAGTCTATGAGCCCTTTTTTCGAGAACCGGGCGAAGCTGACCAACGGATCGTTTCGTTTTGGATGGATAAAGATCCAGTCAGTCGAAAGGATTTCGCCCGATTTCTTCAGCGGAATCCTGAATTCGGGCGTGGGAAAATTTCGCCACGCTTCGCCGACAGCGCTTACCTAGAAAGTTGGACATCCGAAAATGTTGCTTCCGGCGATTCTGATTCCCCGGTGACGTCCATATCTTGGTTTGTTGCCAGAAAGTACTGCGGTGAGAAAAAGGGACGTCTTCCGACGGTGTCCGAGTGGGAGTACGCAGCCGATACAAATTCGCCCGAAGCGTTCGCGCTGATTTCGGATTGGTATGCGAGGCCGAATTCAATGGATCAGCCGCCACCCCGAATCTCATCTGGCAAGCTTGGGAAATTTGGTATCCGTGGAATGCATGGAATAAATTGGGAGTGGGTCGAAGACTTCGCGTCCGTGATAATTCAAGGTGACTCAAGATCTTCCAATGCTACTGACAACCAGCTTTTTTGCGCCGCTGGCGCATTGTCTGCAAAGGATCCAACCCAGTATGCGAATTTTATGAGATTCGCATTTCGAAGCAGCCTCAAAGCCAATCGATCTGTCCGCACACTTGGATTTCGATGTGTCTATGATGTCGACCCAGAAAGAAGTGGTCCCAAATTATGAATGTAACTCACGTCATTCTCTCGGTTTTAACAACACTAGCCCTGGGTGCGTGCGCCCACGGGAAAAATCATGCGGATCACCACACAAACCGCCCTGTGGAGCACGAGCTTCCAAAAGCCTACGAAAAATCATCAGGTGCCAGCGCCTCTGTTTACGTGAGTGAAACTTCTTGGGTCAATCAGCGCGGCCAGAAAATGACGTTCAACAAACTCCGAGGCGCGCCGAGGCTTATGTCGATGGTTTTCACTCGCTGTCCTTCAGCATGTCCACTTTTGATCAGCGATATGAAGCGCGTGCAAAACGGTCTTGATGAAAAGCGCCGCCGTCAGATTCGGTTCACTGTTTTCTCATTCGATTCAAAACACGATACGCCTGAAACTCTTCGCGCTTTCGCGAAAAAAATGAATCTCGATGATCAGTGGGATCTTCTCGTTTCCGATCCGACTTCAACGACAGAAGTCGCGGCGCTGTTGGGCATTCAGTATAAAGAGCTACCGGGCGGCGATTTTGTTCATTCGAATCGTTTGATCGCTTTCGATGGTGACGGAGTCACAATAGGAGAAAAAGATGGCTTGGGTGGATCGGTCGACGCTGTGACGAAAGCGCTCGCACATTGAGTTTGAGGCTTGTTTTGAAATAGATTTCGCCGGACTTTACAGGCTTTCGACAATCGCCTTTGCGATGGATTTTTGAACCTTCTCGATGGATGTTGCGTCTTGGTTTTCTCGAGACGACGTCATCATGACGGTCGGAACGGTTTTTAAAGGAATTCCCGAAAGCTCCGAGAATCTTCTTACATGTTTTAACGGTGCCGTGAGACTGGCCAGCGCGACTTTGACGCCAGCATTTTTGGCTTGAAGCGAAATTTGTGCGAGCCGACCGGCACTGGGCGCTACGCCCGGTTTTTCCTCGATCGAGCCCATCGAGTTGATTTCGTAGAGTGAGAAAAAGTAGGCGAATTCTTTGTGATACTCAATGGCAACCGCGCGAAGCTTTGAAGCCTCTATCGCGGGCCTCAAGATATCCCGGGTCTCTTTCTCAACGCGAACCATTTCTGTGACGAAGTCCCGTTGCCTTTTTTCAAAGTCCGCGGCTTTCATAGGTCTGGTGCGAACAAGAACTTCAAGCACCGCCCGTGAGCTTTGTGCCAAAGCTTTTGGTGAAAGATTAAAGTGCGGATTTCCTGACCTGTGAACATCGCCCATAGATCGATCCGTAGCGCCGCTCTGCGCGCCAAGAACTTCGACCCGTGGACCAAGCTCACAAAATCCAGCGCCACCATTTTGTACTTTTGCATTTGCTGATTTCGCCAGGGCCTTCGGAAGCCAACCGCTTTCAAGTTCAAGGCCGATGGCGCACACGATGTCAGCCCGCGCGACTCTTGAAACCAAACTTGGCGTCGCATCCATGAAGTGTGGGTCTTCGCTCCCCGAGAGAAGAGTGGTAACAACCACTTCTGCGCCACCAATTTTTCCGACGATTTCTCCGATTTCAGGAAGGGTTACGACAACGTTTAATGGAGCTGACGGTGCCACTTGAGCTGAGGCCTCGTTCGCAAATCCCGCCGACGAAACTCCGGCGGCAAAAAGAAGCAATAGTGGGAGTAAAAGAAAGAGGCGCTGACCTCTTTCAGTGATCATCGCGTGGACTTTCGATCGCTACAGAGACGAGTGCGGCCTGTTCAAGTTTAAAGCCCCAGTAAGTTCCAAAGCCGCGGCCCGGAGACCCGCCAACTTCGCGCGACGAGGATTCGAAGATAGGTTCTTCGCCTGCTCCCCAAGCGACCAAGTGCGCCTGATCACCTTCGTTGTTGTGGATGTCGATGGCGACATTCACGGTCTGTGTTGCATTGAGAGAAACGAAGTAAGCCGACCAGTCGTCCTCAGTGCCACTTGCGCGGCCAAGCACGGTCAGCCGTGGGTCGTTGGCATCAAGCGATCTGCGGAATTCAAATTCGATTCCGCGGTCGATCCGATCGGAACCTGGTGAAAGAAGGCCGTTGGCAGAAAGGATCACGCTTCCGCCAGGCGCGATGTCGAAACTCAGTTTGTAGTGATGGGCTGATTCAATTTCAGAAAAAGCCTGACTCGAGTGAATCCAACCGTTTTTAAGCTGCGTGAATTGGATGCCAGAGACAGTTTGCGTATCACTTTGCTTCCCAGCTTTTGGGTTCGCGACGTCAGGGTTGTTTCCACCGACGCAACCAATCAGACCAGCGGCAGTGATCAAGAGACCGAGCGAAAGCGAATAGGACATCCGTGGTTTTGTTTTCATAACAAGTTGGATGCCATGGGCCTTTGAATAAATCAACACTAATGCGATCAATTCGCAATAATGCCAGGGTGCATCTAGCAAGAGGCGCAAAGCCCAGTGAACTCGAGGCGGTGAGAAAGGTTTTTAAACCCTTTCTTCTTTAAGATCGCTTCGACGGCAGTCATCGAGCAGCTCTCGAGCGTTTCGGTTTTTCCGCACGACTTGCAGACGAAATAGTGGTGATGGTGGTTTTCATTTTTTGAAGAGACCTCGTAGACGGCGGTTTCGCCTCCGATGTCGACCCGTGAAATCAGACCGATCTCATTAAAAAAACCGAGGTTTCGGTAGATCGTAGCAAGATCAGCCTGACTTTTTAAAACGCTGAGCAGAGCTTCCGCCGAAAACGGCTTTTTAGACTTCAGCGCAGCTTCAAGAATAAGTTTTCGTGGCGAGGTCAAACGCGCGCCCTGTGACTTCAGGGCGACCTGTAGCTTTTCAAAAGCTTCTTCGTTTGTGAGTCGCTGTGAGCAGTTCATGACGCGGGACTCTATACGAGTCCCGGTGAAACTACAACCGTCGCCGCAGGCAATAGGGCTTTAAACCTTCGGTTCAGCCGATTTTGCCGGGAACATAAAGGACAGAGCGATGGAGGCCGAGATGACTCCGAAGATAATCCCTAAAGACCATGTGATCGGGAATTTGCCGCCAAAAAGGTGATTGAGCCACGTCATTTTGAGGCCCACGAAAACCAACACGATCGCAAGGCCGTATTTCAGTAAGTGGAACTTGTCCATGATGTTAGCCAGCAGGAAGTACAAACTTCGAAGTCCCATGATCGCAAAAACATTCGATGTGAAGACGATCATTGGCTCTTTAGTGATAGCGAAAATCGCAGGAACCGAGTCGACAGCGAAAATAATGTCCGTCGCTTCAACAAACGTCAGGCACAAAAAGAGTGGGGTCGCATGCCACACGGCTTTCGCGGCTTTGTCTGACAGCTTGTTTTGGGGCACTTGTTTTACGAAAAATTCAGGTCCGTCGACGCGCGCTGTGACGGGGATGAACTTACGCAACGTTCGGACGAGTATGTTCTTTTCAGGATCGATCTCTTGCTCATTGGAAAAGGCGAGCTTGATTCCAGTGATGACCAGAAAGCCACCGAAGATCATGACGATCCACTCGTACTGCATGAGGGCTGCGCCGATCCAAATGAAGATCGCACGGAAGACCAGAGCGCCTAAAATTCCGAAGAAGAGAATACGGTGCTGGTAGAGAGGGGATACGGCGAAATAGCGAAAGACCAAGACGAAAATAAAGAGATTGTCGATCGAGAGAGATTTTTCAATCACATAACCCGTAAGAAATTCGAGCGAAACTTGGTCCGCCCATTTTTTTGCCATAGCGGGGTCGAACCCGGGCCATTGCGAAAGACGCTCGCTGTTGAGGAATCGGTAGTGCGCGTACTCGTGAAGGGCATAGCTAAAGATGAGAGCAAGAGCGATCCAAACCACTGACCATGCGGCCGCTTCTTTAAAGGAAACAGCATGAGCCGATCGGTGAAAGACGCCAAGATCGAGAGCGAGCATTGCTAAGACGAAAACGGTGAAGCCCGCGTAAAACCACCAATATTCGGCCATGGGAAAGAAAACAGGGATAGTGTCCATCGGCCCGTTATAACTTTGTTTTTCTTCGAACGACAACGTCGCTCTGGAAAATGCCAATCAAGACATAAAAAGACATGACGTTTACCGGGCCAAGATCCACAGCCTGCCCGCAATGCGGGCAGGCTGTGCCGTTACCAACCACCTCGAGCCGCACCACCACCGCGAGGACCCCGTGGGCCTCCGCCGCCGCGCGCGCCGCTGTCCATTGGTTTTGCTTCGGCGACTTTTAGGTTGCGTCCGTCGAGATCTCTTCCGTCCATTTCCACAACGGCTTTTTGTGCTTCGTCGTCCGAGCTCATCTCGACGAAACCGAACCCTTTGCTGCGACCGGTTTCTCGATCCATGATCACCCGAGCACTTGCAACGGTTCCGAACGCGGCGAAAGCGCCGTTAAGGCTTTCGTCTGTTGTTGAATAAGATAAATTACCTACATAAAGCTTCTTGCCCACGATTTCCTCCTTGGGGTCGTTGGCCGGTAAGGTAGCACACTAGGCAATTTAGCGATAGAGGTCCAAACGACAGAAAATATCGCAATGACCGCGAGCTACGTTTTACGCAACTCTCACAGTTAAAAATTATTATAAATGGACGGCCGTGCTGCCTGGTATTCTTGAAACGCTTACCGAACCGGTCTCGAATTAGACGAAACTTTTGAACTTGATTGCAGTTTCGCGAGTTTTTTAGCGATCGGCTCGGCTTTAGAAACGTCTTCGCCGATACACAAGCCCGCAAGTGGACACCGGTTGACGACGTTGCAGCCGCCTTTTTCGACGAAGTCCACTTCTCCGCGAACAAGAACCCCCACGACTTCGTAATTTTGATTGAAGACGGCCGCGCCTGAATTTCCCGTGAACGCGTCGAGATTGGTGACGAAGTAATCTCTCGAGTCCTCAAGCACGTTCGCGCCGGCCGCAACTTTCGCTGGGAGTCCCGAGGGATGCCCGATAATAAAAACTGAGTCGCCTTCGCCGGTCGGTTTGGTGGCGAAACTCAGTGGCTGACGCCCGACCACGGGTCGATCAAGCTCGACGAGTGCATAATCGCTTCCGCCCGAGGTGACTTCGTCGTGCAAAACTTTGCGACAGCCATAGACATCGTCGGTCGTGACCGTGTTGGGATTGCGGCTGTGATCATCGAGCATGTAATCGAAAACAAAGCGCGCGTCCTTGCAGAATGTTTTGTCGGTCACACAATGCCCTGCGGTTGCGACGATATTGTCAGCCACCAAAAAACCGGAGCAATAAGCCGTTTCGGTTTGCTCAACGAATCTTTCCGAGGGGCAAAGATCGTTTACTTCGCCGTAAAGCTTCCCTGCGATGGTCACAAGATTGCCGCTGGAGAGCTGAAGGTCCTTTCGATCGATGATCGCTACGACCGACTCTGCCAAGATTTTGCGGGCCGGGTCTTTGTCAGCATAAATTTCCAGACGGTCGTCGGAACCATAGATGGCGTAGGGGTGAATGGGGCCTGCGTGGGCAAAAGTATCCGACAACGTTCCTGCTATAGCGCCTGCTAACGTCGTTACCAGAGTCAAAAGCGAGCAAGCGAACCGGCCAGTCATTGTCATGAAACCTCTCCCTGGTTTTGAAAACACCTCGAACCCGAAGGTTCCGAACTCCTCGGGCTCTGCTTGAGCGCGAAGGGTATAGGTCTAAGGCTAAGAATTCAGCAGGGAGAGAGGCAAGACCAAAGGCGGGCCCGGAGGCCCGCGTTACAACGCTCAGCTCTTTGGCTCGCGTAAAGCTCGACGCAAGATTTTGCCGACGTTGGTTTTTGGGAGTTCGTTTCGGAATTCGACGGACTTTGGAACTTTGTAACCGGCCAAACCTTTGCGGGCGTGTTCGATCAAAATCTCAGCCGTGACAGTTTGGTCTTTTTTGACGACGAAGATCTTAACGACTTCGCCCGAATGAGTGTCGCTAACACCGACAGCTGCGACTTCAAGAACTCCGGGGTGCGACGCCATCACGTCTTCAACTTCGTTCGGGTAGACGTTGAAACCAGAAACAAGAATCATATCTTTTTTTCGATCGACGATGCGGCTAAAGCCGTCAGCATCCATAATGCCGATATCGCCAGATTTAAACCATCCATCGGCTGTCATGACGTTCGCGGTTTCGTCGGGCCGATTCCAATAGCCCTTCATGACTTGAGGTCCCTTGATGCAGATCTCGCCGCTTTCACCGATGGCGACATCTTTTCCATTGTCGTCGATCATCTTCATGAGCGTTGAGGGAAGCGGAAGTCCAATTGTTCCCGCGCGATCTGTTCCGTCGATGGGATTGCAGCTGGCGACAGGCGAAGTTTCGGTGAGTCCATAGCCTTCAACGATCACGGATCCGGTCATCTCTTTCCAGCGAACCGCCACTGCTTTTTGAAGGGCCATCGCACCGGCGACGGCGACTTTAACGGTCGAAAAATCAAGTTTTTGAAATTCGGCATTGTTCATTAGGGCGTTATAGAGAGTGTTGACTCCGGTATAGACAGTGACCGGATATTTTTTAAGTTCTTTCACGAAAGCCGGAATGTCGCGCGGGTTGGTGATAAGAATATTGTGACCGCCGTATTTTGCAATAGCGAGCGCGTTCACTGTGAAAGCAAAAATATGGTAAAGTGGGAGCGCACAGACCACAACCTCTTCGCCCTCTTTAAGGCGCGGAAGCATCCAGCTTCGGATTTGCTCCATGTTCGAGACGACGTTTCGGTGCGTGAGCATCGCGCCTTTTGCAACGCCCGTCGTTCCGCCCGTGTATTGAAGAAACGCGACTTCGTCGAGCTCCATCGGAACGCGGGTGCAGGTGAGTCTTGCGCCGCGCTCGAGAGCCTGATTGAGAGGAATCGCATCGGGTAGCGAAAATTCCGGAACCATTTTTTTGACGTGTTTGACGACGGCATTAACCACAAGGCTTTTTGGAAATCCCAAAAGATCGCCAAGCTCGGTCACGATAACGTGTTGAATTTTCGTTTCGTGAAGAATTTTTTGAAGGTTGTTGGCAAAGTTTGAAAGTATCACGATCGCCGTGCAGCCCGCGTCGTTGAACTGGTGCTTCATCTCTCGATCAGTGTAAAGCGGGTTGGTGTTGACGATGACGAGGCCGGCTTTGATGGCTCCGAACAAAACGATCGGATACTGAAGAACGTTGGGCATCTGGATCGCAATGCGGTCGCCTTTTTTTAGTTTCAGTTCACCTTGCAGGAAAGCCGCAAAGCTTTCAGCTTTGCGATTGAGCTCGCTAAAAGTGAGGGTCTTTCCCATGCAGGTGAATGCGGGCTTTGTCGGAAATCGTCCGACGGTCTCTTCGAAGACGTCCAATGTGGAGCGATATTGGTTCACTGTCGCTTCGACGGTCGCAGGGACTCCTTTGGGATACCGTGCGGTCCAGAATGCGCGATCACTGCCATTAGCGTCTTTAGCCATCAATCCTCCTCTGTCATTTAGAGTGGTTAGACTAGCATGACTTTGCAAGTGTCAGGCAAGATGCGGGTGCTTGCGCTCTGTGTCGTCTGTCATCTGTCGCGAGTGTTCGGCCGTCAAAAGTGCTTTCGACTTCACTGAAAATTTCTCGTGAGGAACGCCCCAAGAATATACGTACTCAAGAGCGCCGTCGTGGCGAACGCTCAAGCTTATTTCTTCGCGAAAGCGGGTGAGATCGGCGGGATCTCCAAGTCGAAAAACGGCGCGGGTCAAATATGATCCGTCGTTTGAATCCTCAATGAGTTTCAACTGCAAAACTCCGGGAGTATTGCTTGAAACGGTCCAAAGACCGACGCTTCCGGTTAAGAGATCTTCAGTGATCCAAGTTCGCTCTTCGTGAAAAGCGCCCTCGCCCTCTTTTTCTGTCGCAAGAAAAGAGATGGCGATCAACGCGCCGTCGACTTCGGATCGAATTTCAAACTTCGCGTCAAATTTCTCGCCCGCATGATTGACGCCTTCGCCGGAATAAATTCCCGCGACGGCGGAAAGGCGCTGAAGAAGGGGCACAGCAAAGAGGTCTTTTGGAGGAGGTGACATCGACATAGTTTTTCGGTGTACCTCGGCGAAAAACGCCGAGTCACGTACTTTAGACAGAGTCGATGCGACTTACGCGGCCTTCGGTGTAAACATACTCTGCGGGCCAGCCACGCTGATTGTAGTTGCTGGCCATTGTTCGTCCGTAGGCCCCCGTGTCGAAGATCGCAAGCCGGTCTCCGGGCGCAGTGTTGGGGAGGATAACACCGCGACCAAGAAAATCGGCAGATTCACAAATTGGCCCAACAACATCGACGTTTTTGGCTGGCTCATTTGTGGAGCTTTCACCGGGCTTGGTGTCTGAAGTGAGGGGGGCGATGCGGTGATGAGCCTCATAGAGCGCCGGTCGAATGAGAAGATTCATCCCTCCGTCGACGATCACGAAGGATTTATGCTGAGTCGTTTTTGTGTACTGAACTTCTGTGACCAAGAGGCCGGACCGTGCAACAAGCCAGCGCCCTGGCTCCACCATCAATTCGCGAAGACGACCCGAGTCCAGTTCGCTGCCCACATGCTTCTTTAAAAGCTCGGCGTAGCTTTGGACCACGTCGCACTCGACTGTTTCATCGATAGAGTCATAATTGATCCCAAGGCCTCCGCCGATATCGAATCGATCGACAGCACTTTTCTCGGACGCTGGAAAAAAATCGCGGACTTTATTTTGAACAGCAAGGCCGATACCGATAGCGTCGTTGAGTGCCGTAAGTTCAAGAAGTTGCGATCCGATGTGGAGGCTCAGTCCACGAAACTGAATCGGTGCTTGAGTTTTTGTTATACGCCGAACGGCTTCAATGACGGCATCTTCTTCGAGGCCAAATTTATTTTCTTTAAGCCCCGTTGTTATGTAGGGGTGAGTTTCTGGGGAGACGTTCGGATTTAGACGAAGTCCGACCGAGATTTTTTGTCCCGCCGGTAAAAGCGCCGGTGACGCGATCAGAATTTGTTCAAGCCGCTCAAGTTCGCCGAGGCTTTCAATATTGATCTGCTTCACCGAGATTTTCAGAGCATGTACAAGCTCGCGGCGTGTTTTTGCGACACCTGAAAAAAGAATATCGTCGGCGTCAAAACCATTCCTTAGCGCGCAGTCGATTTCGCCCGACGAGACGACGTCGACACAAAGGCCAAGGGATTTTAACAGTTTCAAAATTGCCGGATTGGCATTGGCTTTTGCGGCATAGTGAATCGCGACGGGAAGCTTCTGGGATTCACAAAGTGCCGTTTTTAGAAACTCGGCTCGCGCGCGAACATGGTCGAGATTGTAAAAATAAAAAGGTGTTTCAAAATCCTTCGTCAGTTCCGCGACCGCGGATGGCGAGGACGGCGCCGACTTGGGCGCCACGGGATTTCCCGGTGCAATATGCCCGTTTCGAACGGTGAAGGCGGACGGGACTGAAAGCTTAGATTTCATGACGCGTCGTTGGCGTCGAGGCCAAATTCAGAGTGAAGCGCTTCGGCGGCTTCTTTGATTCGCGATTGATCGATCACAGCACTGATCTTAATTTCAGAAGTCGTTACGATCTGAATCGGAACATTCTTTCGTGCAAGAACCGCAAAAAACCGAGCGGCCACACCGGGGTGATTTCTCATGCCCACACCAACCACTGATATTTTAGCCATGTTTTCAATCAGCGTCACGTGGGCGGGATCCGCCATGAACTCTTTGAGCGCCAGACGCGATAACGGAATATCTTCTTTTGTGACCGAAAAAGAAAGCCTTTGGCCGTCGGCCGACTCGCTTTGAGTGATGATATCGACGACAACACCGCGTTTCGCCAGGTTATCGAAAAGTTCGGCAAGAAACGTTGAGCCTCGAGGCACCGGGAACAAATTAAAGACGGCGGTGTTTGCATCGTGAGTCACCGCGGATACGACCGGCTGCTCGATTTTTATATTCACCTTCGGTTCAAACTTACTATTCACATTTTTCCCGTTCATCGGTTTCATTTCCCCAAGTTCTTCCGGAAGAATCCACGTTCCTTCGCGCTCTTCAAAGGTCGACCGCAAATGGATTTTAACTCTGTACTTAGCAGCAATTTCCACACAGCGGATGTGCAGCACTTTCGAGCCCAGTGCAGCCATCTCCATCATTTCTTCGCAGGAAAGTGAAGGGATCTCACGCGCGCGCGAAACCAGTCGAGGATCCGCCGTGAAAACAGCGGGTACATCGGTGTAGATTTCGCAAGTTTGCGACGAGCTTCCGGCATGAGCCGCCAGTGCTGCTGCCAATGCCACGGCAGTTGTATCGCTCCCGCCGCGCCCAAGGGTTGTGATGTTTTTTTCATCGTCCACGCCTTGAAAGCCAGCCACCACGGGAACGATATCTTGAGCGACAAGGTGGAGAAGCGGTTCAACATCGATCGAATGAATTCGAGCTTTTGAAGCCGTCGCATCGGTCCGAATGCCCAGCTGGTACGCAAGAAGTGGCTGTGCTTTGATGCCGCGTTTTTGAAGAGCGATGGCCAAAAGAGCAATCGAAACTTGCTCTCCACTTGCGATCAGCATGTCGTAAGCGGCGCCTCGGTGGTCGGGATCGATCTTTTCAGCCATTGCGATCAGTCGGTTGGTTTCACCAGACATCGCACTGACGACGATGATGGGTTTTTGGCCGGCACGGATCTCTTTGGCGAGGCGGTCGGCCAACGATTCAATCCGTTCGATGGAGCCGACCGAAGTGCCCCCGTATTTTTTAACTAAAATGTCAGACGCTGTTTCCACCCTTGAGATCGTACCGCAGTTGGAACGATTCCGTCACAGCACTTTGGCGGTCAAAGTCGAAATCGCGACGCGTTAACCTGTTGAAATGAAATGTTAATAGCCCGGAAACCAAGACCCGAAAAAAACAGATGGAGAAAGTAGCAAAGGATCTCTACGCTGAGTAAGAATGAATCGAAGTCGTTAGAAATCCGCATCAAGGAGTCGTTTTCAATATGGGCCCTTCCAAGAATCTAAAGTCTCTGTTTAGCGAGTTTTCTTTTCTCGGTCTTGTACTTCTCTCGGCCGGCCTGCTGACATGGACATTGAGCGGATGCTCTAGCAATCGGCACAAAGCCGAGACGGTCGACACGACCATCGACAACAAGGGGCAAATTTCGGGCGATACGGCTTTGGGTGTCAAAGACGGAAACATGATCGTTCAAAAGAAAGTTATGATGAACGAAGAGCTTCGGCGTCTTCAAAATGAAGTCTACGAACTTGAAGACCGCGTTTACGGAAACCGCAAGTACGGTTCAAAAGGTCTTTATGGAGTTCTGAAAGATTGCCGCGCCGATATTTCTCTGAAGTCTTTGGGGGGCGACGGAAAACTTCAATTCACCGAGCCTATCGATCGCGTCACCGACAAAGAAGAAGAGTACAAAATTGGTCTCGACGATAAAAAGCAGCTGATCGGTGTCAGCGAAGAGTTTTTGAAAGATCGAATCGACCGCTTTAAGCAGTACAAACTTGTTCTGCAGAAGCGCCAAGACGAATACGAAGATAAAGTGGAAATTTGCCAAGCTGAACTCAAGTCTCGAAAAGACGAGCAAGCGCGCCTCAAACAAGACACGCGTCGACTTTCGCAGCCCATGGGCAATGTTCCCGGAGATCTTTCTAGCGAAGAGAAGAAGCCCTAATGCAACCAGATGTGAAGCCAGAGGTCGCCTTGGGGTGGCCGCAAGTTCCGGACGCGGGAGATCGCACGCCGGTGAACTTGGCTCACAAGGCGAAGTTGATCGTCGACGCGTTTCCCGATCGACTTCCGAATGTGCGTGAGTTGGAAGATATGACTCGGTCGTTTGGTTTTGATTTGGTTTCGATGGCGCTGATAAAAATTTTGTCGACTCTTCGTCCGAACCGATACTTTTTGGAACGTGTGGACCGAATGTACCGCGATGTCCAACTTTCGCGCGGCACCGAAGGGTTTAAACCCATCGCCGAACGAGCTGAACTCTGCGTGGTTGAGAGTGTCGGCCCGGGTGCCGGTTGGGGAGCTCATGTCGAGACGTGGCGAGCGTGGGGACGTAAAGCCGGCGTCACTACAGAAGTCCTTCAAACTGAAAAGCGAAACGGACTTTTGGCGAATGCGGAACTGATTCGTGAAGAGCTTCTTTCTCGTCCTCATGATCGCCGAATCATCGCCACTCTCGGGCAAGGCGCGGCAGAATTTCGACTCTTGCTGGAGCAGCTTCTCAAAACATCGCCTCACGAACTTGCGGGCCTTCAGTTGTGGGTCAATGTCGCGGGTCATGTTCAAGGTGCTTCGGGTGTAACGTCTCTTCGCAAAAATTTATTGGGTCGCAAAATGTCCGAGTTCAGAAACTGGATGGAAGGTCGACCGGCCTCGATCGGCCGTCAATTGGACTCCATGAACCCGCGTTTACGGTGCCCCGTGGACCTTCGCGGACTTCCTTTTGCTTGTGTGTCTATGGTCGGGTTTCCCTCCGCCGTTGAAAGCGCAATGATTGGAAAAGGTCCCAACGATGGATTTACGACATTCCACGAGTCGGTTGTTCAGCCAGGCTTTGTGATTCCGGTTCCGGGTATGAGCCACAAGGCCGAGCCCGAACGACTCGGCCCGTGGTTTCAAGCGGTGATTGCCGCTTTCGAGAACGACCGAGTTACTTCTCGTCCTGGTCTGTCCATCGATCAGTGAATTTCTTTAAAAGCTTCAGCGCTTTTTGTTTCTGCTCGGGCTTTAGTTTCGAGTGAAAGCCCGCGGTAAGATCAACCCACTTTGTTGTCAGCTCATCGCGCTTTTTGCTTTGAGCCTGAAGCATAGACTTTATTGCCGTTGTGTCGGCTTTCTCGGACAAAATTTGTTTTTCGATCTCTGCGGCCATTGTTTTTCGCTCGCCCCGCATAGCTTTGTAATCGGCGGCGGCCAGTTGCGCCAACTTTTGGAACTCAGCTTCTTGAGTCGGATCCAGATCGAGTTTACTCGTAGCGATGCTCGTCGCTTTTTCAGCTTTTTCCTCGGGGCTCATTTTGCAGCCAGAGACCAAGAAGAGTGCGACGAGGGCAGCGGCGGTCGTGATAAGACGGCGAGTGGGTTTGGTCATTGGGTGAACCTCCGGGTTTTGAAGCGCAGTTTAGTTTAACATCAGTTTTCTACCATTTTTAGCGTAGCAAAGTGAGCTAGAAAGTCTTTTCAACTGTGAAACGAGTTGTAACAAAGTGTTGAACGCGGCTCAAACCGGTCTGTGGCGGCTTCCCGTCGCAGCGCCTTCGTAATAAGCTAGAACAATGAAAGCCTTAATGATCGACGATGATGTGAAACTTACGGCTCTGACGAAGCAGTACGTCGAGCCGTTTGGAATTTCGCTGGAGACGGTGGATCGACCCAGCGCTGGTCTTGGTAAGTTGTGGGCAGAGAAATTCGACGTCGTGATTCTTGATTTGATGCTTCCAGAAATTGATGGCTTTCAAGTGCTGCGTGAAATTCGAGAGCGATCGACCGTTCCAGTTTTAATGCTGACGGCTCGAGGAGATGTCACCGACCGCGTTGTGGGTCTTGAACTTGGTGCAGATGACTATCTTCCCAAACCCTTTGAGCCGCGCGAACTGGTCGCAAGACTTCAAGCGCTGCATCGACGATCAAATACTTTGAGTCCGAGCGAAGCCCCCGAATCATTTACTTTAACTGCTGGGTCTCTTGTGCTGGACCGAAAGCAGCGTGAGGCGCGTGTCGGGGATAGAAATCTTCAGCTGACGACGTCGGAATTTGCGGCTCTTGAGCTTCTCATGCAGCGATCCGGTGAATCTTTGGACCGAGATCAAATTATGGAGGCCTTGAGAGGCGTCGAATGGGATGCAACCAATCGAGTGATTGATATCACCATGAGTCGCCTGCGGCAAAAGCTGGGAGACGATCCAAAGCATCCGCAGTTCATTAAAACTATTTGGGGCACAGGTTACGCCTTTATCGGCACCGTTGTGAAACAGCCATGAGGAGTCTTCGCTACAAGTTCGGCAGTTTCACACTGGGCGCGAAAGTCGCGATTATTTTTACGGCGGCGCTGATCCTTCTCGGAGCCTTGGCGTGGGGATTCTCCAAGCCCTGGCGCGGTCCATGGCGGGATCAGCTTCCCAAAGTCGTTTGGATCAATCTTCGCGCGCATCTCATTAACGTTGTCGATCAAATGGAGAATCCACCGAAGGAAACTCGTGCGCGCGAGTTACTTAAGGATCTTCGCTTGGACCTTTTGGTTCGAGAAGGGGAAACCGTCTTGTTTGCGACGACCGTGGATCTTCCGAAGTGGGATGATGTTTTAAACGAAATTAGAAATGAAGAACGGCTTAGAGATTTACGCCCGACGTCTCTAAAATCGAGGCTAGGAGATTTTCTTATTGGTCGCGTAGACAGTCGAATGTTTGCCGTCGTCGAAAGACACGGGCGGAATTATGTTTTCTTTGCACCCTTTCGCGAAGGTCTTCAGGCGGGCCTCAGGGCTTTCAGCGGCTTTGCATTCACGATGGCGTTTTTGATGCTGACCATCTTGATTGTAACGAATTGGCTTTTGCGCCCTATGAAACCGCTCATGGTGGGAGTCGGGGAAATTGCAAAGGGCAATTTGGATTACCGGGTCTCGATCAAGACTCGTGGTGAGTTTCGCCACATGGCTGAAGCTTTCAACGGAATGGCTGAAAAAATTCAACTGCAGTTGAAATCAAAAGATCGCCTTCTGATGGACGTAAGCCACGAGTTGAGAAGTCCTTTGGGCCGAATAAAAATGGCGGCCGAGATGCTTCCTCAAAACCTCGCCGTGAAAGATGAAAGCTTGCCCACCGCGAGTGCGGCTTTTGAGCTTCGACAACAGATCCAAAGTGATGTTCGAGAGATGGAAGAGCTGGTCTCGGAACTTTTGGAGCTCTACCGTTTATCTGAATCGGTGGGTCATGACGGGAGTGATGTGCGTCACCTCCAAAAAAAGCCGACAGATTTGAGTCTGGTACTGCGCGATGTATTAAACCCACTTTTAAGTGAGAAGCCGGGCGTCGAATACCGTGTTCTGGAGGGGCCGTGGATTTTGCCTGTCGATCCGCGACTCATGAAGCGAGCCCTTCGAAATCTGATCGAGAACGCCATCAAGTTTTCCAAACACCAAACTCGCGCCGTAGAGATCCGAATGGAAAAAGCAGCGTCTAAAAATGGTGACGACCTTTTTGTCGTCGAGATCCAAGACCACGGACTCGGAATGACGGATGAGCAGAGTCAGCGTATGTTTGAGCCGTTCTTTCGTGCAGATTCGTCTCGGGTGCGTGAGACGGGCGGATTTGGTCTTGGTTTATCTATGGCCCAGGCTATCATCCAGTCCCACGGCGGCAAAATAGAGGGTCGGTCCGAAGTGGGTCGAGGTACGACTTTCCGAATTGAGCTCCCTGTCTCAACCTGAGACTGTCTTTTCGGCCAGTTCTCTCGAGTCTCAGAATGGAATTCCGATAAGCATAATGATGAAATACATTATGAATAAATCTGTTGGGTTCTCCTTTCTATCGACGTGCCTATCAGCGGGCTTAACAACTGGCTTTGTTACAGGTCTTCAGGTTTTCAGCCTGGCGACTTTCGCTCCTTCTGTGGCGCTTTCGGAAGTCACTCGAAGTGAAGTGGTGGGAAGTTCAGCGGCCAAGGTTTCCACGCCATCGGCAAACAAAAAACAAGAGCTTACGCCAGACGAAGTTAAAATGGGTGGGCAGGAGTCTCCTTATCCCTCGTGCTCTGGTCAGTTGATGGTTGAAAGCTCTGACTATCAGAAGAATTCAAAATACTGGCAGGCTCGCGAAAAGTCGTGTGATTCGAAAGTCGCAAGCTGCAATCTGAAAGTTCAAGTCGTTCCGGACTCTGGCGTATTTGCATCTCGAACAGTCGTCTCTGGTCAAAACGTTTCAAGCTCAGTGGCGCTTGGTGCTTTTTTAGAGAAAGTTCGCGTGCGCGCTTCTGAGGAGCTGACAAAAAAAGTATCGCATTACGAATCGCTAGCGAAAAATTGCCTTTCAGGCACAAAGAAAGACTCGACGTGTGAGGGTTCCGTCGGCGCGATTCGCCAAAGAATCAGCTCCAATGTTAGTTCGTTCCGCGCAGCTTTGGCGAGGATGGTCGTTCCGTCAGAGAGCGATCTTCAGCGAGTGGCTGCGACTGGCGATGTGTCGCTTTTGATCAACGAAGAACTCGATGCGAGTCGTGCGTTTGCGTTCGGTCCGAAAATGTCAGCGATGACATCGGCCGAAGTAGCGGCTGCAAAAAAAGATTATCAGGCGATCATTGCTAAGGCTCGAAAAGAACATGAGCAAGAGATCGAAGAGCTTTTAAAGCCACTTAAAGTTCGTGGTCGCGAAACGGACCTCGTAAGACAGAGGGCAGACCTTTCGCGTCCCGAGAACTTCACTCGAAAACTTCGTGTTGCACTTGCGAATCATCGCGGTGAGCAGGTTCTGAAATACAACGAGGCCATTTCGAAGGCTCCAGAGCTTCCTTACATTGGTGATGCAAAAGCCTCGGATGCCGTTATGGCGGCCGGTGTCGGACTTCTTGTGAAAGATGTGAAAGAGTCGATGACCAGAATGAGCCGCAAGCCCGGCGAAAAGGTCGACCTAACGGCGAAAAAAGTAGATTCGTCGCTTCTTCAGTACGCGGCCTACAGCACGTTGATTGATAAGATGCTGACAGAAGAAATGAACAAGGGCGGAGCTTCCAGCTGCGCGATTGCGACGGCGGGCTTCAATCAGTTGAAAACAGTTGAAGGCCGAAACGCTGCTTACCTTGCGGCTGCGACTGTAGGTACTTCGGTCGCGTTCGCTCTTGCGCCGGGTGCAGCGGCAATGATGGGTTCGGCGATGACGGCAGGTGCTGCATCACTTTCGGCAAACCTCGCTGTCACTGCGGGTCTAGTTGGTGGAGTAGCAATGACCGCGTCTGATGTGATTCGAGCCAGTGATCTCGCCCAAGACTCGCGAACTGGTTTGGTCGAAGCTAAAGATGTCGACGAAGCAAAGTCGTCCGCGTCGATCGGGATTTTACTGACACCGCTCGACTTTATGGGAGCAGGCGCCGTCGTCGGCGGTGCCGTCGCCGTCGGATCAAAAGCATTGAGTCGATTTAGCGCCGCGGCTGTCGCCAAAGGTCAGTTAAAAACAGGCGCCGGCAGTTCGGGTGATGTTGTGAAGCTCGCCACCACGGCGGGTTCCGCAGCAACTGCTGCTGCAAAAGCGGCCGCACAAACGAAGCTTGATGAATTGGGCGGAAAAGCGGCCTCGTCACTTCTTGGTCGGGCACCTGCGGCGAGTGACGAAGCGAGTTTCGAAGCCTTGGCAAAAGCTGGTGCACTTGGAACTCCTGAAAAACCGAACCTGGTTGTTGCTCAAGAGTATGCCGAAGTGACAAAGGGTATGTCGGAGGCCGAGCGAAAGCAGTATTCTGCGGACCTCGCAAAGGTTACGGACGTTGTTGCAGGAAGTTCCGCGGCGAAGTCCGGAGAAAAATCTGCGGCAAAATCGGCGGAAGTTGTTCGCGACATGGCAGATGCAGAGCGAGTGCGTGAAGCAGGACTTCTTGCGATTGAAGTCGCAGCAGCCGCACCAAACAAACAGGCCACGGCAGCGCTTTTGGCTCCCGGTTCTGGATTTGATGCGAAAGCACTGAGCGGAGTTCGTGCCGTGATGGATTCGGCAAAAAAGCTCGTCTCTGGAACCGGCGAAGTCGTCGGAGCGAAAGCCGGTGTCGCTTACCGAAACGCGATTGCCAAGCTTTCTGGAAAGTCGCCCAGCAGCAAAGAAGTTGATCAGATGTGCATTTGCTCGCAGCTTTGCGGCGTGCGCGGCGTGGGAGCTGTTGATGTCGAAGGCGCAGCGACGGATATCGCGTCGATTGATTTGGATGGGAGAGCGTCCGATCTCGTCTCTGATCTAGATGTTCAAGCGACAGACGTCGTCGCTAACGGCACTGATGCTCCATTGTCAATTCGTGTGCTCAACCAAACACCGTCTCGCTCGGTAGCAAGCCTCGGTGACGACTTCCGCGCCGACCAACAGCAAGCCTGCCTCGCTCGCTAATCAGCGACCACCCATTGGCAAATTGAAGCCCGAGCCCGGTTCAGACCCTGGCTCTGGGTTTGGCTCTGGGCGGGCTTTTCAATTCGGCTCTGGATGCGCATATGTGAGGGTGCCTTGCAGGTCCTATGGGTAACTCCTCAGACGATCCAACGTTCGCGCACGCTCAACCCAACTCAAGTCCAATGAGACCACCTCAGGCTGAAGTACAAATTTCGCAGCCGACCGTCTAACTTCAAGCGCAACTCTCACTCTAGACAATCTCCTCGAACGTCTCTTCTTATTAGAAAAGACACTTGATTTTGTATATGAAAATACATATGCTTCCGCAAGATGAAAACTGCAGTCAAAAGCCGAAACATATCTCAAACCAAGAAGGGTAAGTCGCTCGGCAAACCGGCTGGAAACGGCGGTTCTTCGGGCGGCACGACGAAAAAAAAGACATCCGCCCGGCGCCAAAGACGGAGTCGATCCGGGCAGCTTTCGTTTTTGCCGCGTCTTAAAGATACATTCATCGGAGCTGAACGTGCGCCTGGTCGCGACACGCACGCCAAGACTCATCGTCCTCTCAGCAGCCAAAAGCCGATCCATGTTTGCTTTCGCTCAAAGTTGGCGACGGGAAAGCGAACGATGCTTGGAGCGAACAAGATCATAGTTAACGATCTTGTGACGAAAGTTTCGAAACGGTACGGTGTGAAAGTTCAGAAGTACGTGAATGTTGGCAATCACCTACATCTCGTTGTGAGGCTGCCGGGAAGCACAATGTTGGCGCGGCGGCGATTTCATTCTTGGATTCGACTGCTCACGGCCCGAATTGCATTTGAAGTGGGTGGTGCTTTCAAAGGGAACCCGTTAAGAAATGAAAATGGCGAGCGTGTAAAATTTTGGGATGCGATTCCATTTTCTAGAGTCGTTCACGGCCGTAGCGGCTGGCGAACGATCGACCGGTACGTCCTAAAAAACGAGTTTGAAGCTCAAGGACTACCAACGGCACAAGCCATTGCGCTCGCGCGAGAGATTTACGATTCAAATCAAGTTTGGAAATTGTCGGGTTGAGCGTGCGCGAGCGTTGGACGGTTGAGCCGCGGTGAACGTAGGGTTGAGCCGCGGTGAACGTAGGGTTGAGCCGCGGTGAACGTAGGGTTGAGCCGCGGTGAACGTTGGAGGCGCCGACATTTATCGGCGGCGCCCCTTCGAAGCCACTACTTTCCTAAAACGTACGAGAAGATCAGTGGTGCTACGATGGTGGCGTCGCTTTCGATCACATAGCGCGGTGTTTCGACGCCCAGTTTTCCCCACGTGATTTTTTCGTTCGGGATAGCTCCTGAGTACGAACCGTAAGAAGTGGTCGAATCCGAGATTTGGCAGAAGTAGCCCCAGAGTGGAACGTGATCGCGCTTCAAATCTTGGTGAAGCATCGGGACGACACAGATCGGGAAATCGCCAGCAATGCCGCCACCGATTTGGAAAAACCCAATCGATGATTTTGGCGCCACGTCCGTGTACCAAGCTGCAAGCTCGGTCATGTACTCGATTCCGCTGCGTACGGTGTGAACGTTTTTGATACCGCCATCGATCACGTACGAAGCGAAGATATTTCCAAGGGTCGCATCTTCCCAGCCGGGAACGATCATCGGAAGATTTTTTTCTGCTGCAGCCATCAGCCACGAATCTTTTGGATCAATCTGGTAATACTGCTTCAATTCACCGCTCAGCAAGATTTTGTACATGAACTGGTGTGGGAAGAATCGCTCGCCAGCTTTGTCGGCTTTTTCCCAATGCTGAAGAACGGATTTTTCAATTCGGCGAATGGCCTCTTCCTCAGGGATGCAGGTGTCGGTCACGCGGTTCAGATGGCGATCCAAGAGCTTTTGCTCGTCTTGAGGCGTTAGGTCTCGGTAATTGGGGATTCGGACGTAGTGGTCATGAGCGACCAAATTGAAAACGTCCTCTTCCAGATTCGCGCCCGTGCAGCAGATGGCGTGCACTTTGTCTTGGCGGATCATCTCGGCCAAAGAAATTCCAAGTTCCGCCGTCGACATCGCGCCTGCCAACGTGACAAGCATTTTGCCGCCGCCATCGATA
The DNA here is from genome assembly GCA_001464715.1 of Bdellovibrionales bacterium Ga0074137. Taxonomy (GTDB): domain Bacteria; phylum Bdellovibrionota; class Bdellovibrionia; order Bdellovibrionales; family JAMPXM01. The sequence continues at coordinate 86,928 of LNDT01000008.1, read as the reverse complement.
TGCTTTTCGTAAGCCTGGGCTGCGTCTTTCAAAGCGGCCGCATTAAAGTGTCGGTAGTGATGGTCGATGAAGTGTCGAACGCCCGCGTTCATGTTGGTCGCATCTTTTGCAGACAAGTTTTTCTGTGCTGTCGTCGCCATTTCAAAACCTCACTTTTTAAGACGTTCGTGATACCCTCGGGGGCCCCCGGGTGCAACGCCTAAAAATACGGCCAACCGAGCCGCTGAACTGACCCTGAATCTGACACAGATACTGGCTTCGGTTTCGGCTTCGAAAAATGACTTGGACTGGCGGACATTTTCACCTAAGACCGTTGGCACAAATGACTCAGCCGCCATCGAACTTTCGCGCTTCGCCCCTTCAGTCGCCTATCTTTACGGCGAAAGATCTCTTTCAGTCGCGCTATCAAGGCGCGAGTGCCGTACTTGTCGCAGGGTCCGTCGTGCGCGGAGAAGCTTCTTCGTACTCGGATCTTGATCTCGTTGTTCTTTTTCCGAATGTTCGTGCCGCCTACCGCGAGTCCTTCACCCATATGGGCTGGCCTGTTGAGGCCTTTATTCACGATCTCGAAACACTTCGCTACTTTATGTATCGGGTTGATCAGCCACAGGGCTCGGCGACTTTGTGTGAAATGGTCAAAGAAGGTCTTGAGGTCCCCGGCGAATGCGCGCCGACAAGGGAAGCAAAACTTTTGGCCGCCGATGTTTTAAAACAAGGTCCGCCCGAACTCAGTTTTGAAGATATCGAGGATCGTCGTTACCACATTTCTGAATTGGTCGATGATCTTCGCGACCCACGGTCACGCCACGAATTAAATGCTGCCGCCGCCCGTGTTTACGGCGAACTTGCTGATTTTTACTGCCGTTCGCGCGGTGGGTGGACCAGTGAGGGAAAAGGTTTGCTCAAAAGAATGCGCACTTTGGATCCGGTCATGGCGCGCAAATTTTCAGAAGCGTTTGAACAGCTTTTCCAGCAAAGCGAGACGGGCGCCGTCATTCGAATGGCTGAAGAAATGCTGGCACCTTACGGCGGCTTCCTGTTTGACGCCTACCGTCGCGAAGTTCCGCCCAACTGGCGCGCGAAATAACGGGAAAATTCGAGTTTGAAAGTGAACCGGTGCTAGCGACGCTCGTACCCATCAAAATGCATGGGCCACGCCGCCCAATCGCGAAGCGCGAAAAGGGTTCTGAAGTAAGGAAGATCTCGAAGAATCAGCGGAGCGTTTGGAGCAGGTCCTCGAAAACCGCCATTCTCGGACTGAGCCCTCAACATTTTCCACCGGCAGACCGACTTTCCGCTCTCAAAAGCTTTATCAAGATTCGAAAAGCCCTCACGAAACGAGATTTCAAACGGCCACCAACCGGTGAGGCGATTCCGGTAAGCCAGTTCGGCCGACAGTTGAAGATTCGCCGACGCACAAAGGCCTGGCGGTTTGATGTCGCTAAAGAAAATCTTTTTAAAGACTGGTGTGCTTGTCGAAGCCCGTAAATAACCGGCCGTCGCATTGAAGGCGCGGCTCGCACGCGCGGCTGTGTTTGTATCGATGGGACTCCACGCGGCGCGGTCGATCAGTTCTCGTTCCACATACTCGCGGTAGGCACGGCGCTCAAGATCAAGCGCAACCAATCCCGTCATCACCATTTGATAATTCTCAGTGGTCAAAAGAAGCATCGCGAATTTTCGGATGGATTTTAGGGCGGTCAGAGGCTCTCCATCAATTGATCCTTTGATGAGGCGCACTTTTATAGCCGTGAGTAAATCAAGACTGTCGGGCACAGGAAGGTCCGCCGGATTTACAAATCCGCCGTCGTCGATCAAAGGAGCAAGTGGCGATTCGCTTTCCAAATCCCAGGTTTTGAAATCGTCCAATTTGTCGAAAATCGAAACATCCGCTTTGATCCTCTGGCGCTCCAGAAAATTGCGACCCTTCATCCAATTGTCTTCATAGCGCATCACGAATTCGCGCGACGCTGGAGCGACGAGAGGTTCTTTGCGGCCAAATTCGGAATTCGCATTTTTCCAAAAAATTTTGGCATTGAGAAAAGGCCCAGCTTCGATTGAACCTTGAGGTGGTGGTGTCGAGCTCGCGGCGCCACGCTCGGCAGCCGCCAAACTATCTTTTGGGCCATCTTTTGGCACATCTTCTGGCCCAATTTCCGGCCAAGCTTCCGGATTGGCTTTTGAGCGTGATCCTTGTGTCAGCTCGGAAAGAAGGCGTGCGATTTCGGATTTTTCCAGAAACTCAATGTCTGCGAGGTAGGTTTCTAAGTGTTCATCCTGCGTGGAACTAAGTTTCTCGAGCTCTGGCAGGATGTTTTTGCGGTACAGAGTTTCAACGGTTGCAATGGCTAAACCGAGCAGCGTCAACGCGACGGCAAACCCGTAGAGAACGGGCCGCAATTGTGATGTTAAGCTGCTGTGGCCCTCTGCCACGTCTTGACGTAGATTTTCCAAGCTGTAAGAGCATTGTTCATCTCAATCCGCGCAAGCTCAAGCTCGGCCCGCTTTTCTAACAAGACTTTGTTCCATGCGTCGCTCATTGCTGTCTGGCGATCGGTCTTATACTTCGCGAACTCGGCCTGAATCGACTTCCAGCGAGCCTGAGCGGCGCTAATTCGCTCTCTCAGCGCGCGAACTCGCTCAATACTGGCCCCTTTGGCGACGAGGCGCTTTTCTTCCATCGCGAGTCTAGCTTTTAAAATTTCATCCGCGGACACGCGTTTGAGCCGCTTAGCCATTCCAATCCAAGCCATCGTGCGGATCACCCACTTGGTGGGATCCCACTGGTACCAACGGATTCCGTTTCGATAGTCGACCTGAAAAAAGTGATGGTAGTTGTGATAGCCCTCGCCAAAAGTCAGTACGGACATAGTGAAACTGTCGCGCGCGCTGTTTTTGTCAGTGTAAGGTTGATTGCCGAAAGTGTGAGCGGCCGAGTTGATGAGAAATGTGCTGTGTTGCGAGAGTACGATTCGCGTCAGTCCGCCGATCAGCATCCCTGGCCAAAAGCCGAATCCAAAAGCCATCCCCAAAAAACCTGGAACGATAAAGCCCATGAAAGTGGCGATCAGAACGTAGTATTTGTCCTGAAGAAAAACCCAGCGGTTTTTTTCGAGGTCTCGAGGGAAGACATCCACATCGGGATGTCGATCTTTAAAAAGCATCCAGCCAAGATGAGCGTGGAAAAAACCTTTGTTGATTGTATAGGGATCTTCGTCAGTGTCGACAACGCGGTGATGGCGCCGATGATCGGTCGACCAACGAAGTGCTGAACCTTGAAATGCCATTGAGCCAACGAGCAAAAACAAAAACTGCACCCATGTGGGCACATCGTAGCTTCGGTGAGAGAAGTAGCGGTGATAGCAAACTGTGATGCTGAGGTTTGAAATAGAGTAGAGCGTAAAAAGAAAGGCTGAAAGGCCCCAACTCCAACCACTTTCATAAATATAAAGTGGAAGCAAAATGACGGCAAGAAGCGGTGTGATCACAAGAAAAATCGCGCTGACCCAATTGATTTCGCCAGCAATCTCTTTCCAGCTCATTTGTTTCAATGTTTTGCGAACACTTTCATCTTTTTTGTCAGTCGGCTTCATATATCCTCGTCACTGAATCACATTTCTTACTATTGTAGAGAGGGCTCGGGCGGTAAGCTACAGGAATTCTGTGAGTTAAATCTGATGCTTTGCTTTGACTCAAATCAGGAAGGAATTTTTCGTGAAGAGTCTCGTTTTGATTAAACTAGCAGCCAGCCGGGGGCTGGGCCTGGTGTTGCTGATGCTCTTGTTCTCGTTTTCGCAAGCGCGTGCGGCAGGACCTGGACCGATGTTTGCCGGGGAGACGGTGATCGTTTTCATCGGCGACTCTCTGACGCAAGGGTATGGCGTTCGCGCTGAAGAATCCTACCCAGAACTCGTCGGCGAGAAGCTTCGAGAGCTTGGTTACAAAGTAAAAGTAATCAACGGGGGGATCAGCGGATCGGTCACAGCGGAGGCGGATCGTCGTCTTCGTTGGTACAGCAAGGCGAGTCCGCGAATTGTCGTTTTAGCTCTTGGCGCTAACGATGGGATGAAGGGCACGCCGCCTGACGTGATCGAGCGAAATTTGTCAAAAGCGATCGATCTGGCTCAAGCTGAGAAGATCGAGGTCCTCTTGGCGGGCCTAAAAATGTTTAGCAATCTTGGTCCAGACTACGTTCGAAATTTTGAGGCCATTTTTCCGCGGCTGGCGAAACAAAAGAAAGTAGCGCTCATTCCATTTCTCTTGGAGGACGTCGCTCTTCAGAAAGAGTTTAACCAAGCGGACATGAAGCATCCCAATGCTGAAGGTCACAAGCTGATTGCTGACCGCGTTGTTCGCGATATCGAACCCATTTTAAAAAAGCTTTCAGTTGAGCAGTCCAGTGAGAATCTTGGAGAAAAAAAATGAAAACGGTTCTGCGTGTTGAATCTTTGATGAAGTCCTATTTAATTCCGTCAAAGTCCGAGGATCGTCTTGCAGTTCTAAAGGGAATCAGCTTTCAAGTTGAAGAGGGCGAGCGCCTTGCGATCATGGGGCGATCCGGCGGCGGCAAGTCGACACTTCTTGGTTGTTTGTCGGGGTTGGATCATGGCGATTCGGGATTGGTGGAGGTCCTTGGTCAGGATCTGGCCAAAATGTCGGCGACGGACCTCAACCGTTTTCGCGCTCGCTCGATAGGAATTATATTTCAGCAGTTTCAATTACTCGATCATTTTACCGCGCAGGAAAATGTAAGACTTCCGCTGGATTTGGCGGGCCGAAATCCGGTGGAAGCCGATGCCTTGGCGCGAGAAAAATTGGTGCGAGTTGGGCTCGGTGATCGCGGCGATCACTTTCCCGAGCAACTCAGTCGAGGCGAGTGCCAACGCGTGGCGATTGCGCGAGTTCTTGCTATGGGCTGTCCTTTGATTTTTGCCGATGAGCCGACGGGTAGTCTTGATGCAAAGACGGGAACAGCCGTCATGGATCTTCTTTTTGAATCGGCCAAAGAAGCAAAGGCCGCTGTTGTTTTAGTCACGCATGACCCCCTGCTGGCGAAACGTTGCGATAGAATTTTATATCTGGCCGAAGGCCAGCTGAGTCATGGAGCAAGCACGTGAACCGCTACCAACGTACGGACCTTTTGCGTTCGATGCGCTCGTCGTGGTTGATTCTTGCGATTTTGATTTTGAGTTTTTTAGGGCCCCTTGTCTCTAGTCTCTTGCGATCGTCCGTCGAGGGATTTCTAGCGCAAAATTCCCGTCGAGCTCTGACGGCGGATATTGCTGTGACGGCCTATCGCCCGATTCGCGACGACGAAATTGCCGGTGTGGCAGACCGCTATGGTGTGAAAACTCGGGTTCGCGAAACTGAGTTTGTTACGATGGTCGCCGGGACTCAAAACTTGACGGCGCTGATCGAGGTCCATGCCGTAGAAAATGGTTTTCCGATCGACGGTGAATTTGTATTCGCCGATGGGTCCAAGGAGAGAACTTCGCCCCGAGGAAGTTCCGTCTGGCTTTCAAGCGATGCACTGTTGGCGTTGGGTCTCAATGTTGGTGAGAGCCTAAAGATAGGACAAATCGAATTTAAAATTGAGCGCGCGGTTCAGCTGGCGCCTGGTGTGAGTCGCGGTGCTTTTGGCTTTGCGCCCCGAGCTTACATTCCCATTGAACAAGCGCAAGCGACGGGACTTCTTGGTTTTGGCAGCCAGGTGTTTCATCGGATTTATCTTGAGACCGAGCAGCCCGTTCGGTCCACCGACGAAGTGAAAGAAGCCTTAGGTGATCCCGATTTATTTTTGCGAACACCTGATGATTCCATCCAAGGTGTCGAGCGATTCACAGACTTTGTTTCACTTTATCTAGCCGTCGTTTCTGTTTCACTTTTTGGTCTGGGTTGGGCAGGAGCATTCTACATTCTTCGCACGCAAGCCATTGAACGTATGCGAGCCGCCGCCGTTTCTTTGGTTTTTGGAGCTTCAGCGCGAGACACTTTGAAGTTCGAATTTTTGAGGGTGACTCTTTTGACTTTACTCTCTTCAGGCATCGCACTTGCGATCGCATTTGCGGCCGCCAAATTGGCTGAGCCTCTAGTCGCGTCAGTTCTGGCAAAATCGGTTTCTGGTGAATTTCAAATTTCTATTTCATGGCAAGATGTCTTGGTCCTATTTGTGACGGCACTTTTGTCGTCCCTTATATTTACGATTCCGTTTGCTGCTCGGTTGAGCGGCTCGAAGCTGGTGGACCTTTTCCAGGATTCACCATTGGGTGCGGCGGACGACACGATGGAAACGGGCCCCAAAACATTTTTTGTCCGTTCGGCCACAGCATTGACGGCGGGGCTTGCGATTGTGACGCTGACGGGGCTTTCGATGTGGCTCACGCGCGATGCTCTGCGCGGGGCTCAGCTAGCTTTAGGCTTCGTCATTGCAACATTCGTCATTCATTTCACGGGCGTCTTCGTCTTTCGGGCCATCGCCAAATTTTTTTCCCACGCGACGGGCTCTTATGGTTCGCTCTTAAGACTCGCCGGAACGCAGTTGTCTCGAGCTCGCTTCGCGGTTCGACTTTCGTTTCTTGCCATTGGGCTTTCGACGTTTGTTGCCAGCGCGATCGGCCAAATCATGGTGTCACTCGGTGCAGAACTTCGCGACGGGGCGTCGCTCGAAACAGCTCCCGACTTTTTCCTCTTTAATATCCCTGAATCCGAACTCGAGAGGCTCGAAGCTGTTCTTCAAAAAGAGAATACGAAGCTTGATTTCGTTTCGCCGATGATTCTTGCGCGGATACAGTCATCCAACGGGCGGCCGATGGAGGACGATCGGCTTCAAAAATTTCCCGTCCGTATAACGTGGCGGGAAAAGCCCATTGCGAGCGAGAAAATCGTCTCGGGTGAGCTCATGGGTGAGAAGTTTGACCCCGCAACCCAGGAGCTTCCTGGCATCAGCGTGGAAGCAAGATTTTCAGAGCGTTCGTCTTTAAAAATCGGCGATCGCATGAAGTTTGACGTCCAAGGTGTTTTGATCGAGGGCATCGTAAAAAATATCCGGCGCGTTCGCTGGACCGACTTTAATCCAAACTTTTTCATTTCGTTTCAAGGTGGTGTTCTAGAAGATGCCCCGAAGACCTGGCTCGGGAACGTGCGAGTCACAAATCGCGAGGACCGCGCTCGGGTGCAAAGTGAAATAGTTCGCGGGTTCCCGGATCTCTCGGTGATTGACGTGAGTCAGACTCTGGAGCGACTGATCGGACTGCTTCGCGCGATTTTGATTCCCGCCGAGCAGGCGGCGTGGCTGGCGTCGCTGTTTTCCGTGCTCGTACTTTTGACGATTGTGGCGCATTCGACGCGCTTAAGGTCGAAAGAGATGAATCTTTTTCGGATCCTCGGCGCAGAGCCGCAAAGCGTTAAGCACTTGTATCGACTGGAGTTTGCTTTGGCTTCGGGCTTGGGATCCACGGTCGGCGCCGTTGGTGGAATGGCCCTGGCGTGGTTCATTTCTGTAAAGTTTCTGGATCTTGAATTTCAAATGGACGGAGTGAGGCTTGGGGTCACAATCGCCGTGGGCCTTTTCCTCGGTACAGCTCTGGGCGAATGGCTTTACAGCCGCGTTTCACGAGGGCTTGGAATCGCTACAAGGGTCGTGTAAGTATCTGGAGCTTGGAGAAACACAAATGAACATGCTTCGAAAATTCTTTGGCCCATTGAATAGCCAACTTACGGGACGTGAAAAATCGTTGCTACCGTTAGCCGTAGTTATCCTCTTGTTGGCTGCGATCTTGAGGACTCAGCCACATATCGCGAATTCGACGCCATTTTTTGCGATCGCGATTTTGGTTGGTTTCTTATTTGGATCTCAGCGCGTGATTTTGTCGGCGGTCCTGTCGGTAGCGGCTATGTTTCTTGCGGACCTCGTGATTGGTTTTCATCCGACCATGGTTTTCGTTTACGTCGGAATTGCGATTGCTGCTTTGATTGGCTCTCTGGCTTCGTCGCCGATTCAAAATCAAAAGTCGCTGTTTCGAAAAGCTTTGGGCGCTTTTGTAGCCAGTGGATTGGCCAGTACAGTGTTTTTTGTCGTCAGTAATTTGGGCGTCTGGTTGGTGGGTGGACTTTATCCAAAAACAGTCGCAGGCCTCGTTCAATGTTTTGTTATGGCGATTCCGTTTTTCAGAAATAGCCTGACGACCGATTTATTCTTTGGCACTCTCTTCATCTCTGTTGCCTGCGTTATCCGTTTCAGTGCGATAAAGAGCGGGACCGAGAGCGCAACTGAGAGAGCGAGCTATGGCCGATAAAACTGATCAGTGGCCCCAAAACCAGGCCGGCAAATTCTATGTCGATAAAACCTGCATCGCCTGCGATGCATGCTGTATCGCCGCGCCCGATAATTTCAAAATGCACGAAGACGATGGCCACGCCTACCTATCAAAACAGCCGTCTTCGCCTGAAGAAGAAGCCCAGTGCAAAGAAGCAATGGAAGGCTGCCCCGTAGAAGCCATTGGCGACGACGCCTCCTAACCTCAATAAATTTAAATCTACCGAAGCGATCGAACAAAGGATCGCTGGGCCTTCCCTCTTTCCGCGACCTCCGGATCGGGAAGCCCGCGTAAGCGCGGGCCGAGGGCAGGAGCCCGAGCCGATACGGCGAAGGCTAGGAGGCCTGCGTCGCGGAAAGAGGGAAGGCGCAGTGAGCCTCTCCGGCTTCGTTCGGTAGATTTAAATTTCTGCTTGGGCGACGCCGGCGCCGTTCGGGTTGATGAGGACGCGGGTTGGGAAGGGGATTGAAATTGCGTTGGCTTCGAAAGCGGCGTTGATGGCTTTGTAGAGTTCGCTTCGCACGCTCATTACACTTTCAACTTGAGTCCAGACGAGAATTTCAAAGTCTATCGATGAGTCGCCAAAGCCCTTCATAAAAACTTCTGGGATCGGGCTTCGAAGCGCCAGGGGGTGTCCTGCCAGAGTCGATCGCAGAGTGGCCTCGACGTGCGAAAGATCAGTTCCATAAGCGACTCCTACCAGGAGGTCGATGCGGCGAATGGGAAAATACGAGTAGTTAATAATGTTTGATTTTACCAAAGTCTCATTGGGAATTCGCACCATCAGATTGTTGAAAGTACGAATTTTTGTCGATAGCAAATCAATCGCAATGACGTCGCCTCGCAGGTCTCCGACCGCGATTGTATTGCCGACAACAAACGGTCGTTCGATCATTAGGAAAAGACCACTGATCAGATTAGACGCTGACGTTTGCGCAGCGAAACCAACAGCAACAGTCAACACTCCCGCTGCACCAAGAAGGACTTTAAGATTAAAGCCAAGGCTGTCGAGCGCCGCAGTGACGGTGAGAATCGCGATGCCGTAGTAGGCGACCTTCTCAAGGAGCATCCGCTGCTGCACTTCAAGCTTTTTGGTTCGACCGATGGCTTTTCGCACACGGCCCGCGAGGAAAAAACCAACGACGACGATCAGTGTTGCTGTCGCGAAGCTCATCATGTGCTTTTCGGTAATCATTGAGCTGAGGCTGTTCCACCACTCTTTCAGAATCATGGTTAGCCTCGTTCTTTAAATAAGTTTTCGACGCTGTTGCCGATCGTGGTTTTGAAATTCTGTAGACCGCGAAGCGCGCTTGATTCTTCCGATCCTTCTCTGGCTTGAGCCACCAGTGTGGGGGCACCTGCTTCGCGCGGAAAAGTTCGTTGAGTCGTGGCGATGGAGCGGATTCCTCCAAATTCGGCATTGGCTTTTAGTAGAAGTAGGTCCGTCCAAAAGCCAGTTTGTGCCGAGTGAAACAGCGCGAGCTTTCTGCAGGGAACTAGAATTCGGTCCAAAAATACCGAGTCTGTCCCGAGGTGCGTGATTTCCGTTGCAAGACCAGCCACATCGAGGCGCGGACTTACGTCACTCCACTTTTCGACCGACATTATTTCCGCCGGTGTCAGCATGAGTTCGCCGTCCATGGGTGTGACGCCGCCCCATGTCCTGACCAATGGCAATAGAGGAATTTCACAGACCTCGCGAGAGGGGCTTTGTCCTGCCGCGGTTTCGACGCGAAGAGAAAGAGGAATCCGAAATCCGACTTTGAGCTTCTCGCCGGGATCCAGAACGGCTGATGAGGCCAGCGACAAAATGAGTGATTCGTCAGGAAGAAGCGGCGAGAAAATTAGATCTTCGTTAGGACTCGCCGCCGGCACTGTGACGGCTTGCACTTTTGCGCCAAAGTACGGAGAGAGCGATGAGGCTGGTTGTCGACCGGCAGAGAATTCTTTGATGGCGTCGGCTGTGATACCCATCACTCGGGAACTGCCGTGTCCCTTTCTGTCGACGTAACGCCACTGAATGCGCCAAAAGGTTTCAAAGTGCTCCGCAAGAACTTCCAAAGGACCGATGGTCCATAGGTCCGAGCGATCGGGGGGAAGCCGGTGGCGACCCCACCATGTGGTGATTTCATTCGTTTGTTTCATCTTTGTCTCATCTCAGTGAGTGACGCTAGCAAGAAGTGCTGGTTAGAGTAAAGTGGCGAAAGGACTTAAAGGGCGCATGGCGAAAACGACGAAAAAAGTGAGCCGTAAAAAAATTCGGTCGAACTCTGTTCGCACCCGAAAACCTGCGCGCGATGACGGCGGCGACGACGCCGCGTCAGAAGTATCGAATCGCAAGGGGGCCCCCCAGGAATTTCTCAATCGTGAGACGGCGTGGCTTGAATTCAACAGTCGCGTTCTCAACGAAGCGGTTGATCGCCGCACACCACTGCTTGAGCGCGTGCGCTTTTTAGGCATTGTCTCTTCGAATCTTGACGAGTTCGTCATGAAACGGGTCGGCGGACTCAAACATCAAGTTGAAGTCGGATCTCGTCGTCGCGCCGGTGGTCTCTCAGCCACTGAACAGCTTGTGGCTATTCGTCGGATGGTGATGGATCAGCAGAAGCGGTCAGCAGATTGTTATAACTCAAGTCTCAAGCCGGAGCTTTCAAAAAATGGCGTTGAACTTTTGGCGTGGAAGGATTTGACGTCGGGCGAGCGTGCGACGGCGACAAAGTATTTTCGTCACAATGTTTTCCCGGTCCTAACTCCGCTAGCAGTTGATCCCGGTTTACCGTTTCCTTTCATCTCGTCTCTCTCTGTCAGTTTTGGTGTCACGCTTCGACATCCTGACCGCGACGAAAAACTTTTTGCGCGAATCAAAGTACCAAGAATTTTCCCGCAGTGGATAAATTTGAAAAGTGCCGAAAAGACAGCGGCCGTTCGCTACGTCTCTCTGCTCGACGTGATCAGGTTCAACCTCAAAGATCTTTTTCCCGACATGGAGATTCTTGATGTCATGCCGTTTCGGATCACCCGAAATGCCGAGGTCGAGCGTGAAGAAGAAGACGCAGAGGATCTCTTAGAAATGATCGCCGAAGAGCTTAAGCAGCGCCGCTTCGGGGAAGTCGTGCGGCTTGAGCATGGGCCTGAGCCGGATCCTTGGATGCTTCACTTCTTGATGGACGAGCTTGGTCTCAACGACAGCGACGTTTACGAAGTTCGCGGTCTTCTTGATTATACGGACCTTCAGCCGCTGCTGGATCTTCCGATTCCAAATCTCAAGTACGACTCTTGGACCCCGCTAATTCCGCCGCGTCTGATGGATGAGCGTGCCAGTCTTTTTGATCTTATTCGCGAAGACGACATGTTGGTGCATCATCCGTATGAAAGTTTCGCGGCCAGTGTTGAGCGATTCATTCGTCAGGCGATCGACGATCCGACCGTCCTTGCGGTGAAGATGACACTCTACCGTACGGGCGATGATTCGCCGTTTATTCCTCTTTTGATTCGCGCGGCCGAGCAAGGCAAGCAGGTCGTAGTTCTTGTCGAACTCAAGGCGCGCTTTGATGAAGCCAGAAATATTCACTGGGCGCAAGAGCTTGAGAACGCGGGCGTTCATGTTGTCTACGGCGTTGTAGGGCTTAAGACGCACGCAAAAACAGCGCTCGTCATTCGGCAAGAGGCTGAGGGTGTTCAATGTTACGTGCACCTTGGAACCGGAAACTACCACCGCCAAACGGCGAAGCTTTACACGGACATCGGATATTTCACGGCGAAGTCGGAATACACTGAGGATGTCGTCGAACTCTTTCACTATTTGACGGGACGAAGTCTCAAAAGAACATATCGAAAACTTCTTGTTGCGCCGGCGGAAATGAAAGACGGAATCCTCGCACGAATTCGCCGCGAGGTTGAATTTGCAAAAGCAGGCAAGCCCGCGCGGATCATTGCGAAATGTAACTCGCTGGAAGAGCGCGATTTGGTTCGTGCCCTCTACGAGGCCTCGCAGGCCGGTGTGGAAATTGATTTGATCGTTCGAGGGTTTTGTTGCCTTCGCCCTCGGGTCAAAAAAATGAGCGAACGAATTCGAGTTATTTCTGTGATCGGTCGGTTTCTCGAGCACTCCAGAGTTTTATACTTTGCCAATGGTCATTCGGACCCCATCCAGGGTGAGTTCATGATTGGCTCGGCCGACCTCATGTACCGAAATCTTTTGGGTCGTATCGAAACGATGTCGCCCATCGACAGCCGATCGGCAAAAGAGCGGCTCTGGGAGATTTTGGATACGATGCTCTCTGATCACCGGTCGGCGTGGGAGATGCAGTCGGATGGAAGTTATGTTCAACTGCAGCCTCGTACCACAGCCGAGCAAGACGGCACACATCGGCGCCTCATGGTTCTTACAAAGTCCCGCCACATGGAAGAGCTGAAGAAGATCCAAGAGCGAGCCGGCGAGAGTTCCGCTTTTGATACAGGACCTCACGACGGATTAACACACGAAAAGCCGCAGGTTCAAAAGTGATCTTAGTTTACGTTCGCCACGGTATTGCGATGGAGCGAGAGGCATTTGCCAAGTACTGCCTAGCAAAAGATATTGAGGCCGACGACGAACAGCGTCCCCTCACAGCCGAAGGCCGTCGGAAGATGAAGAAAAACGCGGAAGGTCTTGTTCAGGGTCTACACACTTTTGCTGATTCTAAATCGGGCCTGGCTCGGCCGAAGCCATTGATCATTTCAAGCCCGCTGGTGCGGTCGATCCAAACATCTGAAATCGTGGCGCGTGCTTTTGGAAAATCAAAAGCAAAACCTGATCTAATCACCTCGGCCCTTATACCGGGCACGCATCCAAAGAGACTTCGGGACGAGCTCTATGATCTTTTGCACTCTCGTCCGGGTCGCACTCACGTCAACACCATCGTTATTGCGGTAGGACACGAGCCCATGCTTTCCACAAGTATTGGGTGGTGGATGATTGGCGAAGAAAAAAGCCGATTCCCACTCAAAAAAGGAGCGGCGACTTGTCTTGAGATCGGGAACGCACTGTCGTTGGGCGAGGCTCGTCTTCTTTGGTCTCTTCCGCCTTGGGCGCTCAGAACACTCGCTCTAAAAAAAGTTTCGAAGAAAAAAACTTCGAAGAAAAAGCCGTCGAAGAAAAAATCCACGCGGAAAAAAGCTTCAAATTGAAATTCACATCAAGCTAGACAGAATTCCATCACGTAGACCGACGAACGGAACGTTCAGCGTGTCGGTCGGGACAGATTCCATAATTGCGAGTGTGACAAGAGCTGCCGGTACGACAACATCGGCGCGATCATTCTTTAATCGGAGAAACTGAATTCGCTCTTTTACGGTCATGCCGGCTAAGTGCTCCGTGAGCTCGGTGAGTTCTTCGAAGGTCATCGAGTAGATGGACGTCTTAGAAAGTAAAGCCACACGCAACTTACCCAGGCACTCAAAATTTCCACCCGTGCCGATAGCAAAGTCCACCGGTCGGCCTTTGAGCTGATCTTTAAGAAATGTTCGTACCGGACGGAAATGCTCTTCGATAATCGTCGGCAGATGTTTTTCTTTGAGCCCACGCGACTGAAGCGCTTCAAGAAGTCGCACGGTTCCCAAAGGAAATGACTGAGTCGCTTTTATAGTATGACCTTCAGCCATCGTGATTTCGACACTTCCGCCACCGATATCGATCAGGACCGATCGACTTTCAGAGAGGTCAACACGGCCCGCCACGGCCGAGAAAATCAGTTTGCCTTCTTCAAGGCCGTCGATGACTTCAATTTTAAGGCCCGTCAATTTGGCGACTTCAAGGACAATGGCCTTACTGTTGGAGGCCTCGCGCATGGCACTGGTCGCAACAGCGCGAACGTGTTTTACATTCTGATCCTCGATCAGGTTTTTGAACTTTTCGAAGGTTTCCAAAGTTCGTTCGATGGACTTTTTAGAAATAGTCCCCTCAGAAAAAGTGTCTTTACCGAGGCGTACGCCCTCGCGAACTTTTTTGAGAATTCGAATTTCGCCCGAAGCCTCAACCTCACCAATCACAAGACGAATCGCATTCGATCCGACGTCGATGGCGGCGAGCCTTGTCCCGACCGGCGATTCTCCTTTCGAAGAGCCTCCGCGAGAACTGCTTAAAGGTGAAACGGCTGTGCGTGCAGCATCGCCCGTGCGTTTATCTTTTTCGTTCTGATTTTTCGACGGATCACTCATCGACCGAAGGCTAGCGCGCATTGCCTATTGTAGCCGGTGTAGGGTGGTTGAAATCAACACCTAACCGAATACGAACTCGATGCTGACATAAATCTTCGCATTTTGAAGGCACCATAGTGTTGAAAACAAGGTCTGGATTTTAACGGTGGCTGTTTCAGCCCCATCGACCCGAGGTGCACATGATACTTGCGGATCTTCATGTTCATTCGACCTTCAGTGATGGAAAAATGACGGTCCCCGAGCTCGTCGATTTTTATGGTCGTCGCGGCTTTGGATGTATCGCCATCACGGATCACATTTGCGAGAAAAAGAGCTTTCTTGGGTTTGCCGCAGGAGCTCTTAAGTACACATTGTGTCGCGAGACGTTTCCTGCGTATTTGGATCAAATTGCAGTCGAGGCCGAGCGGGCTTGGGCCACCTACAAAATGCAGGTCATTCCGGGATTTGAACTTAGTAAAAACTCCTGGTCCCATCATCGGTCGGCGCACATCTTGGGAATCGGTGTGAAGAGTTGGATGTCGGCCGAGCTTGATATTCTCGAGATGACACGCGGTCTGCGCCAGCAGGGCGCTCTTTCGATTGCGGCTCATCCGGTTCATACAGGCCTCCTTGAGCCACAGACGCTTCACCTCTGGAGCCGGCGCGAGGAACTGGCTCAAGAGTTCGACGCCTGGGAAGTTGCGAGTGGTCGCAAGTTTTTTCATGACGTTCACAGTTCAGGTCTTCCGATGATCGCCACGAGCGACCTTCATCACCCCAAGCAGATATCTTCGTGGAAGACGCTGCTTCGAGTGCGCCCTGGCGAAAAGTCGACGGAAGCTGTGCTGGACGCCGTAAGAGAGCAGAGACTCGAATTTGGATTTTGGAACGATGCGAGCCAAAGAATCGACCAAAGGATCGGAGCGGGCTTTGACGCCCGTGATGGTAAACAAGGTCGGCTGGATTCTTCTGGCGCAAGTCGTCAACCCGTGCTGGTTCCCTTTCCATGATTTATTCCGTCTAGATCGAGGAGTTTTAGAATGAAGTTACAGAATCGTTTTTCTGGTTTTTTGGTTTTGCTGATGGCTCTTGTTGTTGCGGCGCCGACGGTGGCTCGCAGTGAGAAACTTCTGATGACGGGCGCAGGGTCGACCTTCATCAACCCGCTCTTTTCAAAATGGTTTTCTGAATACAACAAACTGAACCCCACTATTGAAATCAACTATCAGTCGATTGGCTCGGGCGGGGGAATCAAGCAACTTCAAAAGCGCACGATTGATTTTGCCGCTAGCGACGTTGAGATGACTGAAAAAGAAATCCTCGACGCCGGTCGACCGGTTCTTCATTTTCCCGTCGCTCTTGGTGCCGTGGTGCTTTCGTACAACTTGCCCGCTGTGAAGACGCCTTTAAAGCTTGATGGTGCAGTGATCTCAGGGCTGATTCAGGGGACAATTAAGAAATGGAATGATGACGCTTTGAAAGCGCTCAATCCGGGCGTCGCTCTTCCGGACCAAGCGGTTGTGTTTGTGTACCGTTCAGACTCATCGGGTACGACTGGCGTCTTCACTGAGTTTCTTGGAAAAGCAGATCCATCGTTTGCGCAAAAAGTCGGCGTCGGAAAAGCCATCAAGTGGCCGACAGGTCTTGGTGGAAAAGGGAACGAAGGTGTAACGGCCAATATTAAGAACACCGTAGGATCGATCGGCTACGTCGAGCTCACCTACGCTTTGAACGAAAAACTTCCGACAGCACTTATTAAAAATCCAAGCGGCCAGTTTATTGCCGCAAATTTAGGTTCGGTCACGGAGGCCGCGGCTCAGGCACTCAAAGTGATTCCAGACGACTTTAAAGTTTCGCTGACAAATGCACAGGGTGCGAAAGCTTACCCGATCTCGTCTTTTACGTATCTTTTGGCCTTTGAGAAAACGGCCGCACCAGCAGGACCTGAAATCGTAAAGCTCATGACGTGGGCTCTTGATAAAGGGCAGAGCTACACGACGAATCTTGGCTACGCGCCACTACCAAAGCAGCTTGTCGCAAAGATCCGCGCAAAACTTCCCAGCGTCGCTCCGTAATTAATTATCGACGGCCTTTCGTGCGGCCGCGAAAACTTGGTCCAACATCGGTCGCGTGAGGCGACCGGTGTTTGTGTTCTGTCGGCTCACGTGAAAGCTCGAAAGCACGGTGACGGGGATCGAGCTTGAAGCTTCGATGCGGGCCCCGTGAGCGAATTTGGGACGCTCCTTACCGCGCCCCAACGACACACCGTAAATCTTCTCAATGGCCACCAAGGACCTTGTCCATGCGAGCTGACCTAAAGCCAAAATAACTTTTGGTCGCGAAGCCTTAATGGTGTCGATCAAAAATGGCTCACAGTTTGCGACTTCATTGGGTTCGGGCTGATTCCCTGGCGGAGCGCAGTGAATGACAGCTGTGATCGAGCAATCGATAAGACGATTATCACCGACGGTTGAGGCACCCGGTGTGGTTGCGAACCCTGAATCAAAAAGTGCGCGGTAGAGCCATAGGCCAGAATCATCACCCGTAAACATACGTGAAGTTCGGTTTGCACCGTGAGCACCAGGCGCAAGGCCGACGATCAAAAGTCGCGCGGGAAGCTTACCAAAGTTAGGAACGGGCCGGCCCCAGTAAATCTCATCAGCGAAGGCCGAGCGGCGCATGATTTTTTTCTCAGCCACGGCTCTGCAGTGTTTGATAAGGCGAGGGCAGCGGCGGCAGTTGATGATCGTATCAGCAAAGCTGTCGCTTTCATCGATCACGAAATCCGTAGGTTTCATCGCACTTGATTTTCAATTTCATCGAGACGCTCTAAAAGCTGCGCTTTGACCGCTGCTAAGCTTTCTTCGCTATTTTTAACAAAAAGCGTGAAGTCCCCTTTTGGATAAACGGCGATGGCGATTCCTTTTTTGCAGAAATCGAGGCAGCCCGACCCGTTGACTCGCGTTTTTATGAGAGTGGCGATTCCCGGCGTCTTTTTGGCTCGAATTTGAATCTGTTCATTCAGCCAGGCCTTCAACTGGACCCGAACATCTTCGGCACCAAGGGGGCCGCAGGACGCTTTTTGTTTTTCTCCGGGCGTGAGGGGACGCGCATTTGTGCAAACAAGGACGTGAAGTGCGAAGGGTTGCGATTTTATTTCGAGATCCGTCATGAAGAGGGACAGTACCCGATTTGGAACCAGTTCGCTACGTGAAACGTCGTCGGACTATGTCGACGTGGCGTCGAGAATTTTAATTTTTTTTATATTTCCTCTTGCGCGCGATGAGGTTCTCCGTTCAGAATTAAAAAGAACCGGAATTATTAACTCCCGGTCACTCTACGAAAGGAGGACTGCAATGATCATTACGACAACACCCGCGACGCTTCTTATTGCGACGCTCGCAAGCGAGCCCACACGAGGAACCCCAGCGGATGTGATGGACCGAACGACGATGAAAATGCCAGCAGCCCTCCGATTGAAAGATCGATGCGACTGCCGGCTAAGTGGCAAAGTCGACGTCTCGGTCTTATAGGACGAATCCGAAAATCCGTCCGAAGCTTTACGAAGAAATTAGGAAAAACCGGTCGCACGTTTGGGATAGCAACCACGATGCGCCTCTAACTCTCGCTGAGCGCGCGAGCCTTAGGCCTTGTTTCAGAAAAAGCTCATTTTAGAAAACTTGATAAGTCGATTCCATCTTCGTCCAAAGCGGACGAATGGCACGGCTTTGCTTTAACAAAATTTAACTTTAGGACTTATATGAAAACTCAGACAGGATCTCTTGGATCATTAGAATATTGGGACGAGGCCAGAAAATCTCGGTCCGCCGCTTTGGAATCCGTCGACATTTCGAGCTCTGAATCGAAAGTTTCGCACCAAAGCGGAATGAACTCTTCCGCCGTCCGTTGGGTCTCGAGAATCCGCGGTTGGGCGTGGCTGACGATTGCTATTTTAGGGCGACTTTTTCAGGTTTCGCTGATTCGTCGAGTGGCGCCCGGGCGTCGAAGCCTCGAGCGGCACGAATTTGAAAGTGTCGAAATGCGACGTGGCGGATTCGGCAATGTCCTCTAAAACGCGCCTGGTATTGAAGCCCTTTGGGGGCCCCATAAGCGGGGCCCCTCATAGCACTGTCTTCCTTTCGCAATTTCACCTAGGACCGTGTAACTAGGAAAGCCCCCAAAGACTTGCATTCGGGACCTGGTTTCGCCGTGGTACGAAAACCAACGCGACATTGGTGTCGTGCGAGGGGTTTCGCGTGGGGCGATCGGATCTTCAAAAATACTCTATCGGTGGCACTCCTGCTCGACGTCTGTTCGACGCACTTTCGACGATTCTTCTATTTTTGTTCTTCGTCGTTGCGATGACTTTTCTATCAAGCTTTTTCTCAAGACCAGCCGAAGCTCAGACCGCCGCTTTGGCCAACGATCCGGCGACTCTTGCGGCCTCGGCCCTTGAATCCGATTCTCAGCGTCCTTTCGTCTTCAGTGGCCAGCTGCTTTTCGAGACACTTCGGAGTGCTGATGAAGCAAGTCCCATCTCGTATCAGGGTTGGTACATGGCCACCGGCTCTGCCACTCATAAGAAATCGACGATCACAGGAACCGCACGAGTGAGTTACTCGCGTGAGTACTCGTACGCGCAAGAAGACGGTTCAAAAGGAAGCTTCGATAATCCACTTTTTTCCGTTTCAAAGAGTTTCATCTCTGGACGCGACTTTGAGGCGACATGGATCGACTCACTTTCAGTTTCGACTTCGGCCTCCATAGGTGCTGACAATGTTCTCTCCAAGCGGCGTCACTTCCTTTGGTCGAATGGCTTGGCGGTCACAGGCTCAAAAGGCTTGGGTCGATTTTTTCTTCAGCAAAGTATTGGCTATTCTCATTCGTTCTACGAGTACGACATGTCCGGCGCTGGCGTCGTCAATGCTCCGAATGCAGTCCGCAGTGCAAGTGCCGTCTACTACAGCCTCAGTGACCAATTCTCATTGGGGGCAAGTTTCGTTTACGTTTACGCCGTGAGTTTTCAAAACGTGGGGCGGGGAAGTCAGATTGCCGCTCTATCGGCCGATTATTCGTTGTCTCAGAAATTGGCATTGTCGATTGGAGTTTCGACGGAGCGTGGAACTCTTGAGCCGGATGGTCAGGCGGCTCGAATTCGATTCTACGCGCCCGATACGGCTCAGTACTTTTTTGACGTTATTTTTATTTTATAAGTGTTCGTCTTTTAGAAAGAGGCCTCTATGTTGGCTCATTTGAAACTTAAGACAGTTTTTACGCCAGTTTTGAAGATCGGATTGGCACTTTTCGTTTTATCACTTTCGGCGTGCACGAAGTCGAAAGAAGTAAAGTCGATGGTGAGTCCGGATGCCTATGTCACTAAGGCGGACTACGAGGGCAAAGTTTTTTCTCTCGTACGAGGGATCGAGGAGGCTGACTCGAACAACGTGGTTGGGGCGATTCCTGGATTTTCGCAAGACTACGGACTCGTGACCGTCCGGATTACAGAAACTGAAGTTCAGTTCATCGAACACTACAATCTGAGCAACAAACCAGGAACTCAGTCCATCTTGGCTTCCTATGAGATCAAAGACCATTTTGATATCCAGCGTGAGCAAAATGATTTTGGTGAAACCACCAACAAAATCGTTGAAAACAAGGAGCGGCCTTGGAATCAGCGAAAGTTCATGCGCGTGGACTGGGCGAAACCGACGAATGCTTCATCAAAGCTATCGGCATCAACAGACCAGTTGGACCTCGAAACTGAAAACGTCGTGCTACTGGCCGATCCAGTCAATGAAGGAGGTCATATTTCATGGCTGACCGAGTTCAGTGCTCCAGGGTCTTCGGGTTGGTGGGGTGTTCAGCCGAATTCCCGTGTCGTAGCGCGCACGCACTTGATGCCGCTGAAAACAACCGACTTTCAGCCGGTCAATTACCGCAACGAAGATTTTAAACGGTTTGGTTACTTCTTCACTCAGCAAGACGTTGAGAATCCCGAAAAAGGTCTTTTGGATTCTGAAATCGAAAATGTCACTTATGCTCATCTCTTTAATGTGTGCGAACCCGGTCGCAAGGACTTAAGCGGCAGTCCGCTCTCGTGCTCGACGGGAAAAGTCGTCTGGCATTTAACGAAAAATTACCCGGAAAAGTATCTCGCAGTGACTCGTCAGGCCGTCAAAGATTGGAACGAAACATTCAAAGTCGCTTTGGGTCGAGGCGACGACGTCGTGGTTCTTGATGAATCAAAGAGCGTCGATATGGTTGACCCTCGGTTCAACACGATTGCTCACTACGGCGCGAAATCACCGGGCGGACTTTTGGGTGTCGCCCAAAAAGCGTCAAACCCAATCACAGGTGAAGTGATCGCGGCCCGAGCGACCGTCTATGAGGACGGCGTCCGTGGAACAATGGGTTGGGTTGATAGCATCATTACCATGATCTTGGAGGATGAAGAGATTCGCCAAGTCTTTCTCGCAACCGATGCCGAGACCAAAGAGCGTCTTAACGAGCTGTTCCGAAAACCTGGTGACTTCAAAGTAGGTACAGACAGCAGAACACTTCGTCTAAAGCTTGGGCTTCCAGCGGCACCCCAAAAGGTACAGAAATTTTCTGGTCGCGAATCTCAATTTGAAGTTCGAAATTCAATCGGTGCGATTACTAAACAAGTCAGCGAACCTGTCGGTCGCTCGCTGGCGCGCAAAGAAAATTTAGTAAAAAAAGCGCCCGAGCTTTTTGCCACCTCCGAGCAATCTCGCCTCGGCGGATCGATTTTCGGATTCGATCTGACTTTTGGTCTTTTAGGCGCGCGGTCGGCAGCAAAAAGTCGGCTTCCAGAAATTGGTGGTCTTGAACATTTGCATGATGTCGGAGCGGGGCTTCGCGAAGAGCGTGCGCGCATGGTTCAGCAAGCCGCCACGGGCATTCACGGAGCCGAGCTCGTTGAAGAAGCGACTCTTCGCTACATTAAAAAAGTTTTGGCGGCCAACCCTGACTTAAAAGATTTCCGTGCTCAGGTGGAAGCAATCAAGCGAGAGGTCGAACAGAAGACCTATTACTCGACGCTTCTGCATGAGCTGGGGCACACGTTTGGACTTCGTCACAACTTCCACGCGTCGGCCGACGAAAAACACTATCATCCCGAATTTCATCGCTTGAACGGAAAACTTGAAGCCGAAGCGGCGCTTCCGCCCGAAGGGAAAACAGTTGCTGCCGGAGATCTTGATCCCTACATGTTCTCGTCGATCATGGACTATGGCGGCGACTTCTATTCTCAGATTGGGGGGCTTGCCCCCTACGACGTGGCTGCGATTCGGTATGCCTACAATCGATCGATCGATAAGAAAACTGACCCTGCAGTAACGAGTGGCTTTAAATTTTGTACGGATCATCAAGTGAATGAGTCGATTCTTTGTCGGCGTTTTGACAAAGGCCGAAACGTCTCGGAAATCACTTTCAACCTGATTGAGGACTATCAAACAAACTGGGTTCTGTCGCACATGCGGCGTGACCGAGCGACCTTTGAGCAGCGAGCCAGATCGTACCCAATGGGCGCGCTTGTTCGCTACTTCATTCCGGTTCGCCAAGTGATGGATGAGTTTTTGTTTGCTTTGATCGACTCAAAGTCTGTCCCTGCAAAAGAAAACGAATGTGACATCGGGTACTGGAGAGAGTCCGTCGATAAAAATGAAATTGTGAATGTTTGTAACTTCATTGATGCCGAGCAGGCGGGTGTTGATCCAACAAGTTTGGAAACATTTGAAATGGGACTTTTCGGACCTGAGGGTTTGAGAATGAACCCCCAGCAGTACACGCCTTATGGATTGGCGGACTTGGCATTTGCCAATATTTTGGCAAAGCAGTTTTTTGTCGATGTTTTGGGTTCGACCGAACCCGGAATGTATATCGCCGAGCCGCTAAGCCAGGATGAATTCCAGCTTCAAAAGCTTCCAGACAATGTCGAGCTCGAGAAGGCGCTTGAGGACTTTGCCAGTGGTCGAGGAATTCCGACAACCCCCGACGTGATGGCGCAGTTAAAGAGCTTGGTGGGCGAAGTAAAGATCGGCCGCTACGGGAAACCCTTTATTTCCGAGTGGGACGAGTCGGGTCCCTTTCCTCGGCAAACTAATATTGGATCTTTCTGGGACAAGTATATAGCTATGGTAGCTCTTGGTATCAAAGACATGGGTATTCAAAAGTACTCTCGTCGATCGATGAGTGGAAATGCTTACGCCTTTCCTCACACGCAGGAATTTTCCCGAAGCTTATTTAAATCGATGATCACAGACGGTGATCGCCTTGTGACGATTCCGCTTCGAACACCGCTTGGAGTTTTACCGGCAAAGGCCGCTCCGTCGACAAATCTTGATGTGAAGTCGATTGCGACGATCACGGCTCTCACGGACTTCATCAGCGATTCTGATGAATCGATGGCGGACTTGCTTCGAGTGTGTTCGACGGACGAGTCCGGTTGCCGCGCGCCATTTGATCAAAATGTGGCCCAGTTCACTTCGGCCAGCGGGCAGCATGTCTATCGCGCGACGCAGACAACCGACAGAAAGTCGATCTCTCACGATCTCGTTTCCGCGGCGGCAAAAATCGATGCTGAGAGAAAAACTTGGGTCGAACGTCAGCAAAAAGCTTCGGATGCCGACGCGGTCAACATTATGAAGGTCACAGAACTTGCTGATGCTCGGGAGGCCTTAGAGAAGAATCTTAAATCTCTTTCGGATCCTAAAATCGATGAAGTACTGAAGCCTCTGCTTTCAACGGAAGCTGAGGATGGTTCGATGTGGACCCTTGTGAATGTTCTTGCGACGCAGAGTAAAGATGTTCCGTTGTTCCTCACGATCAATCTCGCCGACCAGGCGGGTGGAATTTTGAATGCGACGGGGCAGATTCTTAGCCAGTCGATGGAAGCCTTGGATCCAACGGGCCGGTGCAAAGAAGTGCCCGCTGCTGCTCCTGGGATTCGTCTTCCGCCGCCTCGGTCAAATCCTCAGCCAAGTGAGCCATTGCCTCCGGGCGTGGGGCGTCTTCGCGCGCTTCTGGGCGGCACAAAGCCGACCTTCCGATTTCAAGAGCTGACTCCGGGTGCGTCTTCTGGGGGCAGCGAAGCCCCGGCGATTCCTTCGGACTGTGCGCCCGTGATTGCAAAGCGCGCTAAATACACGGCCGCGGCCTTAGAATTCCAAAGCTTTGCGACTGAAATCGGTGGGATTTTGAGTCGAGCCGTCGAAGCGAAAGCGTCGCCACTGCGAGTGAAGCGTCTGACAGACGACCTTTCGCGAGCCGAGACGAATATCAAACTCATTCGCAAAATTTCGAAAGCGGCGGGTTTAGACTAAAATAAATTAGAACAGGGGGGAATGAGGGTTCTCATTCCTTTTGAACGGGGGGACGAAAGTCCTCCCGTTCCTTTTTGAACCGTGCTCAAGTGTCTCTATGAAAATAGATGGTTCACGTATCTTGATCACAGGTGGAAATCGAGGCATCGGCCTTGCGCTGGCTATAGCCTTTGCGCGCGCTGGTGGAAAAGTTTGGATCGGTGTTCGGTCTCCCGAGAGCCCCGAGGTCTTGAGCGCACTCAAAGAGATTGGCGATGCAAAAGCGATTCGTCTTGATATGTCGACAAGAGAATCGATCGAAAAGTCGCTTCCTGAAATATTAAAACTTGAGTTTGATATCTTGGTTAACAACGCAGGGCTACTCACAGGTGGACTTCTTGAAGAGCAGCCGCTGGATGAGATCTATTCGATGTTTCAAGTGAACCTTTTAGGGCTTACGCATTTGAGTCATGCCGTGATTCCAGGAATGCTGGCGCGAAAACGTGGAAAGATCGTGAACAATTCTAGCGTTTCGGGCGTCATGAATTTCCCATTGGCATCGACGTATTCGGCCGCAAAGACAGGTGTTGTGGCTCTCACAGCGTGTCTTGCGGTTGAACTTCGCGGGACGGGAGTCTCGACTCTGACGCTTCTGACTCCCGGAGTTAAGACGCGGATGTTTGACGAGATTGCAGTTAAGTACGGCTCGAAAATGGATCTGTCGATGCTTGAGGGCGTGGTCGCCCCGGATGTCTGGGCAAATCAGGTCATTGAGGCAGTCTTAGATGACCGCGACGTCTTATCGCCAAAGGGATTTACTCGCGCAGGCCTTGCTTTCGCAAGACACTTGCCGAAGTTTTTTGCATCTGCGGTGTCGTCGAAGTTTCGACGCGAGGGTTTTTAGCGTTTAACTTCATCCGCGAACCAAGGGTCGAGTTTTTGCGGGCTCGACCTCTGTCCTGCGCGCTTTTTCTTGTTCATTTTCATGGGATCGCGCGAAAATAGCGATTATGGATTTCAACGCGCTCGTGCGTTTTATTTTTCTTGAAAAGAATGACCTTACGTTCGGCGTGCTGATCGGTCTGACTTTGATCGTCGTGATTCTTCTTCTGGTTCGATCCGTCGTCGACGAAAAAGAAAGCGCTGCTTCTGGCGGTGGAGCGGTCGACTCAAAAACAATCACGACAGCCATCGAGGGCGCGCTAAAAAAAGCGATTGCGACGGGAGCGATTGGTGCCGGCGGTGTCTCGAGTGGATCAGCGGAGGGTGCTTCAAGCAGTGGGCCTGATGGGTCAGGAAAAGGCTCGCCAGAGACAGCAGAACTCAAAAAAGTTCTAAGTGACCGCGAAGCGAAGATTGCATCCCTTCTTAGTGATCTGGAAGTTTTAAAGTCTCAGGCCGACGCTGGTGCAGCCAGTTCGTCGAAGTCTAGCGGCGCATCAGGCGGCGCGGAGACCGAGGCGCTGCTAGCTAAGATCAACGAGCTTCAAGCAAAGCTCTCTGAGTACGAAATCATTGAAGACGATATCGCGGATCTTTCGACGTACAAAGAAGAGAACAAAAAGCTTAAAGACGAAATCGAAAAACTGCGAGTGGCCACCACCACAGCTCGCGATCAAGTTCAAGCCACCCAGCAGGCCGTCAGCGAGCCTGCGGCCACGGTCGATGTCCAGGCGGCTCAAGCTGCTGTCCTCGATGTGAAGCCGAGTCTTGCTGAAACCGAGACTGTTGTGCCGGCTACTAAAGCCGCGGAGCCGCCAGCGGCACCGAAGAAAGCCGCCGAGCCGTTTGTTCTTGATACGGCCGATGATGTGATGGGCGAGTTTGCAAAGGCCTTGTCACAAAGCTCTGCTCAGCCGGCCCCGGCTTCAGAGATCAGCGCCGTCGATGAGTTCGCAAACTTGGTGGTCTCCGGAACAGCAACGGTGGATCCTCAAGCGGCCATCGACGCTCTCCTTGCCAATACCCCTGCGCCCACGGTTGCAACGGAGCCAAGTGCACCTGAAGAGGCGCAATCACCGTCGGATCCTTTTGGAGCTCTCGATACAGAAAAAATGTTGGCCGAAGTTGCGTCGATGAGTGATTCGGGAGGTGATACTTCGGGTGGTTCAGACACTGCGTCTGTTCTTGATGAGCAGCTCGACACAGATCGTTTGATGGCCGAGATGGGAATTGCGGAATCTCCTGCGGCGCCAGTGGAAACATCCGTACCCGCGGCCGCAGCTGCGCCATCTGAGCCAGTCGCGGCTACGCCGCCCGCGGTGACGAGCGCACCCGCACCGACGGTTGCAAGCGCCCCTGCACCTTCGGTGACAAGCGTCCAGGCACCTTCGGTGACCATGGCCCCGTCAGCGTCGGCCAGTCAGGTGCCTGTTGACGATCTGCTCGCCGAATTTAATGACACTGACTTTCAGGCGAAAAAAGATTCAAAGGGGTGAATATGTCTCGCGCTCGATACGCAGGTCTATCGTTCACAAGCCTAGTGTTAGCCCTCGTCGCGACGGCGGGTGTTTCGAATGTTCATGCTGCAGTTTCTCGAAGTTCTTCGACGAGTGAGGCTTTGAAAACGAAACCGCAACTTGGTGTAAGGGTGATTCCAAAGGCCCAAACGCTGGCCGTTTTAGATTTGCCGTTTCCCAATCGAATTGCGGCGCTTCGCGCACAAGGCCCTTCCGGCTATAAAAATCTTCGCGTCATTATGTTTGATCCAAAATCTAAAATCGACATGCGTTGGCGTTCAACGATGGCGATTGGTCGCTTGGGCGGGCCATTGAGCCTTCCCGAGCTCGAGCGCGCGATGAAGGCCGATGTTTGGGAGCTTCGAAGTGCCGCCCTCTTGGCGGTGTCGCGGTTTGATCAGAAAGTCGCTGGGAAGTGGTCCAGAAAACTTCTCAATGATAAGGCGCTTCTGGTGAGATTGACCGCGGTTGAAACATTGGAGGCCATTCAAGACCGTGCGTCGGTGCCGGATCTTTGGAGCCAACTGAACCGCCCCGAAAACTTTAAGCGCAGTCAGAGTCTTTTCATTCGCCGTCGTATTGTCGAGGCTTTAGCGAAGCTTGAAGGCACCGGTTCTGAGGCAAGGTTCGTGAAGCTTTTAGACGACGGGGATCCGAAGCTTTACGTTCCGGCGATCAAGGCTCTTGAACGTTTGACGGGACAAAGTCTTGGTAAGCCCACTGATCCGCTTCCACGACGACGAGCGCTTTGGCAGCAGTGGAATGTCACTCGCGGCTAAACACCTTCAATGGTAGTTTATGGTGCCGTTTTTTTATTCGCTTTATCGTTGGCCTTCGTGATCGCTCGCGCCAGTTGAAGCTCGCGTCCGATGCGATACAAAATCACCTGCTCTTCAAGGCCGTCACTTTTGATATTGTTCGCGTCCGAGAAAAAGTCGCGAACGATTTCTGATTTCTTAGTGACCTGAACTTTGATGGCCGGACGGTCTTCGGCGCGGCCGCGAACCAGGCGAACCAAAATTCGGTAGCGATATCCTGGAGAGAAAACCGACTTGTTGTTCGGTGCGCGAAAGCGCGCGTCGCCTTTGATGTAATCGGTTTCAAAGATCCCGGCTTCGGTGTTGTCGACTTTTTGCGGGTAGCGAATCATCGACTGTTTCAGCGCGATCTCAACATCTTCGTAAGCCGCATAATAAACGCGGCTAAAAGGCCCTTCGGTCGCTTTTGATTCTAACTTTTGAGTCGCCGTCACGCAGCCAGAGAGTAGAAGGATTAGGGGCATTAAAAAATGCCCCGTCATTAAACGCGGAAACCGCTTACAGGTTCGTCGCACTCTTCGAGATATGAGTGAGGCCATCGATGAGGTTTGGACCAAGTTGTACTTTCGTTCCATTTGGAGCTCCACCGAATAAGACTTCCCAGCGATGTGGTCCCGTCAGTTTTGTCGAAAACTCCGGAAGCTCCATCGAAGCCGACCACCCAGAAGAATAGACATCCCAAAGTGGTGATTTCGATTCGATCTGAGCTTTTCCTGCGGTGAGTTTGTCGATCTTGTTCAGGGTCGCATAGGTGACCGTGGGTGTCACGGAAGCGACCGAACTTTTTGGCGGAGAGAGAACAAGAAGTCCTGTCGAAATTTTTGGATTTCCCGGGATCTCGAGAAACTCAAATCGCGTCGTCTGATTGTTGGGCGCGATGACTGCAGACAGAGCATCAGCCCCTGGACCCGATTCAGGCGCCGCGGTGTCGCGAAGAGCGCCGACAAGCAATCCGGGCGCACCTTTCGGAGCCACCAAGCGCCGTGTTTCTCCGGAACTCAATTTTTTAACGTCGGTCGGATAAAGAAGTCCGCCATCGTCCGCGACCGAAACGGCCAGCATCGTGTACTTCGCAGCAAACTTCGGAGCCGCGACGTCCAGCAAAGCGTCGAACTTTGTTTTTGTCACAGTCATATCTTTTTTCGTCGACGGCGTTGAAATCGAAATGTCTTCGACCGAAGCACTTTTGAATTCGAAGTAATTCAAGACATCAAAAAAAGATTTTCCAGCACGAAGATCATCAACGACCTCTTCAAACGGAAAGCGCGCGTGAGTCGCGACCATTTTCCAAGTGCGCGATTCTTTCAAGTAAGTTCGAAAGACCGGCTTCTCGAGAGTGATCGTGAAGTAGTAGCGTTCGTCTTGCTTGGGGATCGAGATATTGGTTGGAATTTCAATCGTCTGACCCATGATTGTCAGAACGTCGACTTCGGGACTGATGATGTCTGTCATCTGAAGCGACGCCAGTTGAT
Organism: Bdellovibrionales bacterium Ga0074137; assembly: GCA_001464715.1. GTDB lineage: Bacteria > Bdellovibrionota > Bdellovibrionia > Bdellovibrionales > JAMPXM01. The sequence continues at coordinate 58,364 of LNDT01000008.1, read as the reverse complement.
CGCGGCGAAGTGCGGGGAAAACCACTCCGACATCGGCCCAACCGTCCTTCGTCAAATTTTTATAGCCGGTGGTTTTACCCTGAAGTTCAAGTCGCTGGGGTTGAACTTTTTTTCGAAGGCTCAAGACAAGAGCCGTCGGCGCCTGTGACATCCACGTCGTGCGCACAAAGCCTGCCGCTTCAACAGTCACTGGCTGCGCATCGGTCCACGTCGCTGGAATATCAAGCACGCCGAGGGCATCCGCTTTCAGCACATTGCCTGGAAAAGGAACATTTTCTCTGAGACCAATCATGACGGTGGCATCGGGAACCGGAGTTCCTGCGCCGTCGGTGATCAGAATTTTTCCTTCAACGGGAACGATAGAGGCGGAGGTAAGAATTTGCCCATCGGGGCCTGTCGTTTTATTTTGCAATCCGGGCGAGCAGGCCGCTGTGAGAAGCGCTACTAGCGAAGCTGCTAAGAAACTGAACATTTGCCAGGTTTTTGGGGAATTTTTCTGAGAACTTTTCCGAGTCCGAGTCTTCTTCTGCAGAACCGATTTTCCATTGAGTTTCGACATGTTCCCCCTCCGTGTGGTTACGGGAACAGTCGAACTCTAATGAAAAAATGTGTCAAACTTACACGGTGGGCGGTGCGTCTTTAGGTCACAAAATACGCACCTGCCGGACGGTTTCCTCAATTTCAGTAAGCTTTGAGGGCCTTTACGCGCTCCAGAGTTCTTTCTAAGAGGCAGCCGTGAACAATAAGACCCTCGCCAGATCCGCCCAGCATCTCCGTGGCTGCGAGTTGACAGTCGGCGTCGCGGAACGTGATCCAAGCTCTCTGGGCCGCAACCAAGCGCCGATCGGTTTCCACAGCGTCGCTTCCAAAGTCTTTGTCCGACGCTTCTTTTTTCAGCCGCGCTCGGAGCGCTTGGTAAACTGAGTTGAGTTCTTTGTCGGCAATAAGGTACTTGGCGCCGATGCATTCGTGCATATCAGCCGTCGACCCGTCGCACAGGTTTTCGGCTGAGGCGAGTGACGAAAATGAGGACATCGTTAAAACAGAGACGGCGATCATGAGAGTGATGAATTTTGCGCGCATTTTGTTCCTTGGGCTTAGTTGTGAAGCACTGATTGAGAGCAAGAACTGCGTGTCAGGAGCAAAATATGTGCAGCCGTCACAGCGAAGGAATTCGATTTCGAGTGAAGATTCATGCAGAGATTTCCCGCAGCGCTTGAAATTGGCTCAATCTGCGGCTTGACGCATGGGCCGGTCGTTCTCTAGATTACGACTTCTTTGAAACTGTTTTGACGGGGTGGGGTAGCTCAGCTGGTTAGAGCAACGGAATCATAATCCGTAGGTCGCCAGTTCAAGTCTGGCTCTCACTACCAATATAAACAGCTATACTTCAGATCAGGGCCTTCATGGGCCCTTTTCTTTGTCCGGTGGGGGATTCATGAAGCTTGATGTTGGTTGCGGTAGCCACTGTTTGGAAGGTGCGATCGGCATCGATTACAAGGCGGCGCCCGGCGTTCAGCATGTGCACGATGTGAATAAAGCGCCGTGGCCTTTAGCTGATAATTCCTTTGATTACATTCGCTGCCAGCACGCGATCGAACATTTTCGCGAGGTTCACACCGTGGCGTCGGAAATGTGGCGAGTTTCAAAACACGGAGCCCTCATCGAATTCACAACTCCCCATTACAGTTCGTACGCCAGCTGGGGTGATCCGACTCATCTTCATCATTTCGCTCTTGGATCGTTACCGCAGCTCTTCGATCAAGCGATGGGTCCAGAAAAATTCGAAGTGGTCTCGCGTCGTCTAAAATTTTCGGGCTCTCTGATCGACGTGTTCGGCTGGCTCATCTACAAGCTCTCACCAAAAAAATACGAAAAACACTTCGCCTGGATATTTCCCACAAACGAAATCATCGTCGTATTGCGCATGCTAAAGTCCTAGAGGGTCCCGAAGGGACAGCGGCGTAAAACTAAAAATACTAAGATTACGGCGCCTTCCCCTTTTCCGCGACCTCCGAATCGGGAAGCCCGCGTAAACGCGGGCCGAGGGCAGGAGCCCGAGCCGATGCGGTGAAGGCACGAAGCCTGTGTCGCGGAAAAGGGGAAGGCGCCGCGATCTTTACTTTTTGTGTATTGCCAGCCGCTTTTCGGAAAGCGGTACGAGGCAGAGGCCTATGCTCACCCAGACGGCGAAGCTGAAGTACAACGACATCCAGGCAATTTCGGTTTTCCATTCAGCGATGTCGTGAGTGACGTGCCATCGGGTATTGAGGTCGACGAGGCCTTCTATGAATCCAAGAAATGGTTTTTGAGAAGCGAGATCCGCCATGAATCTGGTGACGTACATTGGTACGTCAACCGTGACCATGAAACCGACATAGAGAAAAGCGAAGACGACCGCGATTCCGACTGCGTATCTTAGGGCGCCTTTGAAGGAATAAAATAAGGAGGCTAGGGCCACTGCGACTAGTGTGTATGTGAAGGCCCACAGTGACTCTTCGATCACGTTTCCGATGTAATTTGTGGTGATCACTGCGTACCACGAGCAGATTTCGGCCACGACGATCAGTGGGACTATTGTCTTTGCAATGAGGCTTCCGACTTTAGAGCGGCCCTCTTCACTTAAAAAAGAAAGAACAATCGCCCACTGAACGACAAAGGCAAGTTCAGCGATCGTGGCCACCGTGCGCCCCAGAAAGACGCTGGCAAACCAGGTATCAAACAAAGTGATTCGCTGAACATCCGCGCGCGGGATGAATGAGCGAAATGCACATCCGAATACGTAGGCCGCCGAACACCAAATGACCAGATGCACTCGTTTTGGAATTCGATTTCCCTCGGACGTCAATTCGTCTCGGTAGATCTGCTTCATCGACGTGCGCGCCCAGATCCAGGCGACTATATTTACGAGGCTCACCGAAATCAAAAACACCCACCACAAAGTGACCGGGTTTGACCATACGAACCAGTCGAAATTCACGTTGGAGACTCCTTGAGGACGGAATTGTTCATTTGAATTACTGGCCTACGAAAACTTCAAAATGGCGCGAGCCTTTGGGTTGGAAGCTTTGGAAGTAAGTTCGCGTTTTCGATTTTGAGCCCATCGGCAGCATCGAGTCTTGGATAATGTCGACGTGTGACAGCCTAAGATTGCGCTGAGTGAGAAAGGCAACCTCCAGCTGGGCCACACGGTAGCTTAAATACCATTGATGCGCAGGTTCGCTCATGGAGTCTTCGACCCCAGAAGTTCGCAAAAGTTGCTCTGACAAAATCTGAATCTGACGATTGATTCCTTCCAGTGACTCCAAGAATTCAATGCGACCTTCTTTGCTGACCGCGCCGCCGCTGTAGTTGCCATCGGCGGGGTCGCGAATCATTTTGTCCACAAAATTGGCGACCGTGTCGACCGACAAAAGTGTCGCCTCAAGATTAAAGGGATCACGCGCGCCGCCGCCGTGGCGCTCGACAAGGTCATTGAACTTTGATGTTAGCCGGTAAACCTGGTTCAACGTTCCTTCGCGGTCGCTTCCCAGTCGATCAAATATTTTCGATGCCCGCGAATCAAGCGTCGCAGCCGTATCGGCCTCTGAGACTAAAAGTGCATCGATCGCCGCGTACTTTTCAGGTTTTAGAATGTAAGAAGCTTCGTTAAAGATTTCTGCACGCCCCGTATAGACAGGATCTTTGATCCAATTTTTTTCCATGTACCGAGAGAAGTACTTCTGAAGTGCTGGGAACACCGCTGGGTATTCAAGAAATTCGGTCACATGACCAAGATCATGAACGAAAAGTAGTGAGCGTCTTGAGGGCCAAAGCGGTACATAACCCGAAGCCAACATCCGAGCGTAGCCTTCGATCCCGGTGTCTTTTCCCGAGCCAAAGGTCACTCCCAAAGGCAGAGTTTCATTGAGCGGAAGCCACTTCGAATCATTGTAAGTGGCCAATCGAAAGCGCGACCCAGGATATTGCTTTTGATTCTCGTCCTGAGCGCGAGCAATCATTGTGGTCATTGCTTGGAAGCTTTCGGGAAATTCAAATCGCGCCACTTCATTTGGCTTTTCTGCCGTGGGCTCCACGATTCGAAATCCGATTTTTAATAAAGGACCGGTCACGGCAGGTGCCATTTTCCAGTGCATGAAAAGAGCGCGGCCGATGCCAGACTCGGGAATCGGAATTCCAGAGGCTTCGAAGTCCCGAAGCCACGTGACGTAGTCTTGTTCGAGAACAAGTTTCCACGATTCGTCGACAAGTTCGCGCGTGGTACGAGGAGCCCGTTTCGCCGAAGCATCACTCATGGCGGGGGCAGTGGTTTCAAAAAGTTTTTCGCAACTTTGACTGTTCGCTGCCATCGGAAGGAATAAAGGTAGAATCCCAAAACCGAACAAAACTAGTGCAGTCGTAAAAAGTTTTCCCGTGTGCGGAGCAAGAGAAATTGGCGACTTTTGGAGTAGGCTTTTCATAGAGTGACGGGCGTGGGTGCAAGGGGGAGACCGATCCGAGGGTGGCTCACATGAGCGACAAAGGGGTGCCAGGACTGAAAAGCGAAACCGAGGGCGAAAGACCTACCAGCCCTGTGTAAATTCTTGCGAGGCAGTTGCTAAATCAATGCAAAGTCGTAAGGTCGAAGAACTATGGAATTGTGGTTTTTGTTCTTAGCAGGTGGTCTTTTTCTTTTAGCCATCATGATCTATGTCGGCATTATGATTTTCTTTCCCGAGTGGGTCGGAATCACTGGCGAAAAAGCTCTTGCCGCCGAACGCAGTCACCGCGGCGAACCAGAAAAAAAATCAGAATCAGAAACGCAAAAGCCCAAGTCTTCCGACTCGGGCCCCGCCAGCGAAGCTCTCCACAAATTGGAGAAGCTTCCGAAGTCGAAGAAAGAATAGAACCAAAGACTAAATGCGGTTGCAGCCTTGCATATTGCAGCGCCTGCTCACGCGATAGCAGCGGCTGAGAACATCATTTTGAGCATCGGGAACATTGCGACCTACTCCGTAAAATACGACGCCTCGACCGTTCACGGCTCGGCACTGAACGCGTGGGCGCCAGTCGTGACCTGGGCCATAACCTGGTCCGTAACCAGGACCATGTCCTGGTCCATAACCAGGCCCATAGCCCGGACCGCGTCCGCCGCCAGGTCCGTGACCAGGAACGTGACGAGCGTCGATGGTCTTCGAAAAGTCAGCGTAGATATCATCGAGCGAAGCTTTATCTTCGATGTCGATGAGGCCTTGAAGCTCGGTGTCGCTCAAAGCAAGGTCGCTTTCGAACGCGTGGCTCGAGTTGGAAAACGAGAGTGTCGCGACGGCTGCGAGGCCCGCAACCAAAAGACTGAGATGTTTCGTGAACGAGAAACGAGAATCAGATTGAGTAGTCACTTTAAGTCCCCTTGGTTGTTCGCTGGCTCTGTGGTGAGCGCAACGGGTGTGAACTACCACTGAGCAAGGTGAGGTCCAAGTTTCAGGTCGGTTCAGCGGCATCAGATGAATTAAAACGCGTCTCTGCGTTTTTTTCGCACACTTTTTCTGGTGCGAACATGACACCGGGGTCAAATTACTCTGTAGTGCGGGGAACTCATGACACCACATCTCGCGCAGCGAACGCGCTGGAATTTGGTCGAAGAGACTCAATTTTTTTCAAATCTCCGACAAGCCAGATCAGATCGTCCACTTCAAGTGTGGCGGTTGATTCTGGATTTAAAATTCGAGTGCCGGCGCGTTCGATGCCGACGACGATGGCATCGGCATCGGTGCGAAGAGTTGAATCTTTTAAACTGAGCCCGGCGTAAGGACTCGACGCTTCAATGGGAAGCGACGTGAGCCCGAATTTCAGCGGTTTGTCGGCGTCGAGTTCTTCGGCCGCATCCTGTTCGACCACTTTCCGAGCATCGTGAAGTTGTTCGTCGGTTCCGATCATATAGAGTCGATCAAACGGCATCAAAATGTGATCGCGGCTGGGGGCGAGAATTTTCTGATGTCCGCGCACAATCAAAGAAACCATCACGCCAAAGCGTTCTTTGATTTTTGAAGTCATCAGAGTGTGCCCGGTGACTTCAGAATTCGGCGCGACGACCATTTCACCCAAAGATGCATCCCACGGCGTGAGAATCGGACGTTCGGGAGTTCCAAGGTTTCTTTCTTTATCCGTCAGATTTTCTAAAAACCTATTTTCCATTCGCTCATAAACTGGAGCTGCGTGTTTTGCGAAGACGATGAGTCCTAAAACGACGAGCGTTGCCAAGATTGCTGTGAATCCAACAAAAGCCGAGGTCGGTTCAAAAAGCTGAATAAGAAACGTCACAAGAGTAAACCCGATCAGCGCTCGAGCGATCAGAATGCCAGGTGCCAAAGGTTTCAGGCGTACCATGCTTTCGCCTGCGATTTGTTGAGAAGGATGACCAAGCATAATCGCCCACAAAAATGGCGCCGCTAAAAAGAGAGCAGAGCCCGTTAGAATTGAGCTGAGCCATGGGGAGTCTTCGAACTGATTGATCAAAAGCGGTTTAACAAGTTGATCCAGCGTAAGCCCAACGGCGATCGTCAAAATTGTGCTCGATAAAATTCTTGCACCATAGGCGGACCAGAGAAGAGATCCGATATTCTGTCTTGAACCTTCCTGATTCACGGCCGCACGGTACTGATCGATGCGATTCATAACTGCAAGCGGGAGGCGCGCGCGAATCCACTTGAAGAACGGCTCTCCAGCGCGAATTTGATAGGGCGTTGTAAAAGTCGTAATTGCCGACACGGCAACAGCAATCGGGTAGAGAAAATCACTGGTAACACCCAAGGTGAGGCCAAGCGTTGCGATAATAAAAGAAAATTCGCCAATCTGAGCGAGGCTGAGGCCCGCCATGACTGAATCTTTGAGGTTTCGGCCCGAGACTAGCGCCCCAATACCGGAGCTTAAGAATTTCCCGATGATTGTGATCACACTGATCAAAACGATTTCACCACCGTAATCAACAAGAACACGCGGGTCGATCAGCATCCCCACCGAAACGAAAAAGATCGCTGCAAAAAGATCACGCACCGGTGTGATCAAATGTTCGATACGTTTAGCGTCGCGAGTTTCGGCAAGTAAAGACCCCATGACGAACGCGCCAAGCGCCGGAGAGAAGCCAACTTTTGTAGCGATGATGACCATCAAAAGGCAAAGCCCCAGCGCAACCACCAGAGCCGTCTCATCCGTCAGAAGTGAGCGCACTTTATTGAGAATTGGTGGAAGAACATAGATGCCGACCATGAACCACAGAATCAGAAAAAAACCAAGGCGGGTTGTCGAGGTCAAAAGTTCAACACCGGAAAGTGTCTGAGTGACAGCGACCGTAGAAAGCAAAACCAAGAGTAAGATCGCGACGAGATCTTCGACAATCAGAACGCCAAAAACCAAAGAGACAAAACGTTTTCCTTTTAGTCCCAGCTCATCAAAGGCACGCACGATGATCGTCGTCGAAGAGATCGACAGAATTCCTCCGAGGAACAAACTGTCCATACGGGACCATCCCAGAGCAAGGCCCGTGAGAAAACCCAGGCCCACCATCGCCACGACTTCAAAAAGGGCTGTGATGCTGGCGCTTTTTCCGACGTGAGCGAGTTTCTTAAAACTGAATTCGAGTCCGAGACCGAAAAGAAGAAATATGACGCCAATCTCGGCCCAGATTTTTACGTTCTCTGGGTCTCCGACGGTCGGCATGAAGCTGATATGGGGCCCCAAAAGAAAACCTGCGATCAAATAGCCAAGCACAACAGGCTGCTTCAGGCGACGAAACAGCAGGGTCACGACGGCCGCGGTGACCAAGATGAAACCCAGATCAGAGATAAACTGAGGTAGATGAATCATAATGAGACGCTAGCGCGAACTGAAAGTGCGCTCAACTTACAAATGTCGAATGCCGCTCACAATCGACACTTCAATCCCGAGTCGGCGTAACTTACTCAAAGACGCTAATTTTAGGAGTGAACCGATGAGCCGGCAAAAAATGATTCTGAAAACTAAATCAGTTCTTGTCCCAGGTGTTTTGAGCTTGGGCTTCTTGTGCATGGGCTTAATGTCGGGTTGCTCTGAAGTAAAACGGGAAGTCGTCGACAGCAAACAAGCAACAGCCATCGATCGTTCGAAAACTTACGACCACGGCGATCGTTCTTTGTGGAACCTCAGTCACCGCGAAGTTAACTAAAGCTTCTTTGGGCCTTCTTTAGCCCAGCGCGCTTCAGCTTGATCGATCAGCTCTTGATCACTGGCGACGTAGTTCCACTTCATGAGGCGCGGCTTGTCCAGCGGCGCTCCGCCAAACAAAGCGACGCGTGCGCCGGGGCCGAGTTCGATCTCCAATTTTTCGTGGGTGCCATCAAGTTTTTGATCCAACACCAAAAGTTGCCCTGGTTTCAGCGATCCATGTTCTTCGAGAGTGACAGTGCCTTCGCAAACGTACAGTCCAAGTTCTTTATAATCGAGATCAAGCATCATCGGAATTCGATGCGACGTACTGGAATCAAGAACCAAAAAAAGAGTTTCAGACGGAAAATCAACGGTCGACTTTTTATCCTGGTACTGACCCATTAAAACCTGAGCGGTCACGCCCTTGGCGATGGGCCATTTTGGAATTTGATCGCCTTCGAAGTGTTGGAATTTCGGGGCACACTCTTCTTCCTCAAGCGGCAGAGCAATCCAAAATTGAAGCCCGTGAATTTCTTCGGTCAGACCATCTTCGGTGTGGGTGATCCATTCGCCCGCCGTCATCAAATTGAGTTCGCCTTCGCGGATGACTTGCTCTGATCCAAGTGAATCTTTGTGAAGAATTTCTCCCTCAAAAAGGTACGTCGCCGTCGAGAGTCCGATGTGGGGATGGTTCGAAACTTTTAACGGTGTCTCAAGCTCCGCCGGGCCAATGTGATCAAGAAACACAAAGGACCCCACGTGGCGTCTAGTTTGGCCTGCGCGCGAAAACGGAAGAACGCGACGAACGCTGAAGCCTCCAAGATCATGGAGGCGGCCTTCAAGCAATAGTGACGAACCGTGTGATGAACTTTCGGGTGACCCTTCGTGTGAATCCATGGCTCGACCATGCTCGATTTTGCAACATTCGTCCAGGTTCATTTCCGCGCGGGGCTGACATGAGCTCGTGACAAGAGATTCGTCGCGCCGTACTATTCGAGCCATGGAAATCCGCACCGGCGTCGAACGTCAGCCAGCTCTCTTCATCGGTCATGGTAGCCCCATGAACGCGATCGCGGAAAACTCGTATTCAAAATCTCTCAAGCTGTGGGGAGACAAGCTTCGAACGCTGAAGCCTCGCGCCGCCGTTGTTTTCTCGGCGCATTGGGAAACCGATGGTTTGCAGGTTTTAACTGTCCCGGCGCCCAGGACAATTCACGACTTTTATGGATTTCCAAAATCGCTTTTTGAAGTACAGTACCCAGCTCCCGGAGATCCGGCCCTTGCGACACGGATCGTAAATCTTTTAGGCATCGAGGCCGCAACTCCGACGACCCAATGGGGATTTGATCACGGGGTTTGGTCGGTGTTCCGGCATCTCTGGCCCGACGCGAATCTTCCGATCGTGATGGTTTCTCTTTCAAAGCGGTTGGATCCTGAAACACATCTTCGTGTCGGCCGATGGCTTCGTCCACTTCGTGACGACGGTGTTTTGATCGTAGGGTCCGGCAACATCGTCCACAACCTTAAAGAGATTCAACGAGACAGTGCGGCCTTACCCTTTCCTTGGGCCACCGAATTTGATCAGCGCATTCAAAAAGCCCTCGTCGAGCGCGACGAGAAAACTTTGATTTCTGCGTCGCGGTCCAGCGACGCTGCGGCTAGAAAGTCAGTGCCGTCGCGAGAGCACTACCTCCCTTTGATTCCGGTTTTTGGAGCGACCATGGAAGACGAGGTGCCGATGTTTATTTCTGATGAAATCCAAAACGCGTCGATTTCAATGCGTTCCGTTGTTTACGGATTCCCGCAGTGAAGGGTCCGATTCTTGTGAGTGCGGCGGTCATCCAAAATGAACGCGGCGAAATTCTCATCGCTCGGAGGCCTGATCATCATAAGTTGGCTGGGGGCTTATGGGAATTTCCAGGCGGGAAAGTCGAACCCGGCGAGAACCCCGAGGCCACAGTCGTCCGAGAAATACGTGAAGAACTGGGGCTTCAGATCGAACTCTCGCAAAATGAGAGCAGACCATTTTCGGTCAATTCTTACGTTTATGAAACAGGCTCTCGCGACGCCACTCTTGAGACGCCGATACACATCGTGCTTCTTTTGTACCGGGCCATTGTTCGATCGCCGTACACTGTCGTTTTAAGTGATGTGAGTGAAGTTCGCTGGGTATCTTCTTTTGAAAAACCCGACGTCGCTTTTGCTCCGGCAGACATTCCGCTGGCGGACCACGTTTGGGCGAGGCCGAGGAAATAGTTTTACCGCTTTAGGAATCGTCGGTGCAGATCGAAATCGCCAAGGGCGTCGATCGAGCGGTCGTCTTCAAGGTCTGACACTTTATAACCACTTCGCACATCAAGAACCTCGACAGCGCCGTCGGTCATCTTAAAGTCGATGCGCCACGTGCGAAATGAAATGGTGTGATGTGGTCCAAGTTTCAAAACGTCTCCTGAGCCATTCACTTCAACGCGTTTTCGTTCATTCTTGAGGGGTTGAAAGCGAAGCTGCTCATGAATAAAATCGCGAAGCCGCGACTCACCCTGCGCCGCGAGCCAGTCGAGGCACTCTTTTGCGCGAGGAGATTCAGAAATCGAGTGAGCGGCACTTTCAATTTCATCGACCCAACCGGATTTAGATTCCAAGAAAGAATCAGCTTCGGGAATGTAGGGTTTAATGTCGTAAATCGGAGTGCCGTCGAGGAGATCGTGATCGGCAATTTTTATTTTTCGTTGCCCTTGATCAACGCTTAGAATTCTAACTGACGAGAGCCCAAGACCATTGGGTCGGTGAGGGGCTCTGGTTGCGAAAAGCCCGCGCTTTGTTCCATCACCGCGCGGTGGGGTGACTTGTGGTTTCCAGCCCGCGCTTTCGTGAAATCCAAAAAGAAGCCAGGCGCGATCAAAACCTTCAAGATCTTTCAACGCTTGTTCGAAGTTCGAGGGCTTGTTTTGAAATCGAGATTCCAATTCGATGGTCGCCTGCGCTCCGAGATTCGCGGTGAAGGCGTTTGGGCCTGGCCGGTAGGAGCCTTGCCGGGGAGCGACCTGCGGATTTTTGAAACCACCTCGAACAAATCCAATTGGTGAAATTGAAATTTCTCCGCTGCTATCTTTTGAGCTCGCCCACGAGGCGGCCGCGATACCGAAGGCGATTCCGACATTGAGTGAATTTTTCGCTCCGCGAGTTTCAATTCGCACAATGTGATCGCAGGCGGCTAGGGTTTCAGAATCAAGTCCAAAGCGCTCGTTACCGACAACGAGGGCGGTTTTTGAGGGCCATACGAACTGATCGATGGGAACGGCTTGGTCTGAAGTTTCTAAGCCAACAATCGAAGCCCCAAGACTTCGGGCTGCTTTGATAGCTTCACCAGAGCGATCAAAATGACGGCTTTGAATGACGTCATCGGTTCCCATTGCTGTCTTCTGCGGGTCTGGAGTGTAGCCAGCCAGCCAGACGTCTTTTTCGCCGAAGGCTTCGGTCGTTCTGAATATGGCACCGACGTTAAAGGCCGAGCGAATATTTTCGCAGATCACGATCAGACTTTTTTCTTGAGCGTCGCAAGTTGTTACTGGCGAACCCGTAGACGGTGACGCTGGTTTATCTCGCTCGAAATATAAAAATTCTTCGTCGCGAGCGGCGCGGCCTGCAATACGTTCGATGGGAACAAGAAGCGCCATCAAATGCTTTGGACCATGTTCTAGTGAAACTTTAGGCGCAAGCTGCGAGAGTTTTTTTACCAGTTCGGATTCCGCCTCGCCACAATTGGCAAGGGCCTGACTAAAGCTTTCGGCTTTCGCGGCTGCGTCACTTGTTGAGATCGAAGCTTCCAAGGCGCGACCCGCGTCCAGTGCGAATAGGACGAGCTTTCGGTCGTGACTAGAAAGTTTGTTCACTTCACTCGGTCGCCCGGTTTTGCTCCGGCATCGGGTGAAAGAATGAAAAGATCTTTCCCGCCACCACCAGCGGGGTCCGAGGCCGCCAGAACCATGCCTTCGCTCATTCCAAATTTCATTTTTCGCGGCGCTAAGTTCGCGACAACAACCGTGAGACGTCCTTCAAGAGTCGCGGGGTCGTAAACCGCTTTGATCCCTGCGAAAATTTGTCGAGTGCCTAAGGGCCCGAGATCAATCTGAAGTTTCAAAAGTTTATCTGCTTCAGGAATTGCTTCGGCTTTAACGATTTTCCCGATGCGAAGATCGACTTTTCCAAATGTCTCGATATCGAGAACGCCAGCTTCCGTTCCCGCGCCGGCAGACTTTGTCGAAGAAGCCACGGATTCTTTAGAGGACGCTGCGCCAGTGCTTGGTGGGTTGTTTCGTGTTTCTGTCACTTTTTTGACCTCTTCTTTACTCGCTTCAATCATTTCTTCAATTTTTTTAGGCTCAATTCGTGTCGCGAGATGTTCGTAGTCGCCGATTTTTATTCCCTTCAAAACTTTTTCGCCGTCAGCCCAAGAGAAAGACGCCTCGCTGAAAAGTGTTGCAACATTGTCTGCGTAAAGAGGCAAGATCGGTTTGAGGTCAACAGCGATCAATCGGAAGACATTCAAAGTCGATGTCAAAACTTGGCGTGTTGCTTCAGGATCCGTCTTGATCAGGTTCCAAGGAGCTTTTTCGTCAAAGTACTTGTTGGCGTCGTCAGCCATTTCTCGAATCTCACCGAGGACTTTTGCAAAGTCGCGAGCCTCAAAGTGCTCGGCGATCTTTTTTTGTCGCGCCTGAGAGCGCGCCAAAAGTGCGGCGCCGTCCGTGTCGAGGCTTTGCGCCATCATTCCGTCCAGCCTTTTCCCCAGCATCTGGGCGCCGCGCGAACCAAGATTCGTAATTTTTCCGACAAGGTCAGAATTCACGCGGTTGGCGAAATCCTCAAGACCAAGATCGATGTCTTGTAGCTGTGAATTCAACTTCGAAGCGAAGTAGTACCTAAGGAACTGTGGATCAAGGTTATCCAAGTAAGTTCGCGCCGAAACAAAGGTTCCTTTTGATTTCGACATTTTTTCGCCATTCACGGTGAGGAAGCCGTTGACGAAAATTTCCGTTGGAAGTTTACGTCCCGCCGTTTTTAGCATGGCCGGCCAGAAGAGGCAGTGAAACTTGATAATGTCTTTTCCGATGAAATGAAAAATCTCGGCGTCTTTTCCGCCGGAGGAAACTGGCTTCCAGTAATCGTCCATCGTGTAGCCGCGGGTTTTTCCTTCTTTGGAATTGCACCATTGTTCGGTCGACGAGATATAGCCGATCGGAGCGTCCAGCCAGACGTAGAAATATTTTGAATCAAAGCCGGGAATTTTAAAACCGAAGTAGGGTGCATCTCGCGAGATGTCCCAGTCGAGAAGATCGCCATCGATCCATTCGCCAAGTTTATTGGCGACTTCTTCTGGCGCGTGCTCGGGAACCCACTTCGCAAGAAAGTCGCGGAAGTCAGAAAGTTTGAACGCAATCGTATCGGAAGATTTCAAAGACGGTGGCGCTCCGCAAAGAGAGCAGCCAGGTTTTTTCAAATCTGTTGCAGCATATGTCGAACCACACTTGTCACAGCTGTCGCCATACTGGTCAAGCGAGTCACATTTAGGACAGACACCTTTAACGAAACGATCGGGCAAAAACATTTTGTCGTGATCACACCAGAATTGTTCACGAGGCCGAACGCTGGTGTGACCGGCATCTCGCATTTTGATGTAGAATTCTTCTGACAAGCGACGGTTTTCTTCGGAGTTTGTGGAAGAGTAGCTGTCAAAGGCGATCCCAAAATCAGTGAAGTCTTTTAAGTGCTCGGCGTGAGACTTTGCGATGAACTGCTCTGGTGTGACTCCAAGTTCGCGGGCTTTGATCATGATGGGGGTGCCGTGCGTATCGTCGCCGCAGATATAAATGCAGTCCTGGCCATTCATTTTGTTCCAACGCACCCAGAAGTCGGCCTGCATGTAGCCCACCAAATGACCGATGTGAATGGGACCATTGGCATAGGGGAGCGCTGCCGTGACGAGCCGTTTTTTCATAGACGTCTACGATGACAGAAAACCGGGTTCGGGTCGACGAGTTTCCGATCCCAGTGATGGTCTGGCGCCGCTGAAGCATCCTTGACACATCGTTTTAAGTGAATCTTTTCATTTGAATGATCTATTTTTAAAAACAAAGTCTAGCAGCTAGTATCGAAGCCTATGGAACAAAACGAACTGGTTCTTCCCACTCGCATCTCAGAAACGAATAAGTCAGCTTCGATCATGAAGGTTTTGCGTCACGGCGAAATACTGGTTCGCGCTGGCGACGAGCTCCACGGCGTGTTTACGGTTCGATCGGGTTGCCTTAAGCGTCTTCGCAAGTATCAGAAAAAAGAATTTCTAGTCGCTCTTGTTGGAAAAGGCGATGTGATTGGTCTCGACGATTTCTTGAGGCCAGCTTCTTTGGGTGCACTCGAGTATCGCGATTCTTACGAAGCGATCGGGGATGTCGTCGTCGCGGCCGAATCTCTTGCGAATCTTCAGTCATGGTGGACAAGTGCGCCGCCAAGTCTTGGTGGGTTTGCGTCGCCAGAGCTTCGGCCCGAACATCACTTAAAGCGGCCTCTGGATTTAATGCCGGTGCGCGCGCGAGTGGCGGCAACACTTTGGCTCTTAGCGCAGCAGTATGGTCGCGTTGACGCGATCACCCGCGAGCGAGGTCTTGATCTGGGATTGACGAGGGAGGAAGTGGCTCATTTGGCAGGCACTGTCTATGAATCGGTTATTCGGACACTGACTGGTTTGAAACGGGATGGCATCATCGATCTTCAAGGGCGCTCGATTCGGATTCTGAAAGAAGATCAGCTCGCGCGCGTTGGTCAAATCGTGCTAGGAGAAACGAATGATTAAAACACCGTCTTCGAAAGTTATTGTTCGCCGTACGACAGCACTTCCCAGCAAGCGAGCCGAGATCGAAGCGCTTCTCACGCGCTCCGGTGTTGAAAAGTTTTTGGTCGACATGGGCCGAGGCGCCTTGGAGGCGGAAGTGTCTCCGGGTTCATCTCAAGATTTGTCGAGTGATCAGGGAGCTGGCGCATCGGCTTTCGACAGCAGTGATGGTCGCCTTGGTTTGGGTGACACTGTTACTGTGCGAATTCCGAATTTGGAATTTCAAGGTTTAACGGGACTTGCGCAGATGTTGGTGGCGGCAAAAGCCCCCGAGCGCGTAAAGCCCATGATCGAAAATAGTCCTGTCTTTGAAAAAGTTGGAGCGGGTCTTGATCGTGCGTATGGTCTTTTGCGAGGTAGCCTCACGTTTTCCAGCAAAATCACAGCGTGGGATTCGACGCCCGAAGCACTGATCTATGTCGATGAAGGTGTCGAGCTTCCTAAGGTTCTAAAGTCTTGGCGGCACACCCACAAAATTTCCGAAAACGAAACCGGCGGAATGATCGTCGACGAGCTTGAAGTCGAAGTCGATCCAGCGTTTGCCGCGCCAGCCATCGAAGGTGCTTTGCGCCTCCACCTCGAAAGCCGCTCAAAAGCCTACACAAAAATCCTCGAAGGCCACGAACTCTAGTCGTTGGAGTTTATCTCTCTGGTGGCAGGGCTGCTGTCTGCCGGAGTTGAATCGGGCGGTTCCAACGGCGGTCTTTACTTCCGATGAGGTTGGCCAGCTTGGATGCTGCTTGGCCGCGATTGAACTTCAGATCCGATTGCGCTGCTCACCTCCGGTTCCATTAGCGAGGCTCACCTCCGGTGAGACACCAGATTTGAATCGTAAATTTCGCGGGCCAGGAAGAGGGCTTGGTTTTTTGGGAGGCCCTGGGCCTCCAGAGCGTTTTTCAAAACGTAGCGATCCATGTCGATCCATCCTCGGAGGCCGTGAACGACTCTTGAAAACGGAATTGCGTCCCAGAATTTAACTCGCTCACCATTTTCGTCTCTGAACGGTTCACCTTTTTTCGAGCCGCCCACTTCAAACGCGATGCGCGCCGTAAGCAGGCGAATCCAAGATCGATACTGGCGCCGCGCAGTCATCGGACTTCCGGAAAGTTTCACCACCAGGTGCAGATGATTTCCGACATTCACGTACTTCTTAAGCTTCACGCCGTACCGTCGCGAGATCCGAGTAACGAGCTCATCGACTTTGAGTTTATTCACGCCAAGCATTGTCCGCTTTCCTTTGGCGTACTTCGACCTAAAGCAAATATGAATAGGCTTTTGTGTGGTGAGCGGGCGACCGAATTTTGCGTGCGTATCGCGACCGGGCGCGCGCTCTGTGCCGATGAATGTGTCTTTCAGTGTTGGCAGAAATGACATTTGCCCGGCCCGCGGCCGCCGTTTCGGTTTTCCACGCACATTCTTTTCAGAAAGACTTCGAGGTTTTTTCGATTTGCTGGCCGAACGATGGGCCGTCAGCGGGCTTGAAGTCTGTTTTATAGCTGCTGCTTTGTCTGATTGATTCTTATTTCCCATCCTTTAGAAGCATATGTATTTTCATATACAAATACAACTGAGAATTTGAATTTTTCCGAACCTTTCAGGGTCAATTTCCGAAGATGTAATTGATTAGCTGCGGAGGGAACCGAGCGAGCCGTCGTCGAGGCGATAGGTTGTTGGGATGATGGATCGTCACGCCTCATTGTAAACTACCATCGAAATAGGCTTCGGGTCCGCGGTCAGCCGAGTTTCGATGGGTGTTGTTCTTTGCCTGCAATGATCCCTTTGAAAGGGCCGCTGAGGGGCACCCGTTTTGAAAACTTGAAAATCATAAGAGTTACAAGAGTTTGCCGAGGACCGCCGTTGGCGCGCTGAAAGTGGACTAGGGGCGTTCTGGGCGTCGCTAGGCGTGGATGTTTCACTGATTCTTCATACGGCACTCCGAGCACGAAGATTGCGATTCACTCACGCGTGAAGAAGTTTGGACCAGTTAAAAAAATAGCAAGAGCGATCCTCGCGCCAATCTTTGTTTTCGCTCTTTTGGTCGGAAGCCTCAGCGCTCGAGCGACAAGTCTGGAAATTCCAGTGACGACGGGCACCGCGGGCAGTGCCTCGTCAGGCATCGCGGTCAGCTTAGCGACAATTGCCCCCGGAGGCATTAGCGGCGCTCCGCTCACAGCAAAACATCGTGCGGTTTCGATCGTTGGTCAGGGCGAGGAAATATTCTTTTTGTTCGAATCGCGACCAGCTTCAATCAATGAAACACGAGTTTCCAAATTAGATTCTCAAACGACGTCGCCTAGAAGTTCGTCGGCCAATGTCATTCAGCTATTGAAGTCGGCCGTTGCGACCGGAGAAATTTCTGAATCCGAGGCCGAACAGATCTTCATCGAACTTTCGGAGCTCACCGGAGCTCGCTATCAACTGCCAGAAACACGTCGTGAAATCATGGCCTCGCTTGGTTTTCCGGAAGGAACAGTGATGCTTGCCACGAATTGGTTTGAAATGGCGGCGGTTCACCTCGAAACAAGTCTGTCGACATCCGCATTGACCAGTCGATTCATCCTGCACGCGTTGGGAGTGAAGTCGGTGGTGGCTGATTCCTCAGCGGGCGCTGTTGTCGACCCTGAAGCCGCAAAGGCCATCGCAGAGATAAAGGCCGCGGCCACGGCACCAGTCACGGTTCCGGCGATTGTCGAACCGGCGGTGAGCGAGAAAGTCGAACCGGCGGTGAGCGAGAAAGTCGAACCGGCGGTGAGCGAGAGCGTCGAACCTCAGGTCAACGCGACCGTGGCTCCCGCAATATTTCCGTCATCGACGGCCATTGAGGAAAGCTTGGAGGCCAAAACAAAATCTGAAGCCAGCGCCGAAGCTCGCGACGCCGTTCGCGAAACCTCGTTGCGATCAAATCCAGTCGTAATTGAAGCTGACCGAAATCCGCTCGCTCTCGAAGCCGCTCCTGAGAGCGGGAACTTCGTGCCGAAGCCAGCTCTCAAATAAAATTACATCGCCATCTTTGGGTGTCATCTCGATAAATGGCTGAAGTTGAGGCGGCGCATTTGATAATCGCGGCGGTTGAGCCATGAACCTCTCGAGGCGAGGATCTTCGAATTTGATGGGGCTCGAGCCTTTTGGAACCTGGACATAAAAAGTTCCGCTCACTACAGACAGTGGGTGAAGATGAAGACTGTGGGCGGCTCCTGCCGGCATCACATTGATCCAACACGACGACATTTCAAGACGGCCTTGGCGCAGATCCCATTTTTGCTTTCGGGCGAAAGCGGCAACGTGCCGATCGAGTTCTTGTTCAAGAGATGAAAAAGTCGGCGAGGATTTGTGAAGCCGGTCCATTGAACCGTAGGACGTGTAGCCTTGCGGGTAGTTTTTTTCCGACCACGACAATCCTTCGGTATCGATGTCGCGAAGAATGTCGGCTTCGCGCCGTAGTTCGCGGCGCAGTTTAGCTCCGCCTGTCGACGCACTTTTCGCCAAGGGCGCGCGATAGATGAAAGTGGGAAAACAAGCGGTGACCGTGGGTTGCTTCTGAGAGCGACGCTGAGACTGTTTCATTGGAACCGGTCTACTCGGTTCATCGCCGAACGTCCAACAGTCCTCGAGCAACTACTATCAGCCCTTAAAAATTACTCGCGGTGTGAAACGCCAGCCAGGGGCTCAAGCGAGACGTCACGCTGAGGCTTGTGAGCATAGCCAGTGAGCCGCGCTGTTACTCTCGATACCGCAAGATTCTTGAAATGGCGCGACTCGGCCTTGACGGTTTCGGCGATAAATTCAACGGCCGAAGCTGTGTTTTTTGCGACGTCTTGGGCTTTGACTTTGATGGCGGCCAGTTCGCTTTGTACTTTGTTTTTCACGGTCGTACCTCTATGTCTTTCAGAAGGGGTTTTAAATAATCCTCAGCACTCGACATATTCACATTCTAAGCTAGGCCTAAAAATTAGCGAGACTGAATAGCCCGAATTCCGTCAGTTTTGACGAATTTGAATACGGCCTGTCGAAGCTTTCTAAATTCGTGGTCGGCTGCTAGTCTGGGACCGTGGCGGCCGCAGGCTAAACTGAGCTGGGCGGCCCTGGCCAAGTGGTCCAAGAAAGGACATCTAAATGTTGTCACAAGGTATTGTAAAAAAGGTCCTCGATGCGGCTCTCGAGCGAGGTGCGCAGTTTGCTGAACTTTTTGTTGAAGACACGTATCAAAGTGAACTGACCGTCGTTGATTCGAAACCAGCTAAGGCCTTGGTTGGCCGTCTTAAGGGCGCTGGCGTTCGTGTGTTCTATGGCAACGAGCAAGTGTATGTGACCACCAACGACCTCAGCGAAGCAGGATTGGTGAAGGCGGCGCGTACGGCGGCTGCGGCCAAACCGCAAGCAAGCGGTGGGGTGACTCGTAAGGAATCGAAATCTTTTACACCGACGGCTTTTGATGAACTTCACGATTACGGCACGCGCCCTTGGGAGTACGACCGCGATAAAAAGTTTCGCCATTTGATGACGATGGATTCAGCGGCGCGCGAGCGGTCCAGCATGGTCACGCAAGTTGCGCCGGCGCTTGTTGAGAAAACGCAGAGAATTTTAGTCGCTAACAGTCAGGGCGTGTGGGCCGAGGACGAGAGAAATTACGTTCGTGCGGTAGTCACGGTTTCGCTGGAAGACCAAGGCGAGCGCGAGTCGGCAGGATCACGAATCGGAACTTTGGGAACAAGCGATTGGTTTGAGTCCGTTGATTTTGAAGACTTGGCGTTTTCAGCGGTCGACCGAGCGAAGCTTCTTATTCACGCGGACTATGCGCCCGCTGGCGAAATGCCAGTGGTCATCGACAATGGTTTTGGCGGAGTTATTTTCCACGAAGCTTGTGGCCATGGTCTTGAAACGACGGCCGTCGCTAAAAATGCTTCGGTCTTTTGCGAAAAAATGGGGACAAAAATCGCTGATGACTGCGTGACGGCGATTGATGACGGTACAATCGCGAACACTTGGGGCTCGCTCAATGTTGACGATGAGGGAATGAAAACAAAAAAAACTGTGTTGATCGAAAACGGGGTTCTTAAAAGTTACATCGTCGACGGCATGGGGTCTCAGCAAACGGGATTTGAGCGAACGGGCAGTGGACGAAGACAGAGTTACAAGTACGCTCCGGCCTCGCGCATGAGAAATACTTTTATTGCCGCTGGAAACGACACGCTGGAAGACATGATCAAAGATATCGACTTTGGACTTTACGCAAAAGAAATGGGCGGAGGATCAGTTTCGCCCGGCACGGGCGATTACAATTTCGGAGTCACCGAAGCTTGGGTCATCAAAGATGGAAAGCTTCTGAAGCCTGTGAAAGGTGCGACACTGATTGGCCGCGGCATCGAGACGCTGGGTCGAATCAAAAAAGTCGGCCGTGAGCTTCGTCTTCAAGACGGCATGTGTGGTTCGGTGAGCGGATCGATTCCGACGACTGTTGGCCAGCCAGCCATTCAGGTTTCGAAAATTTTGGTGGGAGGGCGAGCGACATGATCGACGCACAGACACTGGAATCAAACTTTTCAGCGATTGAGGATTTAGCAAAAAAGGATGGCGCCGAGCTTGAGCTTTTGGTCGAGGCGGGCGAGTCGCTTCAGCTTTCATCGATCCACGGAAAACTTGATAAATTTGATTCGTCCCACTCCAACGTCGCGGGCTTTCGCGTGGTTTTAAATGGTGTGGAAGGTTACTGCTGGACAGAAAGCCTTGAGGCTTCGGATCTACAGGCGGCGTACAAAGAAGCGCTTGAAAATGCGCGCTTTGCCGCTCGCGGGCGCTCGAGCGAATCTTCAAAAATTGATACGGTAAAACTTTATTCCAGCACTCACAAAGCGCCCGAGGATCAGAAGCTTTTTAACGATTCATTGGGAAAAGTTTCGATCGACGAAAAGATCGCAAGAGCTCACCGGATTGAAGAGCGAACGCAAAAAGCAGATGAGCGAATTTCAAGTGTTCCCTACAATCAGTATGCGGAATCTGAAAGCGAGTTTTTGGTTTTAAATTCGAAAGGCATTCGGGCTCGGCAGCGGCGAACCTCAGTGTCTGGTTATGCTTACTGCTTGGCGAAACAGGCCGATGAATCGCGGATGGCGGGCGAGAGCTTTTTCGTAAGAAATTCGTCGGATCTGGCCGATAGCTATATTGACGATGTCGCTCAGGCCGCCGCTGCAAAGGCGCTCGCGAAACTGGGTGCAGTGTCACCTGAAACGGGACGCTATCCTGTGGTAATCAACTGCCGAGTTGCGGCTCAGCTTTTAGGAGTGATTGGAGATTATTTCTCGGCAAAGTCCGTGGCGCAAAAAACTTCAATTTTTAGCGAGGACATGGATAAACCCATTGCGAGCCCGCTTGTGAATTTGCGCGATGATCCCAATGTCGAAAATGGAGTCGGTAACCGAACCTTCGATGCCGAGGGTGCATATTCGAAACGAACCGACGTCATTGAAAAAGGTGTTTTGAAATCGTGGCTCACAAATTCTGTCTATGCGGCCAAATTAAAACTTCCGCACACGGCCAGTGCCGTTCGCTCGGCGAAAAGTGAACTTGGTATTGGGCCGTCGAACTGGGTTCTTGAGCCGGGACGAACTTCGGTCGAAGAACTTTTGGCTCGTTATCCGCGCGTGATCTACATCACGGACTTCACAGGTTATCATTCTGGGTTTCGTGCGGGCTCGGGAGAGTTCGGTTTTCAATCCGAAGGCGAACTTTGGGAGAACGGGCGGCGTGTGAAAGCGCTCTGCAACTTCGTCGTCGCCGGATCGATTCGCGAACTTCTGATGGGCGTTGAGGGCGTGAGTTCACGAATGAGTAAGAAAATTTCCAACACATTGGCGCCGGATCTTTTGATTGGTTCGCTGTCGGTTGCCGGAGCGTAAAACATCGGCTTATGGCAATATTCTTAATAACCGTAACGATTCTAGCTTTTCTTGCGAGCGGATTGCTGTCTTACTTTCTGAAAAGAAATATTAAGTCCTAGGTGGTTTCAACGTTGACGCCAGTTATTTTCCTCGTCGGTTTTGTTTTTTTCAGACGCGATGAGTTTGGTTTCTGGGCGTTACTTCTTACCCTTGGTGTTTGCTGCTTGCTAATGGGATCCGCTTTGGGGCTACTTCTCTCAAGAAAACTACGAAGTAACTTCTAAAGATGCGGAAACGTTTGTTCTTAGAGAACGGATACCACGAAAGCCTCAAGGTTTTATGAGTCTATCGGCTTTCAGATGGTGGCCAACAACTCGGCTTCACACGAACTCATCTTCTGAGAGATCTCGCAGCTCTACGACGATTTTTGGCCTCAGTTCCCAAGAAGTGCCCCGGCTCGTCCAAGTGTACGATTCGCAACTATTCTGGCCGCGGCCGCGTCGGCACAAGGGTTGCTTCGAGGGGTGCGACGGTAGGGGTGCGTCGGTAGGTGTGCTTCTGCGAAGGCAGGAAAAATCTTATACTTCGACCCTAACTCTGGAGATCGACATGAAATTTGCCCTTACTTTTTTTGCGACTCTTTCGATGTCACTTGCTGCCATGGCTGGGACGAACATGCACACTTGTTACGGCATCCTTTCGCTGAAACAAGAAAAAGCCGTGATGATTAATGGCCAACCTTCGTTTCAGCCACTCGCCGATGCGGCAAAGAAATTCATTGAGCATGCGGGGCGGTCATCAACCTTTACAATTAAGCAGGGTCGCACAACAGAGTTCCTTGTTGAATCAACAGGTTTTAGATCCGAATATTCTGCGTTCCGCGATCTCGAGGTGATTCACTGGACTTTGAATGTCGATCCCTCTGTCGAAGTCTCGCTCAAACAGAAGGGCTGCACTACGCAGACGCTTACGAATCCTAATCCGTAGTCATGACGACTCCAAAGAATCACATGCGCTTGATGGTAACGAGCCTGGGGCTGGTCATTTTGATGAGTCCCAGCGCGCGCGCATCGTGTAGTGGTCTAGCAACAGCCGCGATGGTTGTTGCTCATTCTGAAAAGTTTCCCGACAGACGTTTCGAGATGGTGACTGGGTATTTGAGATCGTTCGAAGTGAGCGAGCAGGCCGGGGCGCCAGTAAAGGCGAAAGTCGAAATTGATGAATCTCTATTCGGAACGGCCACTTTTAACGGCGACGTCATCGACATTTTGATTCCTTGGGTCGACAAGTCCGCTTACCACTCCGCAGGCTTGAACTTTTTCGTCATCGTCACAAGGCCCAACGGCACGCGCACCGTGAGTGAATGCACATCCTCAGGCGACACAAACCGGCACGAGGCCTCGACCGACATCCAGTACCTGCGCTCACTCCCTAAACGCTAAGTCTCAAAAGCATTTCCGCCCGAGCGCTTAAAATACGGTTCAAATAAGGTCAGCGGTGTCTTCCCAAGTTCCGCGACCTCCGATTCGGGAAGGTCGCGTCAACGCGACCCGAGGGCCCGGACGGCCTGAGCCGAAGCGGCGAAGGCCGGAAGCCTGCGTCGCGGAACTTGGGAAGACACCGCGGACCCCAAGTTTTTCGAAATGTATTTTTGAAGCGTTAGGCGGCGTTCTTAAGAGGAGCCGACACGCGCGAAGGAAATTCTATAATTTCGGCAGAAACGATTGTCGAAACGCTCTCGCTCGCCATCTGAAGTGCGCGGTGAACCGAAGATATAGCGTGATCGAAACTAAAGGCGCGAAGATCGTTGGTGAGATGCTTCCACGCGGTGAAGCTCAATGTGAAGTCATCGGGATTCATTTCAAAGTGTCCGACATCGCACATCGCATTCAACTTTTCGACCAGATCCCAGCGCGACTGTGGTTGAAGATCAGCCAATTTAGCCAGAGGTGCTTGAACCACAAACATCGGAATATCGCTCGGGATTCGCGCTTGAATATGAAGAGGCGTCGACGACTGAGTGGCCGACCATGTGAGAGTCGCAGTTCTCTCAGAATTGACTTCGACTTTATGAATCGAGCGCGTCTGAATAGACTTTAATACTTCGGCGAAGACGCGGTCGTCGCTACCTTCAAAGACTTTTTGTGCGATCGTTAGAAAGCGAACGGGTCTGGCGTAAAGCGGATTTTCAAATCGGGTATTGTAAAGCTCAAACGAAAATTCGCCCGAGACTGTGTGGCTTGTGAGGCGGTCTTCCAAAGTGCGAGCAAAATTGAGAACCGTAATAATATCAATGGCGAGATTTTCGACTTCGTCGCTCGTCGAACCTGTCTGTGCAACAAAAGCTGCGCGCACACGAAGGCCTGAACGACCTTGGTTTGTTTGACTCGCGAGAACGGGAACGACCGTGACGCCGCGAAGTCCGAAGTTTTCACGAGCCGCCAGGCGCTGAAGCTCGGCCTTATTGAGTGAGGCAATACAAAGCGGCTTTACATCAATGCTGGTTTCAACCATCTGGCAGTCTTCAATGGGAGCCGTCGCAGATTTGCGCTGAACAAACTGATGCCGAGAAACGTCGACCTTCCAGTTCGGTAGCCCATCAAAACGGACAGACAGTTTGTCGGCATTCAGGACTTGGACCTGTGCTTCTTCCAAAGCTTTTTCAAGGGCCAACGCGAGTCGCGGAAGAGCTCCTTGAAGGTCGTTGGTCGTCGCTACGTTCTTACTATTTTTACTGCTCACGTTCCACAATCTCCTTGGAGACACTTCGAAAAGGTCCAAAAATCAATCCGCGAACTAGAGCGGTCGAGACATCAGTTTGACGGGGAAGCGTTCAAATTGCCGGTTTTTTGTCGGAAAGTTCGACGAAAAATGCGAGGTCGCATTGGAGGGCATTAGAACTGTGACGATGATTCGATTTGAATGTCTCGAATTGAACTGTCTCAGATCGAGGCGTGACCCAGATTCGTTTCGTTCCACTGCGTGCGGCTTCCCGTGGGGGATTTAATAACTTCAAGCTGCGTGGACACTTGGTTCTTAAGCTCTTGAACATGGGAAATGATCCCGACAAAGCGTCCGCCTGTTTGGAGATCGACCAATGTTTTTAGGGCTAGGTCCAACGACTCCGAGTCGAGTGTGCCAAAGCCCTCGTCGATGAGAACTGAATCAAGCCGTAAGCCCCCAAGATCGGACTGAACGACATCGGCCAAGCCCAAGGCCAGAGCCAGCGCCGCCATGAAAGACTCTCCGCCTGAAAGGGAGCCTGTGTGACGCTCTTTACCGGCGATCGCGTCTTCGACCGTAAGCTCAAGCCCCTGAGAATCTCGAAGATTGCCACTGAACGTCGGTCGCCGGAGTTGAAACTGACCGCGACTCATCATCGAAAGCCTTCGATTGGCCTGATCGAGCACATCTTCAAAGCGGCTCTGAAGAACAAAGCGAGCGAGCGGTACCATCAGCTTATTCTGCGAGCGGTCTCCTGAAAGTAGAGCCGCAACACGGACGGCTCGTTCGGTTTCATTTTTTAAAAGATCAAGTCGCACCAAATCTCGACGACTTTCGGCCAAGAGCGACTCAAGACTTTCGATTTCAACGGAAAGCCTAGCGACCGAGGATTCAAGTTTCTGTTTTTCGTCTCGAACATGAGTCAGTTCAGTTTCGATGGAGGCCACATCGCGTGCGGTCTCCATGGATTTTAATGTCGTGAGAATCTCGTCTAAAGCGGCCGCACGGCGCGCCTGGCCTGTATCGAAGTCTGAAACTTCAGAGTCTAACTTTACGATGTCTTTTTCATTGGCGACCTCTGTCGGCACATCGGTGGATTTTAATTTCTTTAGAGCGGATGTTCGTAGTTCGTTTTGTTTCTCTTTTAGAAGAGTGATTTCATTTCCTGTTCGTGTGACTTCGTCACTGAGGCCGGAAATCTTTCCTCTTGCATGAGCAAGAGCTCCTTCGATGCGAGCAAGTTCGGCAGTGAGTTCCGCCTGGCGGTGTTCGCGACGATCCTGCTCGGCTTTAAGTTCCAGTCCTCGGCTCATGACCATTTCTAATTTTCGGTGGTCGCTAGGAATTTCGGATAGCTTTAACTGCACGGACTGCCGTTGCTGCTCAAGCACTTCCGTTCGCGTCGTTATTTCGACGCTTCGGGCGCTGAGAAGTTTTTCGACGTCGTTGATTTCATTCTGATTCAATACCAACTTTTTGATTCGCTTTGAGAATTCCTCCGGTGAAACAGGGGCGTCGACTTTTTTTGACGTGAGGCCGACGGCGCTAGCGAGGTAAGGTTCAAGTTGAGATTTACGAAGACTGCGCCGCTCGGCGTGCTCAAGTTTCAACTCATTAAGCCGGGCTCTTTCTTTAGCGACTGTTTCGCTTGTCACGTCGAGAGAAGTTGCAGCTAAGCTTTTGTGTGCCGGTTTTGGATGTTCCTTGCTTCCGCACACGGGGCAGGCTTCCCCGAGTTTTAGCCTTTCAGAAATTTTAAGAACTTCATTTTGATGAAAGTTCAGCTCTAAGGAAGAAATTCGGTGGTCTTCTTTTTTAAGAAGTTCAGATTCTGCGCTTTGAAGGGACTCATCGAGAATTAGCAACGTCGACACATCGACCTTGCATTGGCTCACAAGTGCTATTTTTTTCTCATTTAGTTTTACAACTTCTTCGGAGACGACGCGGAGTCGGTTTTGTCCCTGATCCATGTCCTTTTGCAGAGAATCGATTTCTTTAAGACGAACGACGGAATCTCGGAGACGAGTTCGCTCGTCGGCGAGCTCTTGTAGCGAAGGACTCTTTTCTCGTTCCGAAGAAACTTCACTGAGGAGAGAGGTTTTTTGGATTTCCAGACTTGCCTGATTTTTTTCAATCTCTATTTTGGACTGGGTGAGTTCGTTGAATTTTAGGACGCGAGCGTTCAGGAGTGTCGTTGTTTCAAAGTAAGGGGCCCAGGCTCGGTATTGCAGGACGCGTTTTCTTTTTATTTCGATGTCGCTGCGACGTTGATCGGCAATTCTGGCTTGGCTTTCGAGTTCAGTTTTTCTGGCCAACGTTTTTGAAAATTCAAGAGCGCGGTGAAATTCTCGGTCAAGCCGCTCGTTGTCGCTGCGACGAATTTCGAGAGTGCTTCTTGAAGCATCGAGCTGAGTTTTTTGTTCCTGAAGGCGGGGTTCGATGTCCTCAGACTCCTGAAGACCACGGCTTTGAAGTTTTGCGTAAAAACTTTGGCGTTCTTCCTTTAGTTTTGAATCAAGGGCTCGAGACTTTGCCGCTAGAGCGGATTGAAACCGCGAGAAGCGATCCGTTTGAAATAGTTTTTCAAGAATGGCCTGACGCTCGTTACTGGAGCTCGAGAGAAACTCGCGAAAACGACCTTGGGGGAGTACGATGACCTGGCGAAACTGCCGTTCGTTCATTCCGATCAATGCTTCGACCGCAGCCCCAACAGCCTCAAGCTTTAAGGCCAGCGGCACCCACTGAAGATTCGGAATTTTCCCGGCCATTGTAGATTCGTCGTGACCAAGGCCAGAGCGCAATTCCGAAAGAGTCCCGTCGAAACGAAAAAGTTCGGCGCTGCCTTTTTGTTCAGTGAAACCTTCGCCGCGTTTTTTCGGTTTTGTCTGGGTAGGAATTCGAAGCACTCGGTAGGCCGAGCTTCCGATGGCGAAGATCAATTCACATTCCGTCATAAGATCTGGCGAAGCCAAATCGGAACGAATGGTACTGAGGTCCTTTTCGCGTTCCTCCGAGCTGGGTCGACCGAAAAGCGAAAAGCAGATGCCGTCTAAAATTGATGTTTTGCCAGCGCCGGTGCGGCCGTGAATCAAAAAGAGTCCACCATCAAAAACTCGATCAAATGAAACACTGATGGTTTCGCTAAAGGGTCCGAAGGCTGTCATTCTTAAAAAAAGAGGTTTCAAGAAAGTGCTCCGCTATCTTCAGCCTTAGAAAAAGCGTCGAGTTCGCTCGATAGCCACTGCCGATCTTCGGCAGAAAGCTCTGTCGATGCGGTCAAAGCTACAAACTGCGAAAGTAAATCTTGGTCCGAGATGTCTCGCCTCAGCGCACGATTCAACCGATCTGCATCATTAGCGGCACTGCGGTCCCATGTCGATTCGCGACTCACATGAAGGAGCCCTGGATAAACTTTGGCGAGTCGGCGAAAAGCGTCCGTGGGAAGGGACGGGTCAGTTAAAACTGCAATGACATAGTCGTCAGCTCGAAAGGTCGTCGTACCATTCGACGATTCAGGTGCGGGCTCTAAAATTTCCTCCAGCGACCCGCGAAGGGCGTGGAGCCGGCGCGGCGTTTTGAATTCGAGAAATTCGAAGGAATCCTCGGTCGGTTCGGCGCCAAGTTTGGCAAGAACGATTCCTTTTTTTTGCCCAGCTTCCGAGAGCGAGTAGGGAAATAGTGAACCTGGGTACTGAATTTTTTCGAGTCCGACTTTTTGTGGTCGGTGGAGGTGGCCAAGGGCCACGTAGTCGAAGACTTCCAGCGGCTCACTGGGTACGAGTTCGCTTCCGCCGATGGAGAGAGGTCGCTCAGAATCGGTGGCCTGGCCGCCGGTGACGTAAGCATGCAGAAGTAAAACGCTGCGACGACCTTCCAGCTTATCGTTTTCAAGCAGAGGCTTTAGGCTTTCTAAAATTTGTGTCATCGCTTCGGCATGAGTGCGAAGCGGCAGCGAGAAATAAAATCCCCACTCGGCAGGTTCAAGGTAGGGAACTCCATACACCGAAACGCGGGCCGCACCTTCGCCAAGTTTCACCGGATGATAAATACTTTCAGGTTTCGAGAAGACATGAAGTCCCGCAGCTCGCAAAAGACCTGCATGGGCCCCAATGCGAGTGCTGGAGTCGTGATTGCCTGGAATCATGATCACTGGAACATTGAGTTTTAAAACGGCATTCGACAAAAATAAATCCAACCGTTCGACCGCGTCTTCCGGCGGCACACTTCGGTCGAAAAGATCGCCGGATAAAAGAAGAGCATCGGGTTCATGCAACTCTAGAAATGCCGAAATTTCGTTCAGAGTCGTTGTCTGATCCTCAAGAAGCGCTTTCGAAAAAAGCGATTTTCCAAGATGCCAGTCGGAAGAGTGGAGGAGTTTGATCACGACCTAGACCTATCAAATTTACCCAAACTTGACGAATACGCTGGTACGCTCGAGCGGGGGGGCGTTGTGAGAATTCCGGTCGTTTATTCGCAGCTGATGGTCGCCGACAGTGGCAACAGTGCATCGCCCTCAGCGTCAAAGCCGGCTCTGGTTGCTCAAGCGCTTCGCACTTCAAATTATCCCGTCGATTTTCATGATCCCGAGCCCGTGACGGTTGAAGAAATTCAGCGTGTTCATGACCCAAGGTTTGTTCGCGCCGTGCTTGAAGGACGTGAAGACAACGGTTTTGGAAATCGTTCGGCCGAAGTGGCTCGTTCGCTTCCGTACACGAGTGGCTCGTTGCTAACGGCAGCAAAACTTGCCCTTGGTCCGAAGCGTCCCGCCGTTGTGGCTTCGCTTTCGGCTGGATTTCATCACGCGACGTTTTCGGAAGCTGCAGATTTTTGCACGTTCAACGGTTTCATGATTGCGGCTGCGGATTTGATTGCTCATTCGCGGGTCGAGCGTTTGGCGATTATCGATGCGGATTACCATTACGGTAATGGGACCGATGACATTCTTACGGCCACTGGACTTTCGGCCAACGTTTTTCATTACAGCTTCGGCCGTGACTTCACATCCGAGTCTCAGGCCTTGGCCTACCTTGAGAAGATGAAGAATCTTGAAGTCGATCTTGCGCGTTTCAATCCGCAGCTCATTATCTATTCGGCCGGTGTGGACGCACATGTCGAAGATCCACTGGGTGGAATGCTTACGACAGAGCAACTGGGCGCGCGCGATGAATTGATGTTTCAGATCGCAAAGCGGCTCGGGGTTCCTGTTGTTTTCAATCTTGCCGGAGGCTATCAGCGAGACCCGGACGGCGGAATATCGAAGGTCGTGAAGCTTCATCTGAATACGTTTTCGGCCGCTCTTCGTGTCCACGACTCGGTGGCCTAATTTGCTGGTCTTGCTCGTCTTGGTCTCGACGAACGATAGCGGCAGCACCTATGATTGAGCGATGCCGCAGCTTGAACCAACACTGCTTTCGCTGCATCCGTCGGACCTACGCGTCCCGAAGCACCGCCTTTTTGCTTCTGCCAGAATAATAGAACCATTTGCGACACCAGATGCGACACCAGATGCGACACCAGATGCGACTCATCGTCCGCGGCTTGAACTGAATTTTACAATTGAAGGCTCAAACCACATCGTTTGGCCGAAGGAAACGCTTTGCGCATCTCGAGAAGACGGTCTGTGGCGGTCGACCTGTTTTGAATGCTTCATTCAGACGACGAAAGAAAATTACATCGAGTGGAACTTTTCGCCGAACGGGAACTGGGCTTCTTATACGTTTTCGAAGTATCGAACCGACATGATGGCGGCCGCGGTCTCTCCGCCAAAGATTCAAAAGTCCACAGCCAGTACTTTATTAGCGGCCGAGTCGATTCCTCGTGAAAACTTCTCGGCAGCAATACTTTTGTCCGAGATGGAAATCATTTCTCCATTGAGATTTTCACTGACGGCTGTCGTTTTAGAGCGTGGTGTTTCGGAACCTTTTTACTGGGCCACCCGGCACGCCGGCACCAAACCTGATTTTCATTTGAGTGATAGTTTTAGTTTGAGAATGGAGTTTTAAAGATGTCGAAAGTGGTGCACAAAAGCTTTCAATTGGGTTTTGATCGATTTTATTTAGACAAATCGCTTCGAGGTTCTTGCGAAGGAAAGCGTGTCGCCTTAGTCGCACACCCGGCATCTGTCAGTTACGCCCGAAAAGCTCGCTTCGGTTTTGAGTCCTCGATGGACGCCCTGATGGCGCTCGCGCGTGAGACTGGGGAATTTAAAGTCACGGCGGCTTTTGGACCACAGCATGGACTTCGCGGCGAGCTGCAAGACAATATGCAAGAAACACCAGACTACGTGGACTCTATTTGGAAAGTTCCAGTCTATTCACTTTACGGCGAAGTTCGGCGGCCCAGTAAAGTTATGATGGAGTCCTTCGATGTTTTGTTAGTCGATCTTCAAGATGTCGGGACAAGGATCTATACATTTTTGACGACGTTGCTTTATCTTTTGGAAGCTTGTGAGGCGGCTGGCAAAAAAATCATCGTTCTTGATCGCCCCAACCCGGCGGGGCGCTCGATTGAAGGTACTGTTCTTGAGAAAGGTTATGTTAGTTTCGTCGGTGCCTCCGAAGGTCTACCGATGCGGCACGGACTGACCCTGGCCGAAGCCGCGCTGTGGTTTAAGAAGCGAAGAAACATCGATGTCGATCTCGAGATTGTCGAGATGAAGAGCTATCACCCCGATGAGGGGCCCGATTACGGCTGGCCGTCGCTGGATCTCACTTGGGTCAACCCTTCGCCGAATGCGGCAACTGTCTCGATGGCTCGAGCCTTTCCAGGTACTGTTTTGATTGAAGGGACCCATCTTTCCGAGGGGCGGGGTACGACGCGACCTTTGGAGATCGTGGGGACAGAGAATGTCGACATGGGGAAAGTCTTAGAACGCATGCACATCCTTGCACCCGAGTGGCTGCAGGGGTGTTTGATACGACCGTGTTGGTTTAAGCCCACTTTTCAAAAACAGGCGGGACAAACAATTTCTGGTTTTCAGATTCACTGCGATAATGGCCATCATGATCCAGCGTTCTTTCGGCCTTACCGACTGATTGCGCTTTGGCTAAAGGCCCTTCGTATTGAAAATCCGGATCTTAAAATTTGGCGCGATTTTCACTATGAATATGAAAAAGATCGGTTGGCGATCGATCTTATCAACGGTGGACCCTATTTGCGAGAATGGGTGGACGGTGGTTCCAGCCGAACTATTGCCGAGTTTGAAGCGCGCTGTAAAAAAGATGAAACAAAATGGCGAGACGACCGCCGCGAATTTCTTTTGTACTAAGTTTTTTAGTTAGACGATGGGGTGGGGGCGCAACGACGTCACTGTACTTGCTGCAACGGCGGCAAGTATCAAAGCGCCGCCCAGAAGTTGACTGGGGCCCAGAACTTCTCCCAAGAGAAGCATCGCAAAGACCGCGGCAAAGGGTGATTCAAGTAAAAACAAAAGTGAGGCTGTTGTCGGCGAGAGCGCTCGCTGCGCACGGATCTGAAGTGCAAAACCAATCAACGTTGAGAAAATAGTTAGCGAAATAAATCCCATCAGCGGAAGCCATGTGGGGCCAACATCGGCCAATGCCAGTTCGACGAAATGCAGTGGTTTTCCAAAGGCCCCCGGTTCAATGACCAAAGCAAGTCCCAGGGCGGGAAGACCTGCCGCAAAGCTTTGCACGGTATTAAAATGAAACCCGTTGAAGTCGTGTCCAAGTTTTCCGTGAATTCGCGCAATCGAAAAA
This sequence comes from Bdellovibrionales bacterium Ga0074137, assembly GCA_001464715.1. Lineage (GTDB taxonomy): Bacteria > Bdellovibrionota > Bdellovibrionia > Bdellovibrionales > JAMPXM01. The sequence goes on along the minus strand of LNDT01000008.1, from coordinate 25,998 downwards.
ATGTGGCCCGAGGCTGCGAACGCGCAAATCAAGGTGAGTCCGTCACCGATATTTAGTTTTGATTTTTCATCAAGACTTTCGCTGGTAAAAAGTCCGCACATCATCGCAACTCCAAAGAGTGCCAGCCCAGAATAGACAATCAAACTGCGGCGGGGTTTTGGACCACCAAAGAGCGGCTCGAAAAGTGGAACGATCAGCGCGTAAAGACAGGTGATGAAGCCACTCTTGGTCGCCGTTGTGTACTGAAGGCCCCACGTCTGGAACCCGACAGTGGCGGCGATCAGTGCGCCGGGAAGCCATGCCGCACGAAGGTAGCCTTTAAATAGAAAGAAAGATCCACGCAGAAAGTAGAGGCCAATCGCGCCTGCAATAATAAATCGCCACGCCGAAATGGCCAGCGGCCCTGCGGCCTCAAGGCTCCACACAGCCGCGACGAAGCCCAATCCCCAAAGCATGGCCGCCAGAATAAGTTCGATCACCGCGCGCGTTTGTGACATCTCGAGGTCAAGGACCTAGCTCGAAGTCGAGGACGCGGCAAGTGATCGATGCTTGCGATTTGTGGATGAGACTGATCCAATTCCATCAAGACGATGCTGACAAAAAATACGAATTCCTTACCTTCGGAATCAGTGAACCCGTTTTCAAACCGCGGGCAGATTCACTTTTCGACATTTCTCATAACGATCGTAGCTGCCGTCGCATTCAATTTTTTGACAATCCTCGCGATCCGCGGCCACCTTATTGGAGCTCGGGCCCGCGGCGACATTTCCATGAGTCTTGGGCTGTACGCGGTTTGGTTTGTTCTTTTTGGCCTCGGTTTTTATATAGTTTCCAACACATTCGCAAAACGGTGGGCGGCCGTTTTGGGAGATAAAAATCTAGGCTCATTTTGGAAGCTAATCATTCGTCTCTGCCTGCTGAGCCCTGTTCTCAGTTACACGTTGTCGCTCCTTACAATGTTGTACTTTCCCGGTAGTCCTTTTCGGTCGACGGGGCGAGGCGGATCAAAGTTTGTTATTTTGATTTTTGTCTTCGTGGTTTTGACCGCATCGGTTGTCTTTGTGGTTGAGCTTCCAGCCACTTTGTTTGGTCTTGAGCGCACAAATTTCCAAGAAGCTTCAAAGAAATTCAATCTCGAACCTATCGAACTTCCCAGCGATCGGCTTTCATCGACGGGCCTGGCGGTCGCGTCCCCGACGCTTCGCTACCTCTCTTGGCTGACACTGGATTTTGTTCGGGCTCGCGCCATTATGACGACCATTTCCACAAATCCAGTGCAGATTTGCTCTGAACGTCTTGGTTATATCGGTGTCGAAGTCGACGATTGTTTTTTTAGGAACTTCCGCGCGTCCAGTGAAACTGCACCGATGATTTCCCCTTACTTCGGTCTCTACTTTGAAACTAAATATCGACAGCAAACTGCGAAAGATCGAACGCCTGTTGGAAACCTCGCCATCAATCTATTGATGCTTTCAAATCTTCTCGAGCTTGCCGAACCCGGAGTGGGATTTGTCGATCGTCGCCATTTATTAGAACCTGCACCTCTATTGTTTGGCTTTGGAAGCCCCGAAGTTCCGCTGGTTGAACTTGGTCAAGACTTTCAACGAATGATGTTAATTAAGCGCCTGCTGCCGGTTTTTGATCTGCAGATTTCAACCGCGCGCGAGTTCATGAAGCAGGAGAATGCGGGCGCTGCTCTCATATCGGAAGGGGCGGACGCGACTTCCGTCGAAGCAGAGCTTCGTGATTTGCAAATTCGTATCGATGCTATTCGCCGCGATCCTGTGGGGATTGCGGCGTTTGAAGCGCGCTGATTGTCGATGGCCTCGACGCGCTTTAGAAAACTACTTCTTCTTTGGCGCTGGTGTCGGTGTGGGCGGTGCTTTCGGTGGTTCAATGAAAGCCGGTTCACCAGAGAAAGAATAGAATTTTTCTTCGTTGGCCTGCCAGCGCGAGTGGCGCCGCCAAATTTCTGCCAAGACAACGGATCCGGCTGCAAGTCGTCTTACGATAACAGGGCGATAAATTTCCGACGACTTTTTCAAATCATCGCGCGGTGTTTTTTTATCGCGCTTTAAAATTTCTTCGGTGTCTTTCGCAGACGTGGCGGCGAGTTCCTTTAAAAGAGCAACTGTGGACTTTCCGGCCATCGCGTTCTTTTCTTTTTCCCAGATTCGGTCAGCTTCTTTGAAGACTTGCATTGCGATGGAGGGCCAAAGTTGATCGACCAAAGTATCTTCAAAATGAGCGTGAATCCCTTTCTGATCGGTCAACTGTCCATCATAATTTTCGGTGACGTGAAGGGGCTGAGAAAGATCGGCGACGTAGTGCCCAATAGCGCCAGCGACGACGAGCCACTCAAGCTGAAGACGGTGACGCTCCTCTTTAAGAATATCCTTCTGCTTCAAAAGATCCGACGTTACTTGAAGGCGTTTTTCGAGCTCCCGAATTCTCCAAAAAGCGCGTCCTGCCTTTTGCTCAATGGCCGGGAACTTCGTATCAAAAGCTGCGCGTGAAAGTTCGTAGGGTTCATCTTTTGCGGTGAGGCGACCTTCTTCGATAGCCTTTTTAAATTCTCGGTCAAAAATTTCGAGATCCAAGAAGTGATTGGTCCACTCGGTTTCATAGGTCGCCGGTTTTTTCCAAACCAAGTCTGGAACGTTTGAATAGTAACCGAGATCAAAAGCGCGAGATTTAAAGAAAGGCTTTTCGGTCTCTTCCGAAAGAACATGAGCGGCCACACGAGCCGACAAGTCGTGACCGATACGGCCCCAGGCCAGGGCTTGGGTTTCAAAAAACGTCAGCAGAAGAAGTGAAATAATTAGAAGCGCGCTCGATGCAAATCGATGTGTGATGTTCATATTCTTTGTTTTGAATCACTGGTGGTTGGAGTCAAGGTCGCGGCCTCTTGACTCAGTCTGTCATCGACGGAGAAGGTCGAGAGCGCGAAGCGTAACTGCTTCGTCTGGCGCCACAGAATCAAGCGCCTCAAAAATCGCGTCGAGGAAAGGTTCTTCGTCGGTCGTCATTACAAGCTTCGAAATTTTAGAGTCGGGATTTTTTCGTGCTTCCTCTTGAGCTAAAGCTCGAAGTGTCCTTAGTGCGCGGTCAATAAGCTTCCCGTTCGTCGGTCGTACGAAGGTCATTAAATTTCCATGGAAACGACCGATTCGCCCCATAGCTAAAGTCGACTGCATATTGAGTGCAAACTTCATCTGGCACTGGCGAATGAGCGGATCGCGGCTGGTTTCAGAAACGACATCGTGTCGTAAAGCTTTGCCATTAAAGTTTGAAGTCGCTCGAAACAGAAGTGTCGGTTTTTCGGTTGCGTCTGTTTCGTTCAAGAATTCGACGTCGATTTCAGTGGTGGTTTTTGCACCCATTAAGTCTCGCCGTGAAGCGACGCCGTCGGAAAAATCAAATTGATAAATTTCATTGAGACCAATTTCGGGCGCTTGGATTGTGGGAGGTTTCTCAAAAGGCCGTGGATCTCTTCTCAAGAGATGGCGCCAAGCTTCTTTCGGCGTTTTTGTTCGCGGAATTTCTAAGTAGGTTCTTGAAACAGGACTAGGGGCCTTCGGCGTGTCGCCAGCGGAGCCTTCTTGCGCAGCTTCAAAAGGCACAAGGCAGAATGTTGGAGCACGTTCGGTTGTATCGGTCAGTACTGCCATTGCAGCGCTACGACTGCGGTGGAGTGTGTACTCGTCTCGCAAGTGAGTTTCGCTTTCGATTTCGATCAGAGACTGAAGTTCCGGTGTGACGACTTGTCCAACACGATCGATCAATTCAGAAATTAACCACTGGTACTTGAGACGAGTGGCAAGATCTCTGAGACAAATTCCGACAAAGGCCATGAGCACGCTTGAAGCTTGAAGGCGCGTTGAGCCAGTTAAGGCCATCGGCTCTATTTCGAATCCTTCGGAACGAACTCGAGGATTTTCAATCGCAAGTCGAGAGCGCTCGACGAGTTTTTTTAAAAGACCTTCAGGATTACAAAATAGAAGCCACGACATAGCGTCACTGGTCCTAGTGGCTTGGTCTAAAGCACCAAGAACGAACGGGGTTTCGCCGCCCTCTGTGATAGCAACGAGCATGTCGCCATTTTGAAACCCAAGATCAAGCAGGTGTTTGGCACCAAGATCCGGTCGATCTTCAAAAACACCCAGCGATCGAACCAGCGCATAGTCACCGCCGGCCGTAAATGCGATGACGGAATTCTCAAAACCTTCGCGCGGAGCTTGGCGCCAAACGGACTCTAAGACTAGCGCAAGTCTGCCCGTCGCACCGCAGCCACAGAGAAAAATTCGACGACCGCGGTTCAAACACTTCTCAAATGATTCGATCAGTTCACTGGCGACATCTTCTTTTTCTTTTAAAGTTTCAAGAGCATCGAATTCGACGTTCTTAAAAACTTCAAGAGCGCGCGGAAGATCCGTTTGCGAAAGCTCGGACAGATTGTACGTGGTGGTGTTCGCCGATTCGGTCACGAGTTCGCCGAGGCGAAACTGGGAACCGGTTTTCAGAAAATCCTGGGTTCGTTGACGAATGCGTTGGCGATCCGGAGGCGTGGACATACCTCATCACGATGAGGCTATTATTGAATCATGGCAACAGCAGACGTTGTCTGCGGGACTCGAGCGGCAAGGCCGATATTGTTACGGTCTTTAGCCCTTGGAACTGGTACGGCCGCAACCATATAACGACTGCGGAAAGCTAAGGCACGGCGTGCAATCTTTGAGGCATAGCTAGCCGGAGCAGCAGTTTGAGTCGCGAAGCTGAGCTCTGTTGCCGGCTCTCGTTCAGAGGCGAGACGATCGGCGCGAGCTGGACCTAAGTTGTAAGACCGAAGGACATGCTCACGGAAAGCTTTTGTTGAAGTGAGTTGGCCGGACTCGTCGCGAAGACGTCTTTTTTCTGTTCGCGTCTTTAAGTGACTCACGTAAGTCGCGCCCATCATGATGTTGCAGCGAATTTCGTGGAGATTGCAGCCGTGAAGTTCATCAGTGACGGGAGAAATCCAGCGCGCGGTCGTCGGTTTGATCTGCATAAGACCAAGTTCGCCGACGGTTCCAACCGCCAAATGATTGTAGCGACTTTCAACTTCAATCATTGAGAGCAGCAGGAACGGATCGACATCATAAGTATACGAAGCTTCAGCGATGGCCGAAGCGATCTCACGAGCTTTATTGGTGCGTAAAGTAGGTTCAAGCTTCTTACCGCTGATGCGTTCCATGCGGTTCTCGATTTCACTCACTAGGAAGCGTCCAAGAAAAGTTTGGGGCGCGAGGTGCGAGGAAGAAAGACCTTTGTCTGAACTCTTGCTGAAGGGAGAAATCACGGTCGACGTGGCGATGAATGTAGCCGACGCTGCGATGGAGAAAGTGAGCGCCATTGCAACGGCGCCGGGGAGTTGATTTTGGATTGTCGTATAAGCGATTCTTCTCAACATGATAATAGATAGAGCAAGGGAGCGGCCAAGTGGCCTAACCCTGCGCTATCATTAGGTTCTCAGAACGAGACTTTGTGGAAGCACTGCCAATTCGTCACAGTCTGTTGAACTTCTGACAGCTGTCGATTGAATTCTCGACAGTGTCAGGATGAGATTTCGATCTAGCGACGAGCCTGGGCTTTCGCTGTGGGCTTGTATAATTTAATCGCCTGTTCGATCTGAGCAAGCTCAGTATTGAGATAGCCTTTCGCGTTTCCTGCGCTCGCGTGGAAATTCTCGATGCGCTCGCGAGCTTCATCGTAGCGACCCTGTTTCATCAAGATGCGAACGATGGCACCAGTGGCTGCGATAGGAAGATTCTCAGGACGAGCTGAAATCGAAAGCTCGAGTGACTGAAGTGCTTCTGCATCCTGGCCGGCCTGCTCAAGCAATTGACCGTAGATCAAAGCCGCTTCACCGTCGCGTCCACCATTTTTAATGTAAGTGGAGAATGTGACCATAGCAGCGGCCGTTTCTTGATTGCGAACTTGAAGACGAGCGAGTTTCGCGAGCGGTTCTGGCGAGCGATATTTTCGGAAGTTCTCAATGTAGGCCGTTCGTGCACAGGGAAGTTTTCCTAGATCGACGCAAACTTGCGCGAGTTCGTCATAGCCTTCCGAAGAAAGTGTTCCGGTCCACTGAGCCAGCTTCAAAACTGGAGCTGTGAAGGAATGTCCGCCCCAGCTAATCATATGAGCTGCGACAAGAAGAAGTGTCAGTGCAAAGCCTGTCATTATTCCGATGGTTTCATTTTCGGCCTTTACACGCGCTTTCGCCTGCGAGTGACTTTCGTACCATCCGCACTTCGAGCAGACGGCGAGGCCGCCAGCTTTAATGTTGCCGCTCATAATATTCGTGTGAAGCGTCTGATTGCATCGTGGGCACGTTCCGAAATACGCCATGGGTGGCTCCTCTTCATATTAACTCTTACCGACCGATGACGATCGACAGCCATTTATAGAGCAACCCAAGGACCACGGTCCTTTTGCGGTCTGAGGCGCGCTCAAGGAAAACGCGTTGAAACTCTTTCTTGGCGGGCGCGATTTCAGGCCGCAAAGGGGCACTCCCGGGCGGGGGCGCCGCGCCGATCGGTCGCTAAAACCCGGAAAAGACGCATCTCCAGGCTTGCGGTCAGTCCCTGGGGCAAGTGACACTATTGAGAGGCGAGGGGGCTTTCGAGGTGAAATTTCTAACGACGTTTCTGGTCACGTTTTTAACGACATTTTTTTCGTTGGCACTCCCATCTTTACTTTCGGCGGCACAGTCGCAAGCGGCGACGCCGGGTTCTGAGGTCGTAACGAGCGGCCAGAACTCGACGAAAAAACAGTCCCCCAAAATCAATAGCAAGAAATCGCCAAAGCAATCTACCGCGCGATCTAATGCTCGTACTGGCAAATCTCTGAAAGTATCGGAGACGGCAAAAAAGTCAGTCGAAGCCAGGCCCCATGATCCAAGAGGTTTCGTCGACGATCGCGTAACAAGAATGCTTCGCGACTTAAAAGGTCGTGCGCCTCGCGCACTGTCCGACCAAGTGAGAGTCGTGAGTCTTCCCGTGGCCGCGTCGCGGGCGGAGTGGCTTCAGGCTATTTATTCAAGGCAACTTGTCGACGCGTCGCCTGCGACGGGGCTACTTTCAGACAAGCTCCTTTTTTACGAATTGGCGAGGCGCGAGATGGGCCCCGACGTCGATCGTTTTTTGGTTCGTAGCATTGGTCTTCGAGATTTTTTGGTCAGCCAAGGTTTGGTGGGACGTGATGGGCGTTTGACCATCGATGGCGACGGCTTGGAAGCGAGTTTATTTAAAGTTTTCCCCGCAGGCTTTGTCGCTCGTCCTGCCGTCGGCGTTGCTCCGCGCGAAACAGGGCGCGGATTATTTAAAGAGTCTGACGAATTTGTCGCCGAACTTATTAAGCCCGATACATTTCTATATCGTCCCGAACATCGTCGGCGCCCGGTTCGCAGCAGCGTTTTGGGGAGTATTTCCAGCGGCGAAGCCATTGTTCTTCAAGATGATGTTCTTCAATCGCACGCCGTCGCGGGGAAGAAGAGTCAGTGGCGCGAAGTGCGAGTCCACACTTATGAAAGTCGAATCCTCGAAGATGCCAACGCAAATTTCTGGATCAGCGAGGCTCGTTTTTCGAAAGACGAGTTGAAGCTCGCACAAAGTTTCGTCGCAGAATTTTTGCAGAAGCTTTCGCCGTCGCTCTTATCGAGGCAGGCTTTTAGCTTCGATGTTTTAATTTTACCTGAAGGCAAAGTGAAGATCGTCGACATTGTAACGAATCGTGGAAAGAAAACGGCGTGGTCAAGCTACCTAGATCAGCCTCGCGTGATCGGTGCCTACACAAGGCACTTTGAGAGCCACGCGGGCGTGCGATTTTCTGGCCTTGGCGGCTATCTCCTGAGAAAGAATGTCGGAAACTATTTTGCTTACTGGGGCCTAAAGATCGAACGCTCTCGCCCGGGAGTCGAAAAAGTTTTAGCTTGGATCCCGCCCTGGCCTTAGGCGAGTGAGTTTTAGAACACAGCTCGAAAGCGTTTCGGGATTTGACCGACGAGACGCGTGTTGTTTGAAAAATGATCGAGTCGTAATTGACCGCCATGCCATTCAGCGGCCGAGCGCGCCAACGTTAGACCCAGGCCCGAAGAGGATTCGGGGCGAGTCGAAAAGAACGGCTCGAAGATTTGACCGCGATGAACCAAGGGAACACCCGAGCCGGAGTCGCTCAGCGCGAAAAATACCGACTCATTGTCTTCAAAAAATTCAAAGCGTATCCAAGGATTCGTTCCTTCGCCGTTGGTGGCCGCTTCCAGTGCATTGTCGAAGAGAGAATCCATCATCAACATCAACAGAAGTTCAGAACCTTCGATCACGGAGGCAGGACCTAGCGGCGCTAGGTCGGGCCCCATCCACCGTAGGCCCTTATCTTCGACAATCGACTTCCACTTTACCGAGATTTTTTCCATGAGGCCGATCGAGCTAAATTCCTCCGGTGGAAGCTGACTTAAATCGGCACCGAAGAGGCTTGATAAAATTCGGTCGGCCAGAAGACGTTTTTGTCGTTCTTGTTCCGATTTTTCAGCGGTGTCATTTTCTGCCATGAACCAGATCGAGTCTCCGAGTGGAGCGGTCGTGCCCTTCACGATATGGGAAACTTTAATTTGAATCCATCGCTGTTGGTTATCGCGGTCAGTGACCCGAAAGTGGGTGCGGAAGGATTTTTCCATTCCCTCGGCCAGCATCGCAAGAAGACGGTCGCGATCATCGGGGTGGGCGTAAAGTGCGAAACCAAAGCGTCCCTCTTCGAGACACTGAGGGTCAATATTGAAGACGCGATCAAAACTTGAGAGCGCCTCCGGCGTCATGTCGACCCGACCCGAGCGCAGATCAAGGCGCCAGATCGCCGCATCCAAAGATCGCATAGCTGTCCAAAGTGAAACATCATTCATTGGGTCAGGTACGCCTGAAGCCTGTGGCACCACAGGTGCTCTCGCGACGGGTGGAGTCGGAGGTGTCACGGTGAGGTAAGGCTTTGGCCGATCAAGACCAAGAATAGAGTCAGCGGCCTTCAAGGCTCGCTCTGCCGAACTCTGCCTAGAATTGGAATTCGAATCATGCCCCACCGGAATATTATCGGCGCAATTGCGGCAAGACTTCAGACTTTGTTTCGTCTAAAATTTTATCCAGTCAGTGTCTTAATCAGGGACGTTCGCAGAAGTCGTAAGGCCAATTGAGAGTCGAACCTGACGTTTCGCCGACGCCCGCGGATGACAGTTCGATTTCAGTGTCGAAAACTTCGCCACCACCTGTGGATTTAACTTTCCACTTTCCAGTCTGGGGCTTCGTGCAGGTTGAACTTGTCGACAAGCCTGTCAGCTGAGTGCTGTTTATTAACGTGAAATTAAAATCGCCAGAGGCCCACAGGTTGAAGCGGTCGTCGTCGTCACCAAAAAGAGCGCCGTTCATCACCACTTTCGCGCCGGGTGCGACCTGCCATTCGCCATCGACAAGATTGAGCTGCCCGAACAAAGACATCGTCCAGTTGGAGCCGCGCCGAACTGCTGTGATGGGAGTACGAAGTCCTTGGCTTGTAATTCCAAATTGAGCTTTCCGTGGCGTCTCGGACGTGCGGTCGAAGATGATTTTCATTTTCCGAGTGTTGACCACCTCATGAATGCGATCGACGGGTTCTGGCTCGAGCTGATCGATGATTTTGGTTTCAAATCTTGAGTCGTACGATAAAGACATTTTCTTCGGATCAAAATCCACAGACTCTTGACCGACGATGACTTTTTGGCCGGGCGTAGCGTCGGCGAATTCGCAGTTCCAGTCGGTCTTCCAGAGTTTTGTTCGCGACGAAACGGACTTGCGGCATCCCGCTGTTCTGTCGGACGAAAGCTCGAGACCGTAATAGGGTTTCATCGCTCGTTCGAGATGAGCGAGTTCGGAAAAGGCTATGACTGCAACACGGGCGACGGCGACGCCGCCCGGTTTGGTCGTTTCAGTTTGAGGCGGTAAGGGCGGCATCGCTGCATTTTCGGCTTTTTGGCAGCCGAGCTGAAAAAGTACAGTCGCAAGGATGGCGAACGTGGCGAGCTTCATCGTGATCCCTTCAAGAGTTTGATCAAAAAATAGACAATTTTCCAATGAGAGTCACCTGCGAATGACACTTCCGTGACACAAGCCCGACCTGTCCTAGATATCGTCTTACTAGCAGCAGGTTTCTAAAACCGGGGCCAGCTTCTACAAAAGGATGAGCATGTTCGGTGCCATGCGATTAAAGCTTTATCACCAAGTAGGGTCCCAGCCCGGAAACGTTCTTCAGCTATTGGGTGAACGTACTCAGGCCTTTCATTGGCAGACTTGTTTGCGATCTCTGGCCTTGGTGCCCGATGACATCGTTTTACCAGTTCCGACACTCGCAGCAAAACCTCCGGGGGAGTGGCTTGACGGTGAAGCGGCCTACCGTCGACTTTTGGAAATCATCTGTGGTCTTCATTCGCCCCTGATCGGCGAGACCGAGGTTTTCGGGCAGTTCAAAGACGCCATTCAGGATCGACTTTCCGCTGAAACTCACGACACGGCCTTTACATCGACCCTTCGTGCTTGGGCGAGAGCGTTGATTGAAGATGTGAAGCTTGTTCGACAAAAACATCTTCTAGATTTGGGCAGTCAATCCTATGGAAGTCTTGTTCGCCGCGAGGTCCGAGAATTTCGTCGTCCGCAGATTGAATTTCTTGGCTCCGGAAAACTGGCGATCGAAGTTATGCCTTGGATTTTGAAAGCGATGAAGAAAGAAGCGCAGATCGTCGTCCATGCGCGAAACCTTGAATCGGCGCGCGAGCGAATTGGCTTCGTCACTGATGAGGCGATTTCATTTTCTGAGCTCTCTAAGGGGCCTGCGCCGAGCCAACCAGAGTCACAGCGAATTTTGATTGTTGCGGCCCCCATGACTTCCGTTGAAATTTGCAAATGGGCTCAAGATGCAAACTTTGATCTTGTCATCGATTTGCGCGGCGAGGGGAGACACGATTCTCTGAAAGAAATGATCCTCCGACGGCAGACGAAGAGTTTGCGTTCTTTGGACGAAGTATTTTCATCGATTGAACTTGCGCGCAGCCAGGCCGACGAGAAAAAGTCAGCAGCCTTGGCGTTGATTGATCAATGCGTTGAGGCGCGTCTTTTGGCAGCGACGCATCGTCCGTTTGGTTGGGATGATGTATGGTCGTGAAGATCGCTGCGAGACAATCTGATCTCGCGCGACTTCAGGCCTTCGAAGTTGGTCGCGCGCTGGAAAAGGCGCAAGCCCTCGCGGGTGGGGTTCCTTTAAAAATCGAATACTCATTTCGATCCTCGCTGGGAGATCAGCGGGCCGACGATCCGCTCTGGCAGATGCCGGAAAAAGGCGTTTTCACGCAAGACTTCGTTCAGGATTTAAAAGCGGGTGTGGTGGATGTCGTCGTCCATTCCTGGAAGGATCTTCCCATAGGACCTCGCGACGGCGCAGTGATCGCTGCGACACTTCCCAGAGCCGATGCGCGCGATGTACTTTTAGTTCGAAAAGATCTTTGGCTAAAGAACTGGGCTCTATCGCCGTCACCGTCGATGGGTCAGTCGGCCTCGTCTTTGCGCTCACTTCGACCGTTTCGGGTTCTGACATCATCGCCACGACGAGTTTATAATTTAACAGAATTTCTTGGCTGGGCGCTTCCGTTTTCTATAACGCCTGAAATTGAGTTCGTACCGGTCCGAGGAAATATCGCGACTCGCGTGGGAAAGCTCATTACGCCCGACGCGAACCTCGCCGCAGCAGCACCGGACGCTCTTATCGTCGCAAAAGCGGCGCTTGATCGTCTTCTGACATCAAGCCGCTATGGTGAGAAATTTCCCGAAAGCGAACGCACGCTTCGAGAGTTTCTAGCGAAGGCGTTTTTTGTGGTGCTACCACTCTCTGTAAACCCGACAGCGGCGGCGCAAGGCGCTTTGGCCATCGAAGTCCGTTCCGGACGAGACGACATTCTTGAACTCTGTAAAAAAATAGATGCGACCGACGACCGTCTGTGCGTGGAAGAAGAACGTGCGGAACTGGCTCGTCACGGCGGCGGCTGCCATCAAAAAATCGGTGTGACATGTTTGAATCGTCCTTATGGGCGCGTTCGTTCTGTTCGCGGTCTGACGGACGCGGGCCTCGTTTTGAACTTCTGGGAGCTTTCAAGGAAAAACGATCCGCTAAAATTTTGGCCTCGATCAATTTCTCCCGATGAGATTTGCGAAACTGAAATGAAAGCCGTGAACCGACGTCCGGTGGATGGTTTTGTTTTGCCGGATTCACCACAGCGTGGATTTTTTATTGCGCGGGCCAATGCCTGGCCCGAAAGCGGTCAGCCTCTTTCTGGGTTTGTATGGGCCGCAGGCCTTTCAACATGGCGGCAGCTTGTTAAAAAAGGCGTGTGGGTTCATGGATCCAGCGAGAGTCTGGGCGAGACAGAAATTCCCGCGATTGATCATTTGGCGGGTGGCAATGTTTCCTGGACGAAACTCACGCACCTTGACGCTGCGAAAGAAGAAATTCTGTTTCGTCGTTCTGGTGGTAATGAACCCATTGGTACGTACAAGGTCGACGTGGTGCCACCTGAAGCAGAGAGTTTTAATGGAAAGAACTACTTTTTCTGGAAAAGTGGATCGCAGTTTCGCGCAGCACTTTCAGTTGGCCCTAACATTGTGAACGGCTATCATGCCAGTGGACCAGGGCACACCCATGAGGCTATTGTCCAAGAGCTTCGCGCGGCCAGTGTGGCGGATGATGAGATCAAAAAGCGCGTTGTTATTTTTTTAAATGAATCTGATTTCTTCTCCGAGCTTTCAAAACGCAGCTCGAGCAAAAAGGCATAAAGCGTGAGGCCGTAAATGACGTTTTCGAAAAATTCGAAAGAACTGTTTGATCGTTCATTAAAAATCACTCCGGGCGGAGTTCACTCTCCGGTCCGTGCATTTCGCAGCGTCGGTGGAACGCCCGTTTTCTTTAAAGAAGCCAGAGGCTGCGAGCTTCTTTCTGTTGAAGGTAAGACGTATCTTGATTTTTGCCAAAGCTTTGGACCTCTAATTCTGGGACACAGGGACCCGGATGTTGCGGCTGTTGTGCACGAGACCGTCGATCTTGCTTGGACATTTGGAGCCTGCGAACCTTATTCGCTGGAACTTGCAGAGTGGATTACGAGTCGAGTTCCGTGGGTGGAAAAACTTCGTTTTGTCAGTTCGGGAACAGAGGCCGTGATGAGCGCACTTCGTGTCGCCAGAGCGGCAACGGGACGATCGAAAGTTTTAAAATTCGACGGGTGCTATCACGGGCATGTTGATTCTTTGTTGGTAAAGGCTGGAAGCGGCCTCGCCGACGCAGTTCCTGGGCAAGCGGCCAGCGACAGTGCCGGGGTTTCAGCAGCCGTGGCGAATGAAACAATCGTAGCGTCATTAGATGACGAAATCGGATTTGAGAGAATTTTCAATCAACACGCAAAAGATCTTGCGGCTGTGATTATCGAACCGCTCCCGGCGAACTACGGTTTGCTTATTCAACGCGGACTTTTTTTAAGAAAGATCGAAGCTCTCTGTAAAACCAATGGAACACTTCTAATTTTCGATGAAGTGATTTCCGGATTTCGAGTCGGCCTTCAGGGTATGGCCGGACTTCTATGCATTCGTCCCGATCTTGTGACGTACGGAAAAGTCATCGGCGGTGGGTTTCCGGTCGGATGTTATGGAGGACGCCATGATCTGATGGACTTGGTCGCTCCGTCGGGACCGGTCTATCAAGCCGGAACTCTGAGTGCGAACCCGGTCGGAATGCGCGCGGGCCTGAAGACCCTTCAAAAAGCGGAAGCGATGGGACTTTGGAAGGATCTTGGCGAAAGAACAAACGAATTTGCCGCGGGCCTTGAAAGTGATTTTGCGGACAGCGGCTTGCGACTAAAGGTCGCGCGCTTTGGTTCGATATTTTGGGTTCACGGTGAAACATCCGTCCCCATCGTTCGTCGCCTTTCGCAGTTTGCCGACGATCATGCACCACGGTTTAAAAAAGTGTTTCACGCATGCCTTGAAAACGGCGTCTATTTGGCACCCAGCGGGTATGAAGTCGGCTTTGTTGGAGCCGCTCACACAAAAGAAATTCTTTTGAAAGCGCGAACCACGATTGCACGAGTCGCGCGCGAGGCGCTTTCATGATCAACAGCACGGGTTTGAAGCCCGCAAGATCCAGCCGTCGGCTTTCCGTGAAATTTGCAATGGCCACTGTGTGGCTTTTGTTCACTTTGACGTTGGCCTCGTGGTGGTTGGTTTTCGGACTCAACCAGCTTGATGAGATTCGGCAGGTTGGCGCAAGTTCGGCCACGCCAGAAACATCGACGCGACTTCAGCGACAGCACTTCATGTTAGTGAGTGAGGGCGGTGTCCTTTTAATTCTTCTGATGTTTGGCGGCGCTACTTTACTTTATAATATTCGCGTCGAGAGCCGACGGGCCCGCCAGATTGAAGAGTTTTTTGCATCCTTCACGCATGATTTAAAAACTTCGCTTTCGAGCCTTCGGATTCAAACGGAAAGTCTTCGCGATGAAATCGAGTCGCCAGAGTCTGTAAGTTCAAGGTTGGCCTCCAGTAAACTCTTGGGCCGAATCATGAGCGATGCGGGACGACTTGAGACTCAACTGGAAAATGCTTTGTTTTTAGCCGACGCCGACAAAAGTTCGATGCTCCTTGAATCGGTTTCGATTCGGGATCTCGTTTCATCGCTTTCGCATCTTTGGCCGCAGATGAAGCTTTCAGTGTCGGGTGATGTTCGCGTGCTTGCGGACCGCCGAGCACTTGAAAGCATCATTCGAAATATAGCGCAAAATTCCAGTCGTCATGGCGAAGCTCAGAAGCTTGATGTTGTTTGTGAGACTATTGGATCCCACGCACGAATTCTGCTGAGCGATGACGGACGTGGGTTTCGTGGCGACGTTAACCGTTTGGGCGAAATTTTTGCCCGACAAACTGGGACCAGTGGAAGTGGTATTGGACTTTATCTTGTCGCTCGACTTGTCGAGAGACTTGGTGGCCGCGCGAAAGTTTCTGCTCTTGAAAAAGGATTCGCAGTCGAGTTGGAACTTCCTCTGGCGACGAACGGAAAGATCAACTCATGAAAAGTCTGCTTCTCGTTGAGGATGATCGAACTCTCGCTGAAACTTTGTCGGAGCGTCTCGCAAAGGAGGGCTACGATGTCGTTTGGGTCGACCGAATTGATCGGGCTCGTTTGGAAATTTCAAAACGGCGCTTTGATCTTTTGATTCTTGATGTAGGTCTTCCTGACGGAAGTGGTTTCGATTTAGCGAAAGAGATTCGTCGAGGAAAGCAAACAACACCCTTTGTGTTTTTGACGGCGATGACATCGGCTGAATACCGGCTTGAAGGTTACGAGCTGGGAGCTGAAGAATACATTCCAAAGCCCTTTCATCTTCGCGAGCTGCTGCTTCGTGTGAAGCACGTCTTAGATAATCATTCGAGTCCTGAGTGGCTTGATTTGGGGGACCGTGTTCTTCACTGGGACGCTCTTGAAGTGAAAGAGAGCAAGCTTGCGAGTGCGGCTGTTATCGACCGCCTTCAGCCGCGCGACGCCAGCTTGTTGCGCCTGTTGGTTGAGAGAAGTCCGGCCGTTGTGAGTCGCGATGAAATTTTGGATAAGATCTGGGGCGAAGAAAGTTTTCCGTCGTCTCGAACGGTGGATAACGCCATTGTTCGGCTACGGCAGTCGCTGGGTGAAACCCACGCCGCCCGGATTCGTTCCGTGAGAAGCGTCGGATATCAGTGGGAATAAGCCCGCCTTTGGCGGGACGGGGGTTCGTGTGAACGATAAATTTCAGAATGCACTTCGTGGTATCGAGCAAGCATGTCCGCCGGTTTGGTTTATGCGCCAGGCGGGTCGCTATCATAAGCACTACCAGGGCTTACGGTCCAAAAATGATTTCATCACTCTTTGCAAGGACCCAGTTCTTGCCAGTGAAGTTGCCCTGGGACCAATTCTTGATTTCGATTTCGACGTGTCGATTCTTTTCAGCGATCTGCTCTTTCCATTGGAAGCCTTCGGAATGGGTTTAACCTATGACCCCGGTCCAAAACTTTCGACGTCTTTGACCGACGAGGGTTTAGCCAAATTCAAAGATGTCGATGTCGCGATTGAAGGACTTCGTTTTCAGCAAGAAGCTGCGCGCCTCACGCGAGAGAAACTTCCGAAACATAAGAGTTTGATCGGTTTTGTTGGCGGGCCTTGGACGCTTTTCACATATGCGGTCGAAGGTGCCCACAAAGGCGGGCTTGAAGCTTCGAAAGTGAAGCTCGATCTTTACAGAAAGTTTTGTGAGCGTATGGTGCCGCTTTTGAAACTCAATATCGAGCTTCAACTAAAAGGTGGTGTCGAAGTCGTTATGATTTTCGACACTTCCGCCGGAGAACTTGATCCCGATCTTTTCACAGAAGTGGTGACGCCTGCGTTGCGAGAGCTCACCCGCGCTTTTCCTGGGAAAATTGGCTACTACGCTCGCGGTATTCAAGCACCGCACTTAAAATCCCAGGTGTTTCACTCGGACGAGATTGTGGGAGTGGGCTACGACCATCGTTGGGATTTAAGAGAGGTACTTCGCACACCGCGAATCAGCCGTGGATTTGTGCAAGGGAACTTTGATCAGTCGTTGCTATTTCTTCCCAAAGATCAGTTCGAAGAGCGCGCTACTAAATATCTCGCGAAGCTAAAAGGTCTCACGGAAGGCGAGCGTCGAGGTTGGGTGTCAGGTCTTGGCCACGGAGTTCTACCGGGGACACCAGAAGCCAACGTGAAGAGATTTGTGCAGCTCGTGCGAGAAGTGTTTATATGAAAAATCTCTTCGCAAAGTACGACATTCCGGCGCCGCGCTATACGAGTTATCCGACTGTGCCTTACTGGACCGAAAATCCCACGCGCGATCAATGGATTTCAGAACTAAATCAAGGCTTGGCTTCAGAGAAAAGCCAATGGTCCATGTATGTTCATATTCCGTTTTGTGAAACTTTGTGTACGTTCTGCGGCTGCAATACGTCGATCACAAAGGACCACAAACGTGAATCTCCCTATGTAACACGCGTTTTGAAAGAGCATGAGGCCTACCTAAAGGCGGCACCAGCCTTAGCGCTTCGACCCTTGGTGAACATGCACTTGGGCGGCGGCACCCCGACTTTTCTCTCGGCCTTTGAGCTTGATCGTTTGGTCGGAGGTCTTCTGAAAGGACTTCGGAAGAGTCCCGAAGGTTTCGAAGGCAGCATCGAAGTCGACCCGAGAAGAACCACGTTAGATCAAATGGAAGTGTTAAGAAAACACGGATTCAATCGCATCAGTCTTGGTGTGCAGGATTTTGATCCCGAAGTGCAGCGACTTGTGAACCGCGTTCAACCTTTTCAGCAAACATTTGCGATCACAAAAGGGGCCCGGGATCTTGGATACGAGTCGATCAACTTTGATCTGATCTATGGTCTTCCGAAGCAGACGCTTGAAACTACGAAAGTGATGATCGAAAAGACCCTTGAGCTTAAGCCTGATCGAATCGCACTTTACTCGTTTGCTTTAGTTCCATGGATCAAGCCGGCTCAAAGACTTTTTAAAGACGAAGACCTCCCCGTCGGAGCAGAAAAACGAGCGCTTTACGAAACAGCCCGGGAAAAACTTTTGTCTGAAGGTTATATCGAAATTGGAATGGATCACTTTGCGCTTAAGTCCGATGGCCTTGCTAAGGCGGCGTCATCGGGAACTTTACATAGGAATTTTATGGGCTACTCGGATGTTCGAACGGATGTCATGTTGGGACTTGGCGTATCTGCTATTTCGGAAGCGCCGGGCTGTTTTCATCAAAACGAAAAAGTTTTGCCTGTGTATGAGGAAGCCACAGATCGAGGCGAAATTCCGACGTTTCGCGGGCATATTCTATCCATTCAGGACCGAAAGCATCGCGAGCAGATTCTTCGACTCATGACTAAATTTACAGTTGAGCTTGAAAGTGAAGCTCAAGCCAACGATGTACGAACATTTCTTCACGAATTAATTCAAGATGGTCTTGTGGCTATTGATGGAAAAGTTCTGTCGATGAAGCCCGAGGGTCGTCCCTTTTTAAGAAATGCCTGTATGGCTTTGGATATTAGACTTCGCGAAAAAGCGCCGAACGCGCGCATTTTTTCCACGAGCGTTTGAGATGGCTTCGGTTGTTGTCATCGGCGCGGGATTTTCAGGACTCGTCTGTGCATGGAGTCTCCAGCGCGATGGTTTTGACGTCACTGTTGTAGAAGCTAGTTCGAGATCTGGTGGTCTGATCCAATCTATAGAAAATCGTCTCGGCCTTGTTGAAACCGCTGCGAATGGACTTTTGTCGTCTGAATTGGTTGAAGAACTTTTCCTCGACTGCGGCGTTCAAATTCAAGAAACGAAAAAATCGGCGCGGCGCCGCTACATTGCGGTCGATTCCGAAGTGACTCGTTTTCCGCTTTCTTTTTTTGAAACACTCGCAGTTATACCGCGACTCTTTCGGGTGAAAAAGAAAGCCCCACGTCCCTTTGAAACGCTGCAGTCTTGGGGGAGCCGCGCTTTGGGTGACGCGATAACGGAAAAAATTTTGGCGGTTGCAACTCTTGGAATTTACGCGGCCCAAGCCAGCGATCTTTCGGCTAATCTTTTATTGGGCCGCTTTTATGATTCGAGAAGACTTAGAAATCGCCCTGGCCGAATTAAGGGAACAGTTTCTGCGAACAAAGGCCTTGAGGCGATTTTAAAATCCCTCCGTGATTGTCTTAACGCTCGTGGCGTAAAATTTGTTTTTAATTCTGGATCAGGCGCAGATTTTCTTAAGAGAGAAGAAAATTCGGTCGTCGTTATCGCAACGTCGGCGTGGAATGCGTTTGAGTTATTAAGTGCCGCGCGGCCCGGCGATCCGAGAGTCGACGCCCTGGCACAGGTAGAATCCGTCCCGCTGGTTTCGTTGACTTTGTTTTTCAAAAAGTCGCCAGCACGCCTTGGCTTTGGAACTCTGTTCTCGCAGTCAACAAGTCTTGGGGAGTCCGATGGAATCCTCGGCTGTCTTCAAAATTCCGAAATTTTCGAGCACCGGTCCGCGCCCGGAGTTCACTCGGAGACTTGGATCCTAGGCGGCGTCACCCACGGCGAAGAAATTCTTGCGCAAAGCGACTCGGAACTGGTTTCCCGTGTTCTTGAAAAACGTAGACGGTGGATTGATTCGAATTCTGAAGAGAACCTTCTTAAATCCGTTGTGACAAGGTGGCCGCGCGCGATTCCACACTATTCAACGGATCTTGAACGCCTGATCCCGATATTAAAGTCGGATCAGGATGGTGTTATTTTGTTTGGAAATTACTTTGGAGACTTGGGCCTTGCTTCAATTCTTGAGAGCACAAGACTTCTGAAATCGAGGGTATTGAGATGAAACAAGGTCTTTTGCTTTTAAATCTCGGCACGCCCGACAGTCCTGAGCCTAAAGATGTAGGTTCGTATTTGAATGAATTTTTAATGGATCCTTTCGTGATCGATATTCCCAAACCACTTCGTTGGATTTTGGTGAAAGTCCTGATCGTGCCGCTAAGAAAATACAAATCAAGCGACGCTTATAAAACGGTGTGGACTAAAGAAGGCTCTCCGCTATTACGGCACCTTTTAAACCTAACTGACGAAGTAAGGCGGGAACTTGGTCTGTTTTGGTCCGTTCAACCGGGGATGCGCTATGGAAATCCAAATATCGTCTCTGGTTTGAAGAAGCTAAAAGACAGCGGCGTGACCGATCTCGTGGTCTTGCCGCTATATCCTCAGTACGCCGAAAGTTCGAGCCGTTCGTCGATCGAAAAGGTGAGGGAAGAGCTCAAAGTTCTGGGTTGGACTCCCAAGGTTAAAATCATTCGTTCATTTCAAGACGATGCTGGGCATATAGCCGCTTGGGTCGAACTTTTAAAAAGCCGTACGCCGGGATCTCATGTGCTGTTCAGTTATCACGGTCTACCAGAAAGACACCTTAAGAAGTCAGATCCTTCAGGCACGTACTGCTTGGATGGTGGATCAGCAACACAGGCCGAGAGTAAAGTTAGAAAGTACGACTGCTGTTTGAAGGCGATCGAAACAAAATGTCCCGCCACCGAGACATGCTATCGATCTCAAGCGCTTCACTCGACTTTGCTTATCGTAAAGGAACTTAGTCTTAAAGACAGCGAGTGGTCTTTGGGTTTCCAGTCGCGTCTTGGTCGAACCCCGTGGATTCGGCCTTACACGGATGAAGTGATTCCTGATCTTGCAAAGCGCGGAGTAAAGTCACTGACCGTCGTAACGCCAAGTTTTGTCGCCGATTGTTTGGAAACAATCGAAGAGATTGGCGACCGGGCCAAAGAAATTTTTCTTGAGGCCGGCGGTGAAAATTTCGAACGCATCGAGTGCCTGAACTCTCGGCCCACCTGGGTGAAGGCGGTTGCGAACCTTGCGAAAAATTCGACTACCTAAAGCGCGGCGGAAGAGGTCTTACGGGACGGCCTGGTGGCATCGGTCGCACGGGACGCCCAGGTGGAACAGGCCGAACAATCACTCCGCGATCGGGTCCAACACCGCCACCTTGGCTGGGGCCTCCCGATCGACCTCCGCATTTTTTCCAACGAAGCGAATAGATGACCGGAGTTTGCACGGCATCGAGTGAGTCCACTGTGGAAAGTGCCTGCTCGCCGCCGCGGTTAGATTGAACATTCAATGTCGACTCTGCGGCGAGAATAAAGTTTTGCCCGCACGGCGAAGTTTGCGCTCCTCTAAGAACACTCGACAGCATGAACTCTTCATTTTTTGGTCCCAACATAACGTTGGCGCGAAGAACTCGTCGCGTATTGGTCGCGCGACCGTTGATTTCTAGAATTCTGAATCCAGCACCGAAAGTTGATCGTCCCCCTTGAGGGAGGGCGGTGAATCCTCGGTAGTCCATTTTTACGACTTGAACCGCAAATCCGGGTGGCACCGTGAATGGAATATTGATTTGGCAATTTTTGGCGTCGCGAGTTTGCCCGAGATGATTTCCTGCTTCAACAATGTACGAATCAAAAAGAACAGACAGAGTTTTTCCGTCATTCGCTAAAGTGGCCGATGCGGTTCCTTGCGGACAGCCGGTTCCTGAGTAAGACGGTGTTTGCATGGTGAGACCAGGAACAGGGTCGGAGTCCTGGTTTGGCGCCTGGCCAGCGTTTCCAATTTCAAATTGTCCAGAGTCGTCTTGGGCGTGAGCAACACTTCCAAGAAGTGAGTTTCCAAAAAGAGTCGTCGCAAGAAAGGTCAGAGCTACGGTGGTGAGTGGAAAAAACACGGGATCCTCCGGCTTGCGCGATTTCGGTTTTGCGAATGACTTAAAAGAAGAGGAGGGCTTTTCGCGTTTAGTTTCTTCGTTCACGCTGAAAGCCCTCCTTACGAAAAATGTTTTAACTCTAGCGGCAGCGTCTCCATGCAATGTGATAGACAAGGCCAGCGGTCACGTCCGCCGAATCGACTGTCGACAGAGCCTGCTCTTGGCGACGGTTTGTTTGAACCATCATCGACGTATTCACTCGAAGATTCGTATCCGCACCACATGCACTCCAGACCGTTGCTGTTGCGACAAGATTGTCTGTCAGCTCATAGAGATCAGATTTTGGTCCAAAGAATGTTTTCGTTTGCCGAACTCCGCGACTTCCAGCGAAGAAGTACTCGACGTTGAACGTTGCTCGAGCACCCATCGGAAGTGAGTTGAAGCCTCGATAATCCACTTGGAAAACGGATATCGAATATCCATTGGGAACGGTTACGGGAATTGCGATGTTACATGATTTTCTGTCGATCGTTCGACCGTTGCCGGCTTCGACAACATATTGATCAAATAAAATCGAGAGGGCAGACTGATCTGGTGAGAGCGAAACGCTGGCCGAATTTGCAGGACAACCAGTGCCTCCGTAGCCAGGAAAACCCAATTGAATTGCGCCTTGCGCTTGCGCTGAAGTGGATGCGGCCGATGCGGCAAGAGCGGCAACAAGTCCAAGTAGCGCCGTCGTGAGTCCTTTTATCGATCGCGACATTGGACGCCATGCTGATCGCGTTGGTGATAGCGACATCTGATTTCTATTTTCTTTCATTCGTGGCCCCCGGTGTTTCACCAATCCTCTTTATCGAGGTGGTGACGGGAGATAGGTAGAGCAACCGCCGCGCCACGTGATTCGGTGATCATGTGACACCGAAATCACATCGTTGAGCGTGATTTCGGCCAATGACCGTCTGCGCATTCATGTGAGACCAAAGTTTTCGTGATGAGTGAGAGTGGAATGGAGGTGCCAATTCGCACTTCCGCAGTGGTGTTGCCCCGCGCGATCAGCGAAGCATTTCAAATGACCATTTTCGATTCGGAAAATCGAAGAGCCAGTGAGCTTGCCTGAGTGCACTGAACCCAAGGACGAAGTTCATGGCCGATTTTGTCGGATTGCTTGGATTGGTTAGCGGCACAGCTGCTACTTTAACAGGGTTGAACTCGTGGCCGGCAACCGCGAGCCCACTCATCATATAGATAGGTGTTTCTTGTTTTCTATTTGTCGAGTCGGTTCCCATTTCGCTTCCCAAAGAAACGAACAACTCAGGATGTTCAGTCACAAAATTCGTATCGACCAAGGTAATTCCGGCTCCGGAATCCCAGATTGCCGACGAATCAACACCGCCGGCTCGAACTGCGATACAGGGAATAAGTCCTCGATCCATGATCAGGTCTTGATCGGCCAAGCTCCGACGAGCGTCGGCCTCGGAAACAATATTGACCAAAGCATCGTCGAACGCGAACGAGAGGCAGTGATCCATCATGACATCCATTCCCAAAAGATGTCGATCGGTTCCGCCTTCGGGTGCACGTCGGACTGCCCAATCGGTTCGCGACAGCGGCCCCGCGGAAATAGATTTGAGTTTAACCAAGTCAAACTCAGCTTTACCAAAAGTCCCGGAGGACTCTTGTTTTCCAATGGATAGAAAATTCTGAGTAAGGTGATTCCAAGTTAAAGTCGTTTTTGCACAGCCCGTATCCAGAAGAAACCGACAGGCCTCATCTTGAATTTTTCCTTCGACATAAACCTCAGCCGTCTGCCGAGATTCATCGTCGTATTTAATGACGAGTTTGATTTTGTCCGAAGCAACCACCGGCGTTTCGCCTAACGTGAAGAGCACTCGAGGCGGATGGGCGCGCGTCCATAAGTGAACGATGACGCAGTCGTTGTGTGAAGAACCGTGCGTGCTCCGTTGGGTTCCTCAATTTGGAAAAGGACCGAGGCTGTTGTGTCAGTCAGTGGTTCGGTCATTGCGGTGATGGAGTATCCAAATTTGGAAAGTGATCCAAGATTCAGCACCGAGTTGTTCGTCGGATCCTTGAACACCAAGTCCGTGTAGATCGCAGTTTCGTTGGGGTTCGACGATTCAAGTCGACATCGGTAGTTGATCGCCGCCGACGCCAGGTCCGAAGAAAATAGGATCGAAGAAAATAAAATCAGAAATTTTGTCATAAGAGACCTTTCAATCCGCACAGTTTGATGAGTGAGACTTATCAGAACCGTGTCCTACTTCTTCGCTTTTGATCCGTAGGCTGTAATAGTTTCTTCCGCCCGCGAACCTTGCTAGCCACTGAATGCGTCTGATACCCTCTGACCCAGGGAGCGCTGTGAAAAAATTGATAATGCTACTGGCTTGTTTTGTATGTGCCGTCGGGTTTTCTTCTTTGGCGGCGGCTCTTAGTTTCGATAGCGACACGGGCATTTCTGCTGAAGAACTTCGTGTATCGATTCGGCGAAGCACAAATCTAACCGATGCACAGGTGAACGCGTTGATCGCAACACTTGAAACGCAGTTTCAAGTGACACCCGAACAGAAAATCCCAATTCAAGGTTATCTCTATTCCCGAGGGATGAACGGAGCGTTTTTTGTCGACCGCGACACGTGGGCCTTCGATGCGACGTTAAAGGATCCAGCCACTGGCGAGCTTGTCGACATTCCCGAACTATTCTTGGTCGACTTCCACAATGGCGGACTAAAGATGGAAGTCGCTTACAAATGGATGTTCACTTTCATTCCGAAAGGAGTGACCGTGGCTGAATTGAACGGTGGCGTTTATGGTCGAGGCCTCGGCGTCGTCTTCGAATCATTCTTCGGACTCGAAGGAGCGTGGATGCCAGCACAAAGTCGCCACCACGATCTGTTCCACGTCGCTATCAAGCTCGGCTTCGGCGCCGGCATTACATTCCCGAAGATGGAATTCAAACTCCGCTCGCCAAAAGCTCGGCCCACTTCAGAGGAACCGAAAATTTAGCCATTCGCACTTCCTGCGCTAGCAATGGGGCTTTTTGGCTACTGTGTTTTGCAGTTCTTCAAGTTGTAGCAGTGTGCTCCTGAGCAAACTCGGTCTGGGCGGACGGAAGTGTTCTGGCCGTCGCGACGCCAATCAAGAAAAGTCGGTTGTCGAGGACCATCGTAAATCCCGCAGGTATAGAGAGTTGTGGTGTTTTGGATCGTCAGGAAGCCGCACTGATCCGGTCGGTTTTGGCGAGCGCGCCCAACATGGCCATTCCCCATGACAAAAAGAGTACGACCGTCTGCCGCTTTTAATTCGACCCGAAGCGACGGTAGGGTGCGATCGTAAACTTCTAACGTCACTGGTCCGAAGGCGTCTTCAATGTCGCCCATTGGGTAGTACTTCCGAGCGTCGCAATTCATCGTGTCCGGGAGGTTAGACAGAGGCGCAATCTCATTGTCGGCCTTCGCAGTCGTTGTTGTCAGGATTGCAAAAAAGAGTGCGGGAAGTGCCACAGATCGGCACAATATCGCCCTGTAAAATGCCACATTTGATTTGATTTTCATGTCGTCTCTTCAGAGCAAATCGTGGACCCTGCTGGGTAATCAATACGGGCCCTAAACGGGGCATTTCGCTTCGAGCCTCGAAAACTTCCGGTGCCGGAAGTGAGATTTTACGACAATAGTTTTCGACCTTGGTCTGGCTCGATTAAAAGCGGAAATAGTCCGATCAAAGATAGATGATCGCGACATTAATACATCTCTTTACAAGTATGGCTGTCGCGCAAGCGCCGGCCGAGTTGTGCAAAGACTTGTCGCAGGCACCTGTCGCTTTGGAGTCTGTAACTAAAATTACGTGTGCTCTCGCGAAAGACCACGTGACTTCGTTTTTCAAGAAATCCGATCCGTGTCTTGGCAAAGACTTGTTAAATTTCGAGGTTGATTTCGCTCTCTGCGGAAATGAATCAGGCTTCGGATTGGGTATCTTAAGCAGTACGACGGGAACGATCTCGGTCGAAAAAATTGATCAGCTTGCGAGAGAAATCGTTCGACCTCTCCGTGCCAATAAGTTGTATTCAAGCTCACTCAACAGACCTGATCTCGCTAAACTTTTAAGAGAGTTTTCCCTGCATTTAACAGCGAACGGAGTGAAGTATTTGAGCTGTGTAGATTTACGAGAGGCTGCAGCCGAGGCCTATTCGCGAGCGAAAGTGGAAAAGCGGGTGGGTGAATGCTACCAAGTGCAGACTTTCGGCGGCGTAAAATACGTTTTTGGTGCTGTCGCTAGGGAAGTTTCTGTTTCTTTTGAAGATCAGAAAAAAATTGAGGCTCTCTTTGGTCCGCGGGATAAGTCTTACCACCTGGGATCTCTAGACTCCGAACTCGTTCTCAAAAATCGACTGACTATCGAGGACTTGAAAGAACTTGGATCTATCCGAAAAGCGAGCGAATTGTTTGAGAAAGCAACGCTGCTCAGACATGACGATGCTGGCGGCTTTTTTTCGAATATTAAAGGCGAGTTTTCCGGCGGAGATCAGCTCAACTGCGCTTTGGAAGCCGCAAGTCACACTGTGTTTTTGAGGAGTCTTCAGCAGAAAGGTTTGATTCAAAACTTCGAAATTTTGGATCCGATAAATAGACCCG
>LNDT01000007.1 GCA_001464715.1 Bdellovibrionales bacterium Ga0074137 | reverse complement strand
ACCTTGGGAAAAAAGACCATGGATAGTGCCACGGTCAAAACAGCGACCACCGAGAGCACGCGTCTTTTTTGAGTTGGGGTTATTAAGCGGAGGCTCATCGTCATTGAGCCGTGGAGAGAGCAAGACCTAAGCCGGAACCAAAATCGTAGGCGCACTCACGCCAGTTCGACTTCAGCTGAAGAGCGGGACCTAAAGTATATCTTTGGAGGGCGGCAGAATATCGGTCGGGGGTGGTGGGTTCAGGCGGAGACGTTGACGCTCGCGCCATTTGAGGAACAGGAAAATGACGACCCCCACGGCGAGGGCGCCGAAGATGAACATTTTGGCCGTCTTAAAGTAGTGAAGGATCTCTTTTCCGTAGAACGTGACGAAGTAGATTTGTGTCGGAACCGAGAGCGCGGCAGCCACGGAATCCACCGCTAGGAACTTCCAGGGCGAAAGTCCCATTGCGCCACACATCAGGTGCCCAGGAAACCGGACTCCTGGCGTGAAGCGAAATACAATAACGGGCCAATAACCGTATTTTTGCATCCAACCCCGGACTTTGATCAAGCGCTCGGGGCTGACCATTTTCTGAAACCAGGTTTGCCGAAAGAGCGAAGGGCCAAAATGTTTTCCGAGCGTATAAATTAGAAAGTCAGAACCCATCACGGCGCAGAATGCGACCGCGGCGAGGACGTGAACGTTAACGATGTGCGCTCCCTCGGGATGAGGAAGCGCGGGATAGATCGACATGTGGCCGACAAAGCCGGCGCTGATAAGAATCACTTCTTCAGGAATGGGCAGACCAAAGGCGCTGAGTAGCATGAAGCCACACACGGCGCCGTAGACGGCCCAGGGCTGGAAGGCCAGCTGGCCGAAGGTCTGCTCGATAAATGCTTCCACCGAAGTGAACCCTTCTTCTGGAGTTACTTTTTACGGGTGATCGATTTGATGACTACAGGAGTTTTTGGGACGTCCGCCATTCCCATGGCGCTTCCAGTAGGGACGGCGCGAATTTTATCGACGACATCCATGCCCGAAGTCACTTTGCCGAAAACCGCGTAGCCGTAGCCGCGTGGGTCTGGAGATGTGTGATTGAGGAAGCCGTTGTCGACAGTGTTGATGAAAAACTGTGACGTCGCAGAGTCGACGACGGACGTGCGAGCCATCGCCAAAGTTCCGCGATCATTCTTCAAGCCATTAGTGGCTTCGTTTTTAATGGGAGCTTCGTTTTTCTTCTCTTCCATTTTTTCGTTCATGCCGCCGCCTTGGATCATAAAGTCCTTGATCACACGGTGGAAGATCAGGCCGTCGTAATGTTTTTTGTCGACGTACTTGAGGAAGTTTGCGACCGAAATCGGGGCTTTCTCGGCATTGAGTTCAACTTCGATATTTCCTAGCGACGTTTCGATCGTAACCATATTCATTTTCGAGGCTCCTGATTTAGGTGTTCCGGCATTTGCTTTTTCAGCTTTGGTTTCAGTTTTGGTGGTCTGTGCGAAGGCGGTGGCGGCACCGGTTAGCGTGGCCATTGCGGCAGCCATGATGGTGGCAGAAATCTTTGCAGTTTTGCTTGTATGCAGAGCGAAGTTTGCAATCATAGTGGGAGCCTCGACTCGTTTGGTCATATTGGGTTTCAACTTTAGAAATTCGAGAGTGGTCCAATGGGTTTTAAAAGGCAAGAAGCAACGAAAACGGCCGACACGGGAGCTTTAAATGTCTGATGAGAAATCGTTTAAAAGTCCCTTCTATCAGTCTGCTCCAGAGCTGCCAAATTCGTGGGCAGCGAGCGGAGCTCTTCGACGCGCCGTTAGGGCGCGCGTCAGCGACGAGCAGTGGCTGGTTTTTTCAGAAGAGTTGCAGGCCTTTGCACAAACACTGCTCGATTCCGTTGAAAGTTTAGGACAAAAAGCCGAGCGCGAAATTCCGAGTTTAGTTTCATTTGATCCGTGGGGTCGAAGAATTGATGAGATTCAAATGTCGACCGCCTGGAAAGAGCTCGACCAATTCGCAGCTCGAGAGGGACTTGTAGCGACCGGTTACGAACGAAAGTACGGAGCGCAGTCGCGAATTCTTCAATTTGCGAAGCTTGCGCTGTTTCACCCGGCGTCTGCATTTTACACTTGCCCGCTGGCCATGACGGATGGGGCCGCGCGTGTCATTGAACTTCATGGCACTCCAGAAATGAAAGCCGGAGTTTTTAAAAAACTCACGTCGCGAGATCCTGATGAGTTTTGGACAGCCGGGCAGTGGATGACGGAACGAGCCGGCGGCTCGGACGTTTCTCAAACGGCGGTGGTCGCGCGCTTTGAGGCCGGTGCTTGGCGTCTTTATGGAGACAAGTGGTTCACCTCAGCAACAACCTCGCAAACCGCACTGGTCTTAGCGCGCGTCGAGCAAAGCACCCAAACAAGTAATCAGGTGAGTTCGGACACTGAAGAAGAAAAAGGATCGGGTCTTGCACTTTTTCAAGTCGAGCTAAGAGATTCGCGCGGGAAACTTCAGGGTCTTCAAGTGAATCGATTGAAAGACAAACTTGGGACGAAAGCTTTGCCGACGGCTGAAATGACTTTGAATGGTGCCGTCGGAGTGATGATCGGTGCACCCGGTGAAGGAATAAAAAAGACAGCGAGCCTTTTAAATGTCACCAGACTTTATAATTCGGTTTGCTGCATTGGAGCTATGGCTCGGGGTCTTCAGATGTCGACGGCTTACTCTCTTGAGCGCCGTGCGTTTGGACGATTGATTGCGGATCAGCCGCTTCACGCCGAAACGATGGCAAGCGTTCGGTCGCGCGCGGCCGCCGCGACGGAACTTGTGTTTCATGCGATTGAACTTTTGGGCAAAGAAGAGTGTGGGCAGGCGTCCAAGGATGAAGTGGCTCAGCTTCGCATTCTTACGCCTCTTGTGAAACTCTACACGGCAAAAGAAGCGATTTCGAATGCCAGTGAAACGATCGAGTCTTTTGGTGGAGCCGGCTATATTGAGAACACTGGAGTCGCGCGTTTGCTTCGTGACGCTCAAGTGTTCCCAATTTGGGAGGGGACGACGAATGTTCTGTCGTTGGATGCTCTTCGTGCCATTGGAAAAAACAATGCGCTTCAGCCGCTGATTGCGGATCTATTAAATCGGATGAAAGGTGTCCCGTCATCACTTCCGAAAGCTCGCATCGAGCGTCGAATTTCCGCATTGGCACATCACGCTCGAAAAAAAGCGACGGTTTCGGTGGACCTACAAGCGACATCGGCGCGCGAGTTCGCATTGGCCTTGGCGGAAACAGTCGCAGGGGTTTTGCTCCTTGAACGCGCTGTGACGGACGAGCTCTCGGGCTTAGCGGCGTCAAGATTCATTGGTCTGATCGGCGAGTGGATTGCGCTAGAAGATGATATTGGAGCCATGGATTTGGCGTCTGTCAAAAAACTGGCGCTGGCATCTTTTTAGTTCACGCAAAATCATCTGAGTTTGAATTACTGAACCGAATGATCTGTCGAGCGCGCGCGAACGCGGCAGGTGAGGCATTCGGCCACTTCGCGCACGACGGCAGGGCCGCTGCCGGTGCTGCCATTCTGGCTAGGAACATTTTCAAACTTGAGAACAAGTTCGGCGCTGCAAAGCACACACGTTTCGTGTTCATGGCGATAGCGTGATTGGCGTCGATTGAGAGACTTCGGTTTGATGGAGCGGATTGAGCTATTCATATTTCGGTTTTCAGCAAGGCAAATGCCAGCAGGCCTTAAGTCTCGGGTCGGAGTGAGCGGGCGGCGCGGCGCGCTTGGCGCAAGCGTCGAAGGTCTTCGGATTTTTCTCCAGGATTCGGCGGCCCATACTGAAGGTTTATGAAAGCGGTGATTCCGCTACGAAGTGCCTCCGAATTTTTTTCGTCGCGATCACGACGCATTTCCAAACGCTCGAGAAGAGTGAGGGGGCCGTCGGAATTTGATGAGACAAGACCCACGCGTTGGAATTCTTTTTCCAGAGCAAGCCATTCCCTTCGGACTTCGGTTTCCGTTGGCCGCCGAGCCTGCCATAAGAAGATCAAACGTAAACCGATCCCAAAAATAAGAGCGACGAGTCCCGTCAGCACCCACGGATTTGAAGCCAGTCCCAATTTCAAAAGCAGCTTATTTATAAATTCACGTTGGCCGCTTCGGTCGTAATTCATCAGAAATTGAGTCCACGACATTTGAGCGTAGTCCCACATCATCATCGATCGATCGATCATTTGGAGGATCAAATTTTGGCTGAGCCGACTCAGAATTTTTTCGTCGTCTACGTTGCGACCTTGCTGCTCCTCCTCGGGAAGGTCCAAGAAGTCTCCGCCAAGACGAAGCCGAAGCGGTGCAATTGAAGCCGTAGGATCATAGGTGATCCAACGGCCTTTTCCAGGTTGCGATTTGAGAGGGTGCCAAACTTCGACCCACGCATGAGCGTCGCGTGATCTAACGATCAGAGCCTGTGAGACGTCGTTCCACTTTCCGCCCTGGTATCCGACAACGACACGAGTCGGATGCCCCACGCTTCGAAGGAGCGTTGCGCTGGCGGCCGCAAAGTGCTCGCAGAATCCTTTCCTTGTGCGAAATAAGAAGTCGTCAACGGTCAGTGATTTTGAGTCCCCGGGAGAAAGCGTGTAGCGAAAATCATTTTTACTGTAGAAGTCATCGATGAGCCGTAGGGTTTGATGAACTGAGGTGGAGTTTCGTTTTAGATTTTCGACAAGCCGGTTGTAGGCGGCCGAAGTTGAAGCGTTCACTTTGAGCGCCCGAGCATTGATGTCGACTCTTGAGATTTCGGGTTCGCCATTGGTTTCGCCGACGGAGGATGCGGTATAGACGGCATGTTCGGTTTTTGAGATCGCTAAACGAATGTTTTTAGTGGCCGTGACGTAAGGTCTTAGAAATTCAAGCCCGCGACCTGGTTGAAAATCGACGACCGTTGGAAGTGTGAAAAGTGCGCGTCCAAAACCAGGCTCAACAACCACTTTGTAAGTCATGAGCGACGGCGACTCTGGACTCGGCGCGGTCAATGTTCTTAGAGGTCGACCTGCGGCTCGAACTTCATCTTCTTCGGTCGCTTTCCACGCCAACTGATCATGATCGTAAAGTGCAGCCCCTCGCCAGTAGAGATCTTCGGGACTTCGACGTGGGCCGCTAAGAAACGTCGCTCGAAAAGCGACTTCGTTGGATTGAGCGAGGCTTGAAACGCTTCCCGGATCGAGACCTTCGTTGAAGCCCGTGGCTTGGGCGGGTTGATTGGACCTAAAGAGTTTTACTGTGAAGCGTGGGAAGATGACGAACAGACAGAGCCAGATCGGAATTGTAAAAATCAAAAGGCGAACCACCGGTCTGAGTGAGGCGGAATTGATCCGTCGATCCGATCGGTGCAGCTGAAACATTAAAATTGTAATCAGAGCAACATCGAAGGCCATAAAAAATGTTGAGGCTAAGGACTGCGAGTGGAGAAGGTGCGCCATGAGGAGAAAGTAGCTTGTGAGAATGATGAACTTCGCGTCGCGATCACGATTGGTTTCAAGAAGTTTCAATGAGGCCAAAAAAACAAGGGCCGGCGTCGCTGCTTCGTGCCCAAGCATTGTTTTAAATTCGAAAATAATTGCTGCGCCGATAACTGTACCGATCGAGTAAAGCACGTATTTTTTTGGAAGTTTCCAACCCAAATAAAGGTGGCCAAGTTTGTAAAGAAGAGCGATCACGCTGGCTGTTAGGATCCAAAGGGGAACGTAGGGTGCGTGCGCTAAGACGTTTACCAATAAGACCGCGATCAGCTGAGTCTGAAAGGGACGATCCCAAAGTTCCATGTCAGAGCGTGTTTGCAGTGACATCAGATTTTTTCCTCGTACTTTGCGAGTTCAGTCCATGCGCGATGAGCAAATGCGAGACCCTGGTCGGGCCCAAGTTTTTTAGAGGGCAAAGTCAATGTGAAGACTTGACCGCGGCTCACCGCAAGGTCGATCCATTTGGCCATTTGCTGAAGTCGAATTTCTGGGTCGGTTTCAGAAATTCGGTGATACTCAAACATCAATCCTTCGCCGACGGGTTCATCAAATTTTTTTGTGAGTAGATCGCGCCCACGAGCAAAGGCCTTCCAATCGACACGATTGAGATTGTCGCCAGCGCTGTAAGCAACATGCTCTTTGTAATCCTCGGCGCCGCTGGCGCGATGAACGTCGCCTGTGATGGACCGATCCGCCATGCGCCAGGGACGGTCGCCAGTGCGGGTGGGATAGACGACGGCAATGGCATCGGAGGGTTGAAACTGCCAAGCGTAAAAGAGGCCAAACGGCGCGGTTGTCGAAAGAACAAATCGTCTTAGCTCGTGAAGACCTCGAGCTCCGGCTTTGAAGCTTGCAAGTAGACGTGCATCGCCACCGGGCTCGATGACGGCTCGCGCGTCGTACTGTGCGATTTTTTCGAAACCTTTAATTGTGAAATCACAATTTGATTTGGAGCTTCGAGTCTTATTGTGAACAACCATGGATACGGGAAGTTCCTCGCCAGAAAAGCCATGTGTGGCTTCGACGCGTGAAATGACCAACCCTTGAATATTGTTGTGGGTGGCAATCATGGCCGTGAACAAGATCGCCAGCATAAAAAAACCAAGAAGGTTCACCAGATTATTTTCATACGCCGAACCAATCAGCAGCATAAAAAAGGCGCCCAGCGTGAACATCACTCCGAACTTGGTCGGAAGAATGTAGACGCGCCCGTCGCGTGCCCAGGTGGACGCGAAATCTCGATTTGTTTTTTTAGACAGCCTTGACTTGAGCCAAGACATCTTCGGCCTTTCGCCGTCCCGTTTCGCCGGTGGGATCTTCCGTGGGATTGAGACGATGTGAAAGGACGGAGACAGAGACGGCTTGGACATCCTCTGGCAAAGTCATGGTTCGCCCTTGAAGGTAGGCCCAGGCACGTGCGGCTCGAGCCAGTGCAAGTGCACCGCGCGGGGAAAGACCTTCTCCCGAAATACCGGTTTCGCGCGTCTTCGCTGCAATGGCTTGAATGTACTCCACCAGCGCATCCGAAAGATGAACGGCTTCGACAGCATTTTGGTGATAAATGAGTGATGCGGCATCGAAGACGGGTTCAAGATTGGCGATGCGGTCAGCGGGACCTCCGGCCGAAATACCCTCTTTGAGAAGTCTTTGTTCCGATTGACGATCTGGATATCCAAGGCCTATGCGCATCAGAAATCGATCGAGCTGTGATTCTGGGAGTGGGTAAGTTCCGATTTGTTGGCGTGGATTCTGAGTTGCGATCACAAAGAACGGCTCGGGAAGCGAGAAAGTTTCACCATCGATTGAGATCTGTCGCTCTTCCATCGCCTGGAGGCAGGCCGATTGTGTCTTGGGCGTCGCCCGATTGAGTTCGTCGGCCAAGATGAACGGCGAAAAGAGGGGGCCTTTCACAACAGAAAAGATTCCGGCCCGTTGATCATAAACGCGGCCTCCAAGCAGATCTCCAGGAAGAAGATCATTGGTAAACTGAACTCTTGTGAGAGGTAAATTGAGAAGGTGAGCCAACGTTTTCACCAGTGTCGTTTTTCCGACGCCGGGGACGTCCTCAACAAGCAGATGTCCTCTTGCAAGAAGACACGTGAGCGCCAGCTGTATCTCTCGTTCTTTTCCAAAGACAATCTGCGAAGCTCGGCTGACGAAGCTCTTTAGGATGTTCTGAGTGGAGCTTTGAGTGGAGGCTAATGTGCTGTGAATCTGCGTCGCGGTTTTCATCGAATCTCTATCGGTTAACGGGCCGCTCTTTTCAATGGCCAAAGGTCGGGGTCGCACGATCTCGGCTTGAGACATAGGTGAAGAAATGGGGTTATGGGCTATGTCAAAAATTGGCGAATCTCCGATTGGATTCTGGAAGTTTGTGATCGTTGTGACCGTGGGTCTGACGATTGTTCAAAAGTTCTTAATTCGGGATCCAAACCTTCAGTTCTTGAGAGGGGTCCCGGTTTTCGTCGTGGCGATCGTTCTTTGGGGAGCGTACCGTTATTTCTTTAAACCGATTCGCATCTTAGAGATGGTCAGAACTCCGACGCCTTCGGCCCGGCCCGACGTTTTTCGTGGCGATGCGTCCCTTGAACCGGCTCCACGTGAGGCGCGGCTAAAAAAAGTCCTAACGGCCGAACATTTAAAACGCAGAACCCACACTCAAGCGATCGTGACGATCGTGCCAAAAGTGGAAAAAAAACTGCACCAGAATTTGGTTCGCTATAAGACCGTGCGGCAAAAGACGGCGCGTACGAAAATGGTCCGAATGAAGCGTGCTCCCTCGCGATTTGATCCCAACCACCTGTGAGTCTTTCAATGAACGTTCGAACCTTGGGTATTGTTGAAATTTTGCTGAGTGGACTGTTTTTTGGATTTCTTGGTCTTTTTGGAAAACGCGCGTTCGAAAAAGACATCACGCCGGCTGAATTTCTTGCCTTCAGATACCTTATCGCAAGCGTCATGATGGGGACCATTGTCGTCTTTAAAGAAAGATCTTCTAGCGCCCTCTGGCTGGGTCGGAAAACAGTGCCCCTTTGCTTGATGCTTGGAATTGTCGGCTATGCGGTTTTCTCGGGATTTTATTTTCTGGCTCTTGAGCGAATATCCGCTTCCATGACGGTGATACTTTTGTACACCTATCCGGTTTTAGTCGCTGCCGGCGGCGTTGTCTTTTTTAGAGATCGAATTCCTATGGCAAAGTTACCAGCCCTTCCGATGGCCTTTGGCGGATTGATGTGTCTTGTGTGGACGGACTTTCAAGTCGGTCAACCGATCGGTCTTATTTTCGGTTTGCTCGCTGCCGTTTTCTATACCATCTACATTTTAGTTTCGTCACGTTGGTTGCAGAACGTTAATGCCATGGCATCGACATTTTGGATTCAGCTGGGCGCAGGTACTGTACTATTTTTTGGTAGTTACAGTTCGATCGACCGCACGATCGGTATTTTGAGCCGCGGGTGGCTTGAGATTTTGCTGATCGCGTTTTTTTGCTCCGTACTAGCGATGTGGCTTTTTCTATCAGGTCTTTCGAAAGTTAAAAGCTGGGAAGCGTCTTTGCTTTCGATGGCCGAACCGATAACTGGTGTGGCCTTAGGCGTTCTTGTTCTTGGCGACAGAATGTCTGTGCTGCAATGGTTTGGTGCAGGCCTTGTGCTTTTAAGTCTCGCTCTTGTTTCGTTACCGCAGCGAGGCGATCAAGGTGGGATACCATTCGGCCAGCGACTTCGCGCGCGTCTCAAGCGTCGCGAGTTCTAAAAACTCTTCCGTCGTGTGCATGCGGCCGCCGACCGGTCCAAGACCATCAAGTATAAAAAGTCCCGGCCGCGACATATGGTTCACGTCGCCTGCGCCCCCGGCCTTTTTTGAAGTCATCTGTCTATTTTCGTGACTCGAGATGATTTCGCACAAAGTGCGCGTCAATGCTTTGGATTTCTCAAGGGCAGAAAATGGAGGACAGTCGTCGACGATTTCAAAAGTTACTTTCGAACTTTGGCCGTCGATGTTTTTTTCAAGTGGCGAGTTAAAGATTTCAAGGAGCCCCGAGTGCAGCTTGTCTCGCTCTTCAAAAGTCGAAAACCGAGTATCCAATTTCATTTTGATTTTTCCACAAACGACATTGTGGCGGTCGCGGCCGCCCTCGATGTGGCCAAGATTGAGGGAGATGCCGAGGCCGTTGTCGTTTGGGAACTCTGATTGAAGTCGGTCTCTGAGGTCAAGGCAGCGAACGGTCAGACGAGCCGCCGCGTGGGCCGCATTAATTTCTTCGCCGCGACATCGGCCTGCATGCGCCTCTGTTCCGGCAATATCGATATTGTACCACCTGTTGCCGCGGCGACTTTCGATGATCGATCCATCGTCGAGTGCCGGCTCAAATCCCAAAACGGCCGAAGAGGATAGCCCTAGGTTTCGGTAAGTTTCATGCCACGCGCTGGAACCATTTTCTTCATCGGGCGAGGAAACAACTCGCAATCCAACTTCGGGATTAGTTTCTTTTTCGAGGTACTGCCGAAGACTTTCTATGAGAACCGCAAGGCCACCTTTGTTGTCGATAATACCGGCCCCTTTTGCACGGAGGCCCATGGCGCTTTCCTCGCGGCGGTAAGGACCTGCTTCGGTCGGCGAGAGAACCGTGTCGATGTGTGAGACGCAGGTGATAAATGAATTGAGACGGCCTGGTCGTTCTGCGACAAGAAGATCGTCGGTTTTTCCAGAGGAATCGCGGACCCAGTCGATTGAAAATCCAAGCTCTAAGAGAGCATCGGCAAGTATTTTGTGAGTCCTACGAACATCGCTCTGCCGCGAGGTCGATGAGGGTGAATTGATGAGCTCTTCTAGAAAACTCTCGATCCGGGACGTTGTCATTTCGGAAAGCTCACTTTGCGAAGAGTGAAGTAGCCAGCGGCAAAAAGCAGCAAGAGGCTTAGCATCGCTAGCCGCGGACTTTCTGAAAGCAGTCCCGTGATAGCGATAAGAAGCGGGCCGAGGATTGATGAGAATCGTCCGAGCATATTGTAGAATCCAAAAAATTCGCCAGATCGATCTTGAGGAATGAGCTGTCCATAAACGGAACGACTCAAGGCTTGAATGCCGCCTTGAACAAGTCCGATCGCAACAGCCAATGCATAAAAGTGCCACTCGACCTGAAGCCCGGTGGCAAGAACCGTAATCGCAGCGTAGGCTCCAATAGCAACGCTCAAAGCCTGACGAGAACCGAATTTTGAAGCAAAAGCGCTGAACACAATCGCTGCCGGAAATCCAACGAACTGAACAAGTAGCAGAGCCGTAATCAATGAACTGCTCTCGAAACCAAGCGCCAAGCCATAGTCGACAGCCATTTTGATAATGGTGTTAACGCCGTCGATATAAAAAAAGTAGGCGATCAAAAAGAGAAAGACATTTTTAACTTCGCGAATATGGCGAAATGTTGTGACGACATTTTTAAAAGCATCGGTCGTCATTTTAAAAAATGTGTCCGAGGTCCCTTCGCTGTCCGGTTCCTTTACATTGATCATGAGGGGGACAGAAAATAGGAGCCACCAAATGCCCACCATAAAAAACGAAACCCGCACAGCTTCGGCCGCATCGGTGAGCCCAAAAAAGGTGGGTTTCAAAGTCATGGCGACGTTGATCGCAAAAAGAACTCCTCCGCCAAGGTATCCGAGGCCATAGCCAAGTCCTGAGACTTGATCCATTTCTTTTGGTTTTGCGACAGCCGGTAGCAAGGCATCGTAGAAGCTTTGCCCTCCAAAAAAACCGATCGAGCTTGCAACGTAGAAAGCCGCGGCCCACGCCCACTCGCCGCGTTCAATGAAGTAGAGCGACGACGCAGAGACAGCTCCAATAAAAGTAAAGAACAAGAGCAATTTTTTTCGGCCTCGGGTTCGATCGGCAAGAGCTCCCAAGATCGGGGAGAGAGCTCCCAAAGCAAAACTTGAAATAGAATTGGCTGTACCTAAAAGGGCTGTCGATTCGACCGAGGAGACTCCGACACTCCAGTACTGCTTAAAGAAAATTGGAAAAAATCCCGCCATGACAGTTGTCGCAAAGGCCGAGTTCCCCCAGTCGTAAAGAGCCCACGAGAGAATTTGACGGTCTTTGAGAAGAGAGGCCCAAGAACGCCCCAAGGCTCTCTGTTGTTTGTCCGCAAGCACACTCATGGACCGAAGCTCCCTTGGCTTCAGCGGAACTTCAAGAACTTACCCTCCGCACCAACGAGGTGGGTCAATTGTCACACGTGACAGACAAGTGGGTTCGCGACCATTATTCGGTATGATTGAAGTTCGAAATCTGTTCAAAACCTTCCCAGCTAAACCCGAGCCCGTTAAAGCGGTTCAGGGCCTGAGTTTAAAAATTCCAAGCGGCGTTTGTTTCGGGATTCTTGGCCCCAATGGCGCAGGAAAAACGACGACCATCGAAATTATGGAAGGGCTGACGAAGCCCGACCAGGGTGAAGTATTATTTCGGGGCGAAACAGTCATTTCAAGTGGCGGCGGTCACAGAGCGCCGAAGGCATGGTCCCGCGCTATCGGAATTCAGTTTCAGCAAACAGCTCTTCAGGATCATCTGACGGGTCGAGAGCTTCTTGAACTTTTTGCGGGACTGTATGCTTTGGAGGATCCAAAACAACATGTGACTCAGGCGATTGAAACGTGTGACATCGCTGAATTCGTTGATCGTGAACCAAAAAAACTGAGTGGCGGGCAGAGGCAGCGTGTTCTTCTTGCGCTGGCCTTGGTTCATGCCCCGGAAGTCATCTTTCTTGATGAGCCCACAACGG
The DNA here is from genome assembly GCA_001464715.1 of Bdellovibrionales bacterium Ga0074137. GTDB lineage: Bacteria > Bdellovibrionota > Bdellovibrionia > Bdellovibrionales > JAMPXM01. The sequence continues at coordinate 39,381 of LNDT01000007.1, read as the reverse complement.
GACTTGATCCACAAGCTCGACGAACTTTCTGGAAGCTTGTCGAAAAAATCAAGAAGCAAGGTCGCACTCTTATTTTGACGACTCACTACATGGATGAAGCGGAAATTCTTTGCGACACGGTTGTGTTGGTCGACCAGGGTCGTGTGATCGATGAAGGAGCTCCAAAGGAACTTCTCGAGCGACACGGCGTGAAAAACCTTGATGAGCTTTTTTTGATGCGAACGGGCCGCGATTTAAGAGGGGACGTCTAAATGAATAATCTCATCTTGAGGCTTTGGGGACTTTTTGTTGCCAGAAACAAGGAGTTCTATCGGGACCGCGGATCAATGTCTTGGAACTTACTTTTTCCGATTTTAATCATCGGGGGATTCGCTTTTGCCTATGGCGGTAAGCCGAAGCCACTTTTTTCAATCGGTGTGGTCGAGCGAGGGTCCGTAACGGTCACCACCCATCCGCTGATGGAGTGGAACTATGCACGTTTTGTCGCTATCGCCTCATCGCCGGAGGAAATTGAGAAAGCAAAAGAGAAAGTTTCAAGGCATCAGCTGGACCTATTGATTGATGTCGAGCCAGCTGTCGCTGACTCTGCCGCTAAAAAAAGCGTCGGACATTTTTGGGTCAATCCAACCTCGCCTCAGGGCGACACGCTTGAGAAGATGTTGGCCTCGGTTCAAGGCGTTTCGTGGAACCGCGAATCAACGATTGGCCGTGAAGTCCGTTTTGTTGACTGGCTCACGCCTGGAATCATCGGAATCAATATGATGTTTTCGGCTCTTTTCGGCGTTGGCTATGTTCTTGTGCGCTACAGAAAATCTGGTGTTTTGAAACGCTTGAAGGCGACGCCCGTGCGCGCCTGGGAATTCTTGTTTGCGCAGATTATGTCGCGCTTTGCTTTGATTTCAGTAACAACCGCCATGATTTTTACGGGAGCCTATTTCGCGCTGGATCTTCCGATGAATGGATCTCCGTTCGCTCTGGCTTTGGTTCTTGCCAGCGGAACGCTTTGTTTGATCGCAATGGGTCTTTTGGTGGCGGCGCGAGTTTCCAGCGAAGAGTTGGCCGGTGGACTTTTAAATCTCATGACGTGGCCGATGATGTTCTTATCAGGAGTTTGGTTTTCTCTTGAGGGCCTTAATCCATGGCTTCAGAAAGCGTCTTTGATTTCGCCACTCACTCACATGGTGTCGGCCGCGCGTTCAATCATGATCGATGGTGCGCATTGGTATGAACCGACCGTGCTTGGGCCGGTCGGAATACTTTTGACGATTTCACTTCTGGGGCTAGCTCTTGGATCGTGGCTTTTTCGCTGGGAGTAAGCGTAGGCCAGCGGCCGATAAAACTTTACGGTTCACAGTTTTGTGTGACGATTCGGGCCACTCGCTTTAGGTACTTCATGTCGGCGCCAGGGACTTTCGCGGCTGCTGAAAGAACGGGATCTGTTCCTTTGGGAAAACATTTTTGCCATTCAGGAATCAGTCTCTCAGAAACTCGCCGGGAAACCGATCTGTCGCCAGGATTCAAATCAAGCTTTCGTTCAATCTGAGTTTGCACTTCTGAAGGTACGTGCCTGCCGAGTCGCCCTTCGCTGGCTTCCCAGAGAGCCACTTCATAGGCTGTGTAGAATCCGCGTTGGCCTTGGGGAAGGCGCTGGGCTCTTACCTGGTGTATGTAAACGGCTTTAATTTTATTTGGGAACGCTTTCTGAGTTTTTTCATAAAATTCTGGATCTCGTTCTTGGTCGTCGCCGATGAGGATGAACTCATCCTCGGTGTTGGCGACAAGATTCAAAATGACGCTGAGTTTTTTTTCTGATTTTCCAACAAGAAATATCTCGTCAGCCCGGATGTCGTTTTCAACAAGCAGGCGATAGACAGGAATCGTCAGAATTTTGGGGCTTCCGCTGACGATGAGGAGACGATTTCGAGAGGATTCTTTTTGGAAGGCGCGGGTTAAATCATCCATGCCGATAAAGACATCGCGACCGATGGTGCCAGACAGAATCGCTGTCAGGGTGTGAACTCGTGTGATCTTGATCGTATCGTCAAGATCGGAGATCACCGTCAGCGCTTCGGCTTGACGGGCTATTGGGCTCAGCGCAAGAGCACAAGAGATAACGGTCAGAACGAAGCGGGTCGCAAGTTTTAATGGGATTTGTGGAATCATGAGTGGGGCGGGGTTGCGGGAATCGTGCCGGAGCTGCGCCGTTGGATCGGTGCTGACTCTTTGACCCGGCAAAAATTTCTGATTTTGAGCCTGGATGCTAAAAAAATTGGAAGGCTTCAAAATAGAAAAGCTGCCGGAGGGTTAGGCCGACAGCTTTACGGAGAATTTCTAAAGGCCGCGTTTTAAGCGACTTTTTTGTGCTTCTGATAAGACTGATACTTCTTATCGAAGTCGATGGGCTTAGAACCTTCGCGTGTTATGAGGCCGAACTTGAACCAATCGTAGTGCTCACTGCAGAAGTCCATCTTGTCAGACTTCTTTTTGCAGCCGTCGGCTTTGCAGGCCGTCGGAATGTTGGCTACGGGCGCTGTTGGGCCACCGGCTTTTGGTTCTTGATGCTTAAGCTTTTGCGCCATGAGGCGTTCTCCTTTTAGAGTTCATTGACTCATCTCTTGAGGCGACAGCATTTTCCATCGACTCGACAAAAGACTCATCGGCGTCTGGACCGATGTCTTAAGAGGTTGGTCTGTGTTTTTTGAAAAACCTCGACCTTTGGCGGGTCCGAACGACCACGAATCAGCTACTTAGCGAACCGAAGGTTCGTACCAAGTGCGAACCTTCGGTTCGACTACTTAGCGAACGACGGAGATTCGAACGTTGTTGGTTTGGCAATAGACGGAGTTGTCGGCATTGCGGATAACGATTCGCCGGATATAGGTATTTCCGACATCGATTGCTCCCATGGTGCGGCTGTAGGATGCGTAGTTGGTGCTGTCGTAGGGTATCGGAGCAATACCGACGCCGTTGTTCTCGCCTTCAAAGCGAACGATGGCACCTGCGGGAACAACAGTCCCTGCGCCGTACGCTGTTGTGAACACGACCGGATTTCCTTGGCGAACCGTCGAGGCTGAAATGGAAAGCGTGCAGCTTCGGCCTTGCAGCGTGACGGCGACCGAATTCGTCTGGCAGAGCGTGCGTCCCAAATTATCACGGACTTGGAAGTAACGAATGTAGTTTCCACCGACGGAACCCGGGTTCGTCGAAGTTTGTACGAAGGAACTAACAAACGCAGGGACAATTTCGCTGGCGTCGGCAACGCCGTTTTTTGATCCGAATTCATAGACCTGAAATCCCGCGGGAACGGGGCCCGTCGCCGACACCGTGAACGTCACATTTCCACCTATGGGAATCGTCGGCGCATTGGCCGCCACTGAGCAAGTGACGCCTGTATCAAGTGTTTCATTGAAGTTTGAAGGAAGCCGGTAAGAGGAATCACCATTCTCGACACCACTGATGAGGTCTTCTTCTGAAGCCGTTGGAGCTGGCGCACAATTTTGAAAGAACAAGATCAGTGATAAAAGGGCGACAGCCGCGTAGACGGCAATTCCTCGAGAGGCTTCACCCGAAAGACGATGATCAGAATTTTTATTAGAATCAAACCCCACGACCTTATGATCTCTCGTTCTGAGGCAAAAAGAAAGTCGAGGTGTGTGGAGCGGTCAACGGCGAGCCGATAAAAGAGAGCTTATACCTCAGTGTCTCAGGCTGAGACACTGAGGTCCCTTCTACTTTTCGATGCTCTGCGGTTGAGCAGCGACCTTTGAATTTGTCGGAGCTGCCGAGCCTGATATCCCGACATGTTGATCGCGGATTTCACCATTGGCGTCTTGAGCGACGAAGATACGTTTCATCCAATCAAGACTCCAAACTCGGAATCGATCTATATACGTGTAGGCAGCAGGAACGACGATGAGGGTCAGAAGCGTCGAGCTAATAAGTCCACCGATGATGGCATAACCCATCGAGGTTCGTTGCTTCGAGGCTTCGTTGAGACCAATCGCTAAGGGGATCATGCCGGCGATCAAAGCCATTGTCGTCATGAGAATCGGACGGAGACGGGCTTTGCCGGCTTGAACCATCGCATCCGAGCGGTTCATTCCTCCGGCCACCAATTGATTGGCGTAATCCACCAAGAGAATCGAATTTTTACACGCGATTCCTATCAGCATAATCATTCCGATCATCGAGAAAAGATTTAAACTTTCATTTCCAACGAAGAGACCAACAAAGGCTCCACAGATCGCCAGCGGCATCGCCAGCATAATCGTGAACGGCGTGACGAAGGATTCATAAAGTGACGCCAGCACGAGGAAGATGAAAATTACTCCGGCTCCCATAGCAAAGACCATCGAATCGCCAAGTTCCTTGAAGTTTTCAGCTTGACCGATAAACTGAAACTTCACATCGGCGGGAAGATCCATTTCTTTCGACATAACATTCGAAACGTCCGTCAAAATATCACCGAGGCCAGCGCCAGGTGCAATGTCGGCTGCGATCTGAACGTACTTCATTCGGTCCATTCGCGTGATACTTGAAGGGCCTGTTGCGTCGACCGGAGACGCCACATTGGAGAGCTTGATCAACGAGTTATTGATATTGGGCACAAAGATTTCAGAAAATTCTTTTCGGATATCTCGCTGATCCTCTTTCATTCGAACTCTGATATCGTACTCGATGCCTTTTTCCCGGTACTTTGCGGCAACTAGGCCCTCGACCTGTGCTCGAAGTTCGCCACCGATACTTGTCGTCGACACCCCCAGCATCTGTGCTTTGGATTTATCGGGTACCACCTGAAATTCGGGCTTTCCGGTTCTAAAATTGATGTCGGTGTCGAGCAGTCCCGGCATTTGTTTTAGCCGTGCGAGAGCTCGTAAGCCAATTTCTTCGATCTGCTTTTGATCCGTGCCTTGAATATTCATCGTGAAGGGACGCTGACCGCCGCCGACGGCGTCGTAGTCTTTCACTTTGGGATTTGCTGAAGCGAAGGTTTTTAACTGTTCGCGCAGACGTTCTTTAAATTGGCTAGTATTTATACCCTTTCGTTCTTTTGAAGGGACAAGCTGAACGTAAATATCGGCATAATTCGGATCGCCATCGCGTGATCCGACAGTGAGCGCCGAAACGCGAACTTCTTTGTTCGAGCGAATCAGCTCATCGACTTTTAGGGCCAATGTGTTCATGCCCTCAAGGTTCGTTCCTGGCGGAAGATCGATGGCAACCGTGAATTCTCCAGCGTCTTGTGTTGGTAAGAACGTTTTTGGGACGAAGTTCACAAGATACATGCAGGCAAAGAAGACCACCAGCGATCCCGCCAGGGCCAAAAGTGGACGTCGTAAGATCGCACGAACGAAACCCTCGTACCAGTTTTCGAGGCCATCTTGAAAGTTCGAAAAACCTTTAAGAACGCGCCCGACAGTTCGATCGTAAAAAGAGGTTCCTTCGCCTGGCTTGTGGTGAGGATTGCCTGCGAGGTACGCCGACATCATCGGTGCCATCGTTAGAGCGTCAAAAAGAGAAATGGCCATGGCAAAACAAACGGTCAGTCCAAATTGTTTGAAGAACTGTCCGACGACACCACTTAGAAAACCAAGGGGTCCGAAAACAGCAATGACGGCCAACGTTGTTCCGATGACCGCAAGTTTAACTTCGGCCGTTCCTTCGCGTGCGGCCTGAAGAGGAGTCTTTCCCATCTCCATATGACGAAAAATATTTTCGCGAACGACGATCGCGTCATCAATCAGAAGTCCCACAGACAAAGAGAGCGCGAGCAAGGTCATAATGTTGATCGTAAAACCTGCTAGTGCCATCAAGATAAATGCGCCAATCAACGAGTTGGGAAGTGCGAGTCCCGTGATGACCGTCGATCGACCATTTCCAAGAAAAAGAAAGACAGTGAGGACAGCGAGGACAATACCAATGAGAATTGTTTCTTGAACGTCATAGACGTTGGCTCGAATCCAAAGAGAGCCGTCGCGCACCGTTGTGATCTTCGGGGCACCTTTTTCGCCTCCAAATTCGACATTCGCTTTATCGACAGCTGTTTTTAAGAGATCGACGACTCGAATGGTGTTGGCGCCAGATTGCCGAAAAACGTAGAGAAATAAGGATTTCTCGCCGTTGACGTAAGCTTTTGTATTCTCGTCGACAAGACTGTCCGTCACAGTGGCGACATCGCCAATGCGAACGGGAACATCGTTTCCAAAGAAATTTACAACGAGACCTCGAATATCGTCGAAACTTTGAAACTGTCCTACAGTTCTAAAAACGGTTTCGATATCACCTTGTGATTTCTTGCCTGATGGAATGTCATTTCCTGCGCCGGCCAGTCGGCTCGAAACTAAAGTGGCAGAGAGCTCTCGATTTTTCAGTTTTGCGCGATCAAGCTGCACTTGAACTTCACGTTTTCGTCCGCCCAAGATTTCGACCAGTCCGACCTGATTGACTTGTTCAAGCCGAGGTTTGATTCGCTCTGAGACGAGATCATAGAGTTCCCCTGGGGGAAGATCTGCGTTCACCGACAAAATAAGAATGGGTTGGTCGGCCGGGTCGATTCGCCGAATGACAGGTTCACTGATGTCATCGGGAAGTTTTCTTTTCGTCGATCCGACACGGTCTCGAATTTGTTGCTCGGCATATTTCACGTCTGTTTCAAGCGTGAACTCAGCGATGACAATCGAAACGCCCTCTTTGTTCTGCGACGACAAACGCTTGATTCCGGATAGCGTAGAAAGTTCGTCTTCAAGTGGTTTCGACACAAGTGTTTCAACTTCGGCCGGTCCAGCACCAGGGTAGGGTGTCGTCACGGTGACGACAGGGAAAGTCACGTCGGGGAAAAGGTCCACACCCAGCCGAGACATAGCGCCAAGTCCGACCACCAGCGAGAGGATCACAAGACTTGTGAGAAAGATGGGCCGCTGAATTGAGAGTTCTGAGAGATTCACTTAAGACTCCTTATTTCTGTTCCGCTTTTAGATCGTAAGCGACCCCGTAAAGTTTCATTTGGGCGTTGAGGCTTAAGACTTCCGCCAGCGACCGAATGCGCGCCAACTGCGTTTGGTCGTAGTCACTTTCAAAAAGAATGACTTGTGCCACTGTGGACCGTCCGGATTTTTGCCGAGACCGTTCATGCTCAAGTTTTGCTTTCTGTGACTGTTCAAGTTCTTCGTAGAGTCGGATTTTTTCTCGCGCCAATTGAAACCGCGCGACGACATCATTCCAATCCCGCTCTTGCTCAAAAAGTTTTCTTGTCACCAAAGTTCTTTGGGCATTCGCTTCGGCGCTATAGCCTTCCTTCACGCGGTCGAGAGCCGCAAAATCCAAGGGCATATTGAGCCTCACACCGACTTGAGACGCTGGCTTATCTCTTTTCCATGAATCAGCGAAAGCGTCGCTCTGCGTGCTCCGCTGAGGCGAATTAAAAGCGTAAAGCCCATAGAGTTCAAACGTCGGTTTGGCTCGTTCAACGGCCGCTTGAGCTCCGGCCTCGGCCGCCGCCGCCTGGAGGCGCGAGGCTTCGATATCCGGCCGAGTTTGGGTGCGACTCGGTAGCTGCCATTTTGAAACGAGCGCTGCATTTAAAACGTCGAGACGTTCATCCACTTTGTCGGAGTTGATTCCGCGAGCGCTATTGAAGGCGAGCCGAGCTGAACGTTCGTCGTCTTCGGCGATTTTATAGTCGAGTTCGCGCGCTTTCAGTTGGGCAGTAGATTGTAAGTGTTCTGATTTATCGGAGAGCGCAAGGCGAACACGCCGCCCTGTCCAGTCGAACATGGCGCGAGCTCTCTCAACAGACTCTTTCGCAACTTTAAGAGATTCTCTAGAGAGCGCGAGGCGCCAATAAGCCGCTTCGGCTTCAACAAGCGTGGTTTTTGCGAGCGCGTTTTGTGATTCCGACTTTGCTTCCGCGGCCAACCGGCTTGCCTCAAAGGTGCCCATCGTTTCTCGGCCCCAGAAGTTTCGCCACAGAGGAAGTGTGGCTTCGATCTGAGGGCGGGCTTCGAAGTACTGAGGCTGAATTCCCACGTAAGCCGTGTCGACGGCAAGATACGAAAAACTCGTTTTAAGACCGGTTGAGAAGAGTTTCGAAATCCCTGCCGAGTATGTGTTAGTTTCGATTCGGTCGTACCCCAAACCAAAGGTGGAAAATGGAGAGGGCTTGGCGTCTTTGGCCATAGAAGCGTTAGCAAAGAGTGTTGGTGCCAGCAGAATTTCAGATTCCGAGGCATAGGCTTTTGCCGCGCGACGATTCATTTCGGCTGCTTTGTAGCCGTCATTTCCTTTCACCACTTGGTCGATAAAAGTCGCGATGGAAATTTCCGGTTCGACTGATTTAACGCCGCCTGGTGTCGCTTTCGCGGTTTGCGATTTGGCGGGTTGGGCTTTGGCGTCAAACATGAGCAGCACTTGCGCAACCAAAAGAATCGCGAGACCCGAGGTGAAAGCGCCAAATCGTTGTTTTGCGCGGTGGTGACGGTGGAATTTCATAAACCTATGACTCCTGTGTGGATGCCGCTAAAACGGACGGATGTGTTCCCAAAGCTGCAATCGTAATCTCAGTCCAAAGTTCTAAAGCTTCTTCGCGATACTTTTTGTCATTGATGGAAGGTCGGCCGACAAGTTTTCGATGGGGCTCGGTGTTCAGGAGGTGCAGCAAAGACCCCATGATGAATGTCGCGAGCTTTTCATGATCTTTAAACTTTTTCGTGAGCTTCGCTTTTTCGGCCGAACGAAGAAACTGAACAAACGTCAGGAAAAGTTCAAAGAACCCTTGCTTGAAAACTTCGGTGCCGATGTCGCTCATCCGCTGAACATCGCGGTGGATGATCGTGCAAAGATCGGGTTCGCGGACATGGACGTCGATGAGTTCTTCGGCGAAAAGCTTGAGGCGTACTTCGAGTTCGCTGGCGGACGTCGGTGTTTTTAAAATACGAACGGCGGCATCAAGACGAGCCGCGGAGAACTGCAGAAGGCACGCTTTGTAGAGCCCTTCTTTTCCGCCAAAGTGATAACTGACAAGACTGACGTTGACCCCTGCCGCATCGGCGAGATCTTTAACGGTCGCTCCGTCAAAACCCTTTTCGGCGAATACTTTTTGTGCGGCCAAGAGTAGGGCCTGCTTCGAATCAGTTTTCGCTTCATTCGTCATATCGAAAGGATCGGACGAATTTTCAGTATTTTCAAATGATCATTTGAAAATACTGTTTAAATCGACAAAATAGCTAAAAAAATGTTCAACAGGCTATGAGTGATCAATGGGGCACCGTCTCATTTTGGGAGTCCAGTTTCTCCACCCCAGCAGCGAACTCGCGTGCCGTCGAGGGCGCAGAAGAGGCCCCCGCGCCCAATGAGTGATTTCACGTTGGTCATTTTTGGGGGAGGCCCACTGAGTTCATAGTCAATTCCCCAGCACTCGACATTGCCAGTGTCGAGAGTGACACAGGTTCGGCTGTCACCGAGAGCAAAGTCGACAATTTTTCCGGGTTGCTCAAGATCGGTTGGAATCTCTAAATTGAAAGCGGTGAGCTCCCCCCAACAAACCATTCCAAAGTCATCTAAAGCGCAGGCATGACGTCGACCCATGACGACTTTCTTCGGGTTCGGTATCAAGGTTGGTAGTTCGGTTCCACCGTAGGAGCCGCCCCAGCAGGTCAAACCATCGTCGGAAATAGCACAAGCTTTATCGTCTCTCACCGAAACCGACGTGGGATTGGAGAGTTCAAAGGGTGGGGATTTAAGCTCGGGGGGGTAGCCGAAGCAGCGTACGGATTCAAATTCTGAACCTTGATCAGCCGCGATGCCCACCACACAAATAGACTCCTGCTCGCGGGAAGCTGCGATCATTCGAACCGATCGGTAGTTAATGCTGTCAAACCGACCGCGACAATCGACGCCCGAGGAATTCCAGAAACATTTATTGTAACCACCGAATTCGACCCGAATGCGGTCGGTCTTAGAAAGGGTCCGCGACTCTGTATAATAGATTCCGCAGACGGCTTGGCCGTTCGAGTAAAGACCACAAGGTTCGCTTCCTGCGCCGAAGAGCTTTGAGAGAGGGGGACCGTAAAAGACTTGCTCCGGAGTTGGAGACCAAGAGTCCCAGCACAAAGCTTCTTTTTTTACGGTGACGGCGCACATTCTTGAGTCGGAGCCCCAGATCTCGTCGACGTCGGAATTTGGTTCCGCATACTCCATCGGAACGACCGGTCCGCTTCCGGCCTCGGTTGGCAGACCTGTTCGCGGATCGAGGCAAACAATGCGGCCATTCGGTTCAAGTGCACAGAGGTTATCTTGTACTGCCTTCCAAGATTTCGCAGTCAAGACAGGTAAAGAAAGACGAATGGCCGCGCGTAAGCTCCAACAAGTAGCTTCTTGAGAAGATCTCGCGCAGACCCAATCTGATCCGACGACCAGCTCTCTGAGGTTATTGACGTTTGGTACAACCGGAAACTGCAATATTTCAGGGAAGGCCGTCCGACATGAGATGGTCGATTCTATTCCGCGCGGCACGCCGGGTGTGTTTTCTCGTTCCGCCCAGCAGAGGGCGGATTCGCTGAGGGCGAATGTGTGAATTTCTTTTTTCGACGTGGCGACAAAAGCGCCGTTCGTGACTTCGTCCCAATCAGGAACAAGGCATTTGATACTTTTGGACTTGCTGTTGGTCCCACACACATTGTTCTCGCTGAGTTGAATTGAGTCGACATCCGACTCCTTAAGAACTTTTCGAAACGCATCGGCCTCTGGAAGTCCGTCCAGAAGCGCTGCACCGCTGGGAAGGCGCCAGCATTTCAGGCCCTCTTCGTCGAACCCGCAAGAGATCCTCGCGTTAGAAAAAGCATGAGTCAGAGTTCCAACCCCGTCGGGACTTCGAGTCGCTTCAGAGCCGCCCCTCATGCAACGCGTTTGTCCGTCTGCATCCACGCCACAAACTTCGTCGAAATTAAGAGACTCCAGTGCAACAAAGTCGCGCGGGGCTGCCGAAGGCGTTCGAACGGGTGAGCCCACGGCTCCAAAGCCGAACGCCGCCGTCAAAATGAAGCCAGCAAGACGAGTGGTCACAAAATTAATCATGGGCCGATTTCACGAGAGCATCGGAACGCGCTCCCCAACAAGTGACACCCTCATCCGACGAAACGCAGTTGGTGTCGCCCGAGGATACGATGGAGACCGGGTTTGTCACTGGGGGATAATTCAGTTGGCCTTCATCATTTTGCCCCCAGCACGTGAGTCGACTTTCACGAGTGATGGCGCAGACGTGGTTGTCGCCGAGGCTAAAGTCGACGACGAAATCTAAGTCGCCCATATTTGCCGGAACATTGAGTTCGCGTTCTTCCATCTTATGACCCCAGCAAACGAAGCCGAACTGATCGATGGCGCAGGCGTAATCGTCTCCAAACGAAATCTTTTTAGGCGAAGAAAGGTTCGGGACTTCGGCGTTTCCGATGAGAGAGCCCCAACATTTGGTGGCATCGCCGCCATACAGACATGCGGTGCTGTTTCCTGCGGCCAACTTCAGATCGTCGTTTGAGAGAGGGGGAGCTTCTTCCATCAACTGGTAGGCTCCGCCGAAACAGCGAAGGCTTCGTACCGCACTTTGATTTTCATAGATCAAGCACGGGTAATGTGGAGTGTCCGAAATGGCCGTCGAGCTGATAACCTTTTTGATATCTGAAAAGTCGGTGGCAGCGTCCAAATTCGCGCAGTGAAAACGAGAATCATTCCAACGGCACAGTCCTAAGGTTGAAGATTTTGAGCCGTCCTCAGGAAGCGGCGAGGGCATGTGAACCGTGTTGTAGAAGCAGCTGACGAGGCCTTTTTTGTCGACGCCGCATGTTCCGTATTCAGTCATCGAAAAATCTGTGAGCTCTGAAGTATTGGGAATGGGCTCCAAATCGGAGGTTCCGCAGACGAGCGAACGTGGGGCAGAGTCCTTTTCAATAAGAGCACATTTTCGCTGACCGGACGTCATGAATTTGACCACTTTGACATCGGGACTCTTGAGGCGCACCGGCGTTACGTCAGTGATGTCGGAACTTTTTTCGCCAAGGTTCACACACATCGGTGCTTCTTTATCGTCCACGGCGCAAATCGAGTCGTAACCGGAGGGGAAAACCGTTTTTGCAGATTGCCATCGGTCGCCTATTTTAAATTCGACCAGGTTATCTTTCGTACCTTTCGTGCAGGAAAGGCCCTCACTGTAGAGAACACAAACCGTATCATAAGAAACACTGAGACCTTTTGCGCCGGGAAATTTTCTGGTGGGGGGCGTAAATCTGAGTTCCTGATTTCCCTGGCAAATCACTTCTTCTCCGTCGAGCGCACAGAGCGAACTGTCGATGATATGAAAGTCGCGAAGATCCTTAAAGGGACCGAACACTGTGTTGGCTGGAATTTTTTTGATGAAAATGTTTTTAGTAGTTCCGTCAGGTTGGTTTTCAGCGATCCATTCACCTTGCTCGCTGTTTTGGCAGACAATGGTTTTGTCTTTCTGCGGGAGGCAGACAAGCCCGCCACTAGATCGAACCATCGAGTTGTCACCGGAAGCCAAAATTTCTTGGATGGGTCTTTGGTAGCGACCCGAGGTTTTCCAGCAGCGCACTCCACGCTCATCCACAGCGCACGAATGAGTTTCGGTCAGAAGAAATCGCTGGAGTCGGCTGACCGTGTCGTTGGCGTCGACCTGGTTGAGAGCTTCACCAAGACACAGGCGCTGTTCCGGCGACGTCATTGGGCGACCGCAGAGGCTGGTGGTTGAGACTGACTCTAAGCGAAGCGGTGCTTTTGAAACGACGGTGTAACTATCACGCGTATCGATACTTCCGGCGGAAGGGGCTTGGTTAAAGCCCGCATCAGCAAAGGCACTTCCAGTCAGCGCGCAGGTCAACGCTATTGGCAGCGCAATTGGGAGACAGCTTGCGATCAAGATCGTAAGAATCGACTTGAAGGAATCGTTGAATTTAAGCACAAGGTCTCCTGCACAGAAGCGCTTGGTTGATCGAAGATTGACGCTTGGTTTTAAGCACGTTCGGGCCGTGCTTGGAAGAATGGGCCAAGAATTTACGAAAATACCCGGCAAAGGCTCATTTCAGCGGGATGTCAGTGAACGATATGAAAAATGCGGTCGAAAAAAATTTACCAGCCCGCGATTTCGGACCGGTTTCCAAGGAGATAGCGGCTGCCCTGGGCGTGGATTCAGGGTTTGTGCCAACGGACCGTGCGAGTGGCGATCGTCGGCTTCGGCAGCTTGTGCAAAACGAGTCGTGGTGCGCGCCATTGATCATTGCGGGACCATTTGAAGTTTTTGATTTTACCAGGGGCTATGATGCCAATCGCGAACTCACCGCACTTTTTGGGATCGGCCGCTACGACGAAGATCGTGTTGGAATGTATGAGGCCGAAATTTTTCAGGCGCCTCAGACCCAAATGGAACCACGACCAGAATCAAGAACAGTTCACGTCGGACTCGATATCGGAGCCGCCGAGGGAACTCCGGTTTTTTCGCCGTTTCACGGCGTCGTGGTCGGTGCCGATTATCTTTCAGCGCCGGGCGATTACGGAGGAACGTTGGTTTTAAAAGCCAATAGCGCCGAAGAAATTTTCTTGCTGCTGGGACACCTTTCTAAAGCGACAGTGGCCCGATGGTCGAAAGGCGATCAAATTCAAGGAGGGGAGCTGCTTGGATGGCTGGGCGGCAAAAAAGAGAACGGAGGCTGGAATCCACACCTGCATTTGCAAGTCAGTTGGCTTCGCCCATTGAAAACTGATCTGCCGGGAACCGTGAGAGTTTCAGACAGAGACTTCGCAGTCAGAGTTTTTTCAAACCCCAGTATTGTTTTCGGCGAAGTCTTGGCTGACATCGGCTAAATTTCTATCAGAATTTGGGGCCGACGAACTTTTCGGTTTTGCCGATCCCGTCCCGGAGGAATTTGAACCAATTTCTTCGTTAGGGTTTGAATGGCCTTTAATGCGAGTTTCCCGCAGTATGTAGCCCGCGCCGTAGACAGTCGCAAGCGAGTGGGTGAATCCAGAAAGCTTTTTTCGAAGATAGACCATGTGAGTATCAATCGTTCTGTTGGAGACGACCGCATCTTTCCACACGCTGTCGAGAATCTGCTTTCGAGAAACAACTCGCTCTTTGTTCACGACAAAGAATCGCAAGAGATGAAACTCAAGAACTGAAAGGATCAAAGTTTTTTCGTCCAGCATGGCTTCCAGCCGTCCTGAATCAAGTTTCAGATTTCCGCAGCTGAGAACTTCGGGTTCGTCGATCTGTTCTTCGAGTCGACGGATTTTTGCAATAACACGAGCGACGAGTTCGCGAGGTTTCGTGTTTTTTACGACGTAGTCGTCGGCGCCATGATCGAAGGCCTGAGTCAGGTTGTCGATATCATCGGAGCTCGTGTAAATTAAAATCGGAATGTGCTTTGTCTCGTGGCGCGCTCTTAGGACTCGGTAGATGTCATGCCCACTCTGATTCTGAAGTCCGAGATCTAAAATAATAAGATCGGGGCGTTCGCTTTCGGCCAACTGAAGACCCGTTGTGGCATCGAGAGCTTTGAAAATAACAAAACGAAACGATAGTAGCTCATCGATGAAATCCAAAATCCCTTGGTCATCGTCGATGACAAGAATACGTTTGGTGCGAGCTGTGTAATGTTTCGTGCGATCTGTAGATGTTTTCATAACAAGTTCATTATTAGGTTAACCGACTGGCGCTTCAGGTTACACAAATGTCAGAATCGAAAACACAATCTTAACACTTCTGATGCCTGTCGCGATCAAGACGACGTGACCAAATAAGGTTTTGAACCCCTTAAACTCAAAAAATCGAGAATATTCAGGGGCAGTACCGGCCGCCTTTTAGGTGGAAGTCACAGCTTCTGTGGCCTACAAACCAGGGTTCTGCGAGTCCGCAACTCTGGCCCCGGGCGTGCAACCCTTCGCGTCTTAGGGGATGCGTACCATGTCTAAAACCTCAGTTTGGCCGAATTTCTGGATCCATACGGTTCGTGCTTTCGACGAGCGGTCGACCGCTGTCTGGTTCTTCACCGCTGGATTCGCCCTAATTTTAGCCGCGGTCGGACTTTCCGTCGCGTCGGGCCGGGCGCTGTCCGGTGCCCACCTCTTTGCGTCACTGATCGCATTTGCGGTCTCCGTCCTTAGCCCTTGGCGCGTACCGCGCGGGAGCTTAACGGTTTGGGTTTTTGCTGTCGCGGCGATTTGGCTGTCACCGTTAGGGGCTCTGGACGCGCAGGATCAGCGCTTTGTTTTCGCCGCCGCGATTCTGGTATCGAGCTTGGTGTATCAGGGAAATCGACGTTTCTTTCCGCTGCTGGTGATTGGTCTTTTGGCTGCGGGTTCGATTGGCATTGGGAGTTTTAATTTAGCCCGAGATCTATCAAGCCTCGATTTCAATTTGGCGATTCGCGATGACTCACTTCTTACGTTCAGCGGCACTTTGTTTTTGGCAGCTCTGATTTTTTCTGGGCGTGTGGCTTTTAGCCACGCCGTTGAATTTCAAACATCACTTCGGACAGCCAGGGAGAGCCTAGAAAGAGTTCGAATACAGGTCGGCACATCCAACGAAGCGGTTCACCTAGCGAGAGAACGCCTTTGGGGTCGCACTCGCTTGGAAAATTCAACGGGTGATCTTTCGCGCGGTCGACCGGCGTCCGATATTTTTTTTCCCGAGCTTGAATTGTCGCAGACCCCGTTTGTGCAAATCGTCACTCGACTCAGAAAAGTTTTTTCTGACTTTCAGAGTGAGGGGCGGGCCGAAGGAAGGATCTCCGGACCTATTCGTTTTGTTTTTTTTGCGCCCGCCGCCGGTTATGATGGAGAGGCCATCGTCGCAGCAGATCTCGATACTTTGGAGAAAGGCGTGACGGCGTGTCTCGACCTAGCGCTCGAGTCACTTCCTGAAATCGGGCGTCGAAAACGCGAAGGCGTTATTCGTCTTTCAATTCGCTATGGTGTTCGAACCATCGAGATTGCCGTCGAAGACAATGGACGCGGACTTGCCTCCCCCAATAAGAAAGTCGAAGAAGAGTTCCACGCGATCAAGGAGCTGACCGCTAAGTGGAATGGTAAGTTGGACCGAATGGCCCGCCTGGGAGTGGGTAGCCGAACCGCCTTGGAGCTTAGAATTATCGGGACCTCGACGGCCATTTCGGCGATGCCAGTAACTCAATTCCAACTGTCCGACGGGCCGCACGCTTGAGTCGGTCGTCGATAGCGGCCCAGAGCCCATCTTCGGGCGCCTCCGAGTCGATCACTCGTTGAATCACAAGCGCATCGCTGGTGGGATCAAGATCGGCCTCGCGAAGTTTCGAGTAAAGTTCACGAGCCGCAAGAGTCGGATTTTCTGACAGCGTGATCTCCCGAAACTTCGTTCGTACAAAGTGTTGCCCTTCGATTTCGATCGAGTCGCCCAATGTTTTCCAAGGCGATGGCAAAACGCCTAAATGCCAAACGACGAGCAGCGGTTTCTGTGTCTCGTAGTGGTGTTCGGTATGTCCTGGGCTTGAATGGTGTCCCACGTCGCGAGTGACGCGGACATTTTGAAGAGCCGGTACATCGGAGGACTTAAAATGGGCTCGAATTTCTTCTTCGGTGACGCCACCGGGTCGAAGTATTGAAACTTCGTCTTCGGTCACGCGACACACCGTGGACTCGACACCGAGGTGGCAGGGGCCACCATCAAGAACCTGAATCGCTCCACTTTTTATGGCCTCTGGAAATTCCACCCGAACATGATCGGCCGTCGTCGGTGACGTTCGACCAAAGCGATTGGCGCTTGGGGCCGCCAGCGGTACGCCAGTTCTTTCGATCAAGGCTCGAGCCACGGGGTGACTTGGTAGACGAAGTCCGACGGTATCGAGTCCCGATGAGATAATCGGACTCACAGCGTCCGACTTTTTTACGACCAGAGTAAGAGCACCGGGCCAAAAACGCCGGGCCAACGAATCGGCAGAAAGTGGCCAGTCTTTCACTAGCGCAGGAATTTGACCCAGATTCGAAATGTGAACGATCAATGGATCAAAGCTTGGGCGCATTTTGTGTTGGAAAATAGCTTTAAGAGCTTCGTCGGAATCAATTCGCCCCGCCAGACCATAGACAGTCTCTGTTGGGATTGCCACGCAGTGCCCAGATTTTAAATGTTTCACGGCGAGTGTGATCTGTGTTTCTTGGTCGATCGACATCAGCGAATCCTAAACTCTCGAACTTGGACTGACAAGGAGTCCGAGTGTAGCACCTGACAACAAAGGAAAGTCGTGGTTAACTTTCAAAATGAGCGATGGTTCAAGTTCCAAAGATCTGACGAAAGATTTGATCGAAGTTGCCGTGTTTCCTCTGACGCGTGTGACGCTGTTTCCGCAGACGACCAAGCCGCTGAATATTTTTGAACCCCGCTACATCAAGATGGTTGAAGATGCGTTGAAGACAGACACTCTCGTCGCGCTCGCTTACTCAGAGCCGTCGTCTCAAAAAGTTCAGGCCATTGGTGTCCAGGGCCGACTGCGGTCTGTTGCTGGTGTTGGAAAAGTCGTTGTTCTTGAACGCCGTCCCGACAAAACGATGTTGATCCTTCTTGAGGCCGTCGGAAAAGTTCGGCTTGAGAATGTCATCGAAGGGGAAGAACCTTACTTAAAAGCAAAAGCTCGCTGGATACGCGAAGCGACCACTCTTTCGAACGAGAATATTTTTATACTTCATCGTTTGATGAAAGACTTGGGTCGATGGATGAGTCTTCACGTTCATGACGAAGTCGCGAGGGAGCAGTTCATGGCTAAACTCGCTACGGCTGAACAGCGAATCAACGCGATTTGTTCTTTGATGGTTCTTGATTCTGATCTTCAGCAAACTCTTCTCGAAGCCGACTCGGTCGATGAGCGGTGCGCGCAGCTGGCGATGGCCGTCGAATCAGAGGGCCCTTCCCAGTAGTTGTCACTGACGTCTTCTGGGGCCTTTGGCCTCGGGAGTTGCATCGGCTGGATTTTCAGGCCATGCGTGTTTTGGGTAACGACTTTTTAGTTCCTTACGCACTTCAAAGTATGATCCTTTCCAGAAACCGGGAAGATCGGATGTCACCTGAACGGGACGATAGTTCGGCCCCAAAAGATGAAACGTCAGCGGTTGGCCGCCAACGATGGGCTGAGATTTAAGTCCAAAGAGCTCCTGAAGTCTGACTTCGACGAAGGGCGGTTGATTGTCGGGATAATCAATTCGAAATCGGTTTCCTGTGGGCGCCTGAAAGTGAGACGGTGCGAGGTCGCGAAGTGCTTTTGAAATCAAGGGACTCTCTTCAGCCAAACACCTCTCCCACGCCTCAGTGAATTTTTCTGCGCCTTCGTCGCTCAGTAGAAATTGAAACGATGTTTTTCCGAAAAGCATAAGTTCAAGGGTCGAAATCCACGAGCTGTCGATCACGTCCGTCGTGAGAGTTTCGATTTTTCGAAGTCTTTTGTGGAAAATCTCAAGAGCGGGTTTTTGGAGCAAAAGACTTTTTCTTTTTAAGGCCTCTTCTTTGAGAAGTGCCAAAGCGTCGTTGGGATCTGCTTTTTCTCGATGCCCATCAGTCAGTGGAAGATCAAGATAAGTCATGGACCGAACTTGAAAGACGGTAAGACTGTCTTCGTCAAAGGTAAGACTTTGACGGTCATGGCACCGGTCGCTCGCAAAATTTAGAATCCATGGCTTCGATAGGCCTGACGCAAGCGTTGCGACCGAGTCGTGGCGGCCTGCTTGCCGTCCGCCATCACCTTTCAGTGCGAAGAAAAATTCGGAGTCGCGAACGAGGGAGGATGCATGAAGCTCAATCCCTTTCCCGCCAACCATTCGAGCGCCACCAAAAGCATTACCAGAAGAGCCTTTACGGCGACGCGCGACGCGGTCGGGGAACCCTTTGAAAAGTAGTTCGGCCACGGCGGGTTCGCTCCAATCGGCGACCACGGTTTCGATGGCTTCTCCTTGACGGTCGATCGCTTGATCAATCACTCGTCTTAAAGTTTGTAATGAGACCCGGTCAACCATGGCTCGTGAGTGGCCGGTCAGCGCGAGCGCTCGTTCATAAAGATCGCACTCTTGGCCGGACTTCGGAGAACCCGCATTTCTGTGCGAAGCCGATCGATCGTTAAGAATGTCCTTTTCACTGAGAATTCCTGCGAGGATCGCTGCTAAAGTGACGGCTGTCTTTTCAGGTACTGACTTAATTTCTCCGCGCCTGGCGGCGACAAGCATTCGTGCGCTGCGTGCCGGTAAGCCTGTTCGGTGCATTTCTTTACCGAGAGGTGTGAGGCGAAAAGAGGAATCAATCGCCTCAAGACTTTTTAAAAGTTGAAGCGCCGATTCAAGAGCCAAACTCTCGGGGCGCTCAAACCATTCGAACTGACGTGGATCAGTGATGCCAAGATTGTAGAGTTCTAAAAGTGAATCCGCCAGATCCACGCGGTGCAGTTCGGCTTCGTCAAAACTGGAAAAAGAGTTTTCATCAAGCCGTGACCAGAGTCGGAAACAAAATCCTGGAGCTTGCCGACCGGCGCGACCGGCACGTTGCGTGGCCGACGCCATCGAGATTCGCTCGATGTGCAGTTGCGAAAATCCAAGGCGATCAGCCCTCGCCACTCTGGCAAGCCCCGTGTCGACAACGGACTTTACGCCGTCAATCGTGAGCGATGTCTCTGCAATATTTGTCGAAAGAATAATTCGTGGTTGATCCGTCGGTCTTCGCGATTCCAAGACACGAGACTGCTCTTGAAGCGAGAGACTTCCGTGTAGCTCTAACACCTGAAAGCGTTGCCGAAGGGAGGAATCGATTTCAAGACTTTCCCGAACGCGACGGATCTCTCCAACTCCTGGGAGGAAGACCAAAAGATCGCCGCGGGCTTCGTCCGTGAGGCTTGGGTCTTTGGAAATACTTTGAATTTTTCCCGCAACTTTATCGCACCAATCGCGCGAGGTCGCTAGAGTTAGTGGTTCATTGGTGTGGCGAATTTCAATTGGGAAGGTACGGCCGGGGACACGAACGATAGGTGCTTTCAGAAGTTCGCCGCCGCTGTCGATAGCTAGGTAAGATGCGATGCGGTCGGCGTCGATTGTCGCCGACATCACCACAATCCTCAGATCAGGTCGCTCTAGCATTTGAAGTTCTTTAAGCACAGCTATCGCCAAATCAGTGAATCGACTTCGCTCGTGAAATTCGTCCAAGACCACGCATTCGATTCCGGTCAATCGAGGGTTCGAAGCGAGGCGGCGAAGGAAAAGACCTTCGGTGAAAAATGCGAGGCGGGTTGAGTCGGTGAGTTGATGATCGAACCGGACGCTGTAACCGACTTTCGATTTCATCGGCCAGCCCCGCTCTTCGGAAATTCGAGTGGCAGCGGCGCGAGCGGCTAGGCGTCGTGGTTCAAGGACTGCGACTTGACCAGAGGCCGACACAATTCCGTCATCGATCAGCATGGCTGGGAAGCGTGTGGTTTTTCCCGCACCGGGCTCGGCAACGAGCACAAGATTGCGATGCGACAACAATTTCGCTTTGATCTCTGACCAGGATTCATCAAAGGGAAGTGCCATCAGATTCTTCATTTGCAGTCACCGATGCTAGGGAAACTGGCGCCGTCTCGCACCCCGCCGCGCGTTAACGTGATGGCCCAGCGCTTGCTCCCTCACGGTTCGGTCAAACGGCTTCGGCTGTTTCGGAATCAAAATAACACCACTCACACTGATGTGAAATGTGGTTCTAATTTAATGGGGGATCCTGCCATGAAACTTCTGTCGCTCCGTTCTCTTGTCACTTTGTTCGCTCTTACTGCCACTGTGGTAGGTACCACGGCTTGTGAGTCTGATGACGCTCGTGTCATCGGCGGCACGATTGCCATCGTTGCTGGCGCTATCGCGATTGATCGTGCGCTTGACGATCGGCCCACGTGTCGCGGCGGCTACGTTCAACAATGTCGCGAAATTCGCGACCGATGGGGTCGATTGCACCGCTCATGCAGTCGCGTCTGGGATTCATGCGCGTCTCGGTATTCTACCGCCGGCTTTTCTCCAGCCGTCGGATCAGCTTTAGCTCTTTCGGCGCCGTCAGCGGCCGTCAATGATATCGCTTCAAAGTATGGTCTACCTTTGGAATCGGCCGCGCGTTTAACCACCGTTCTTCAAAGTGCTGCGGGTGGCGACGTTCAGGCTCTTTCGGCCATGGGTCTTTCGAGCGACGAAATGCGCCGAGTGGCGACTTACAAATTGCCAACAAATCAAGCCCTCGATCAAATCGCTCAGTCGCTCGCTCTATCGCGAGAGATGACGATCGGTCTCGTTGAGCAGTTGATGACTGAAACTCGCGCTCAAATGGCAGACATCAATAGCCCCGCATGGGCAGCGTGCCAGGCGACAGGAAAGTGGAAAACAGATGCGAACGGCGGCACTTGCAAATCGACGGCGTGGACAGGCTGCAGCCCTGAAACTGGTGCAGCGATGTGCGCGGCGCTCTAATCGGGCGCTCGATATTCCTGTTCGAATGGATTGTCTCACGTTGAGACGGGATTTCTAAGAGCCGATGGGTAAGCTAGAGAGTTGACTAGGACTTCGACAGCTTCCATCGGCGATTTCGATTCTAGCTGTCTTTGAGGCTAGTTCCAACGGGCCTCTTTTTGCTTCTGTAGTGAAGCATGCTGACAAGAATCGCAGTCGTTTCATCTCCCGGCGAGGATCTGGAAAAAATCCGAGCGACCCTTCGAAATCCGATGAAGTACACTGTCCGAGAGTTTCTTTCTATGGAGGCCGTGGTTCACGGCCTAGTCTCGTTCCCAATGGACATTCTGATTTTAAGAGTTCCGGCGTTTAGCGATCGGCATATCGAGATGTCGCTGCGGGTGCGTCGAAGATTCCATTCCGCCTCGATTATCGCAATGGCGAAAAGCATTGAACCCCAGGCCCGTCTAAAAGCCATGAAGCTTGAAAGATTGCGGCTTCTTCAAGAGCCGTTGGAAGTGTCTGATCTTTCGGCCGTTGTCGATAAGTACCGATCGGGCCAAACATCAAGTCATCGGCTGCACCCGCGGGCGCGTCGCGAAGAAGAAGTTCAAGTGATTGATCAACAAGGGCGCGTTCATCGGGGACGGTTTTTGGATTTTGCACAGATGGGCGCAAGGCTCTCGGTGCCAAGTCTCTACAAACTCGAGCCCAAACAATCCGTGCAGATCGTCTATAATTCATCGACGGAGGCCGGCAAAAAAAACCGACTCGAAGCGAAAGTCGTTTGGTCGACCTTCGCTGGTGGATTTGTTGATCAGTTCATGGGTGTCAGGCAGCAGACAGCGGGCTTTCGGTTTATCGCTTCGTACTGACGTTCTTATGAAGTCCGTAAGAAAATGCCTGCAAATCAAGAAACGCTTTTTTCGCTTCGTTCGAAGTCGCTTCCCAATCGGATCGACCCGAAGACTTTGCTTTTGACCAAGCGTCTCGCGCACGTTCGATTTTTGGATTGAGTTCGGCGGTCATTTTTTGAGCGTGAGCAACACCTTCGGGTTTACTAACTTCAGTCACTTGTGAATAGTTCCAGACAGCGTGTTCAAAGTGCTGGATGCGTTCATTCAGAGTTTCAACAAATCTATCTTTCTCATCAAAGCTGTAAGCGAGTTCTGAAAGGCTCACCGCCCATGTCGGGCTTTGAGCCCACTTTTCGAGGTCGGCGTTGGGTTGGCCGAAAGTTCCGTTGTTAAAGAATCCACCGTTGGTCATATCGATAGGACTACCGCCCGAGTAGGTGGCCGAAGGCGTTGTCGGAGCCGGTTTGGCTTTAGGAACGTAATGTCCAGCAGAAGCGGCGAGAGCGGCAGCAGGCAAAACGAACGCAGTAGCGGCGCCAAGACTAGCCGAGAGAAAAGTTCGAAAAGAAGGGGCTATCGTCGTTGTTTTCGGCGCGGTGAAATTCACGGTTCGTCCTTTGGTCTGATAATTGACGCTTTCGGCGGATGCTCTCGCTGGATGCTTTCAACCCTAAATTGAGGCTGAGACGTCAGCAGGTCAAGCGTGCGCAATCTGATTTTAATTCGTAGGCAACGCGATGCGCCTAAGCGACGCCTTGGCTGTGGCATGCGGCTAAAAAACGGATTTCAAAGCAAGTCCCTGGGACCGAGCGATTGAGGAAAATCGTAGCTCCATGACTCTCTAAAATCCCCTTCGAGATCGAAAGACCGAGCCCCGTGCCTTCGCCGACGGGCTTCGTTGTAAAGAAGGGTTCAAACAATTTCCCTTCAACGTGAGGAGAAACCCCGGGGCCCGAATCGATGACGCGCAAAACGATGTCCGCACCATTATCGAAGACCTGGACGATCACATTTTTTTCGACGCTGTCTTTTGCAGCTTCAATGGCATTCCCGATGACGTTGATGAGAACTTGTTCGATCTCGATCGCGTTGCATTCCACTTTTGCATCTGTTTGGAGGTCAAATTCGACTGTCACTGTGTGTCGTTTCGACAATGTTTCCGTAAGAACTGAAGTTTCCGAAACGATGTCGGAAATTTTCGCTGCTTCTCGGGGGAGATCCTCGGCCGATCTTGAAAACTTTTGAAGTCCTCGCACGATTTTTGAAACGCGCTCGACGGCGCGGGCCATTATGTCCAATTTAAGTTCAAGTTTTTTCGGGTCGTCGTTCATTTTTTTCAACAGTGCGATCGTGCCTGAGAGAATGGCCAGAGGATTATTGATTTCGTGCGCGACTCCTGCGGACATCTCGCCCAGAGTCGCTAACTTTGAATGTTGAATCGCGATGATTCGTTTTTTTTCAAGCTGCTCCTCAAGACAAACATTTTCCGTGATGTCTTGGGAGGTGCCTGCGACTTTCGTGATGTGTCCTAAGCTATCCATCACACCCTTGAGCCGAGTCTCGATCCAAATGAGTTTGTCGCCGTGGACGCGGCGCAAGCGGAAGGGCGTCGGTTCGCTACCCGAAAGAACCTCAGTAAACATCGACTTCCAGTGCTGAATGTCGTCGGGATGGATGTTGGATGAAAACTCATCGAGGCTGATAAAGTAGCCACTGCGAAAGGGCGGTAGGAATTCCAGCATTTGTTTTGAGCACTCGATTTTTTTCGATTTTAAATCATAACTCCAGTGGCCAAGTTTCGTCGACCGCTGGGCTTCTTCAAGTTGCCGCTGCAGTCGAGCGAGCTTTGCGTTCTGCATTTGCAGAGATAACAAACGTTCCACCTGGTTTTTCAAAAACCGAAGGGCTTTGAGCTGCTCCTCAGATAGATCTCGGGGCCGGTTATCGATCACACAAAGTGTACCAATCGGTAAACCCAAGTTCGGGTCTAGAAGCGGAACGCCGGCATAGAATTCTACGTTCGCCTCGCCTGTGACGAGGGGGTTTGTCTTAAACCGGTCGTCAACGGTCGCGTCTGGCACGATGAAAATCTCGTCTTGAAGAATGGCGTGAGCGCAAAAGGCGATGTCTCGCCCCGTTTCATTGAGGCTTGTTCCGGTCTTCGATTTAAACCACTGTCGGTCCCGGTCGACCAAAGATACAAGAGCCACGGGAGTGTCGCAAATTTTTGAAGCGAGAAAAGTTATTTCGTCGAACTCTGCCTGAGGCAAAGAATCAAGAATGTTCAAAGCTCGAAGGGCTTGAACCCGATTTTCTTCCTCTGGATGAATCGCTGCCTGATACTTCGCCATTTATCTGATAATTGTAACGTGGTGTTGATGTGGAGCTAAGATAAGAAGGTGTGAAGATATTATTGAGCAGGCGTAAGGCGAGAAGGTGGCAGCGGCTCATCACGTTGAGGCAATCATTTTGAGTCAAAACGCTGCTCGTTGACTCGCCCATGGTCCCGTACCGCGGCCGTCTTTTCTTTTTCTGACGGGGCGTCGGCGGCCTCTTGGTCCGATGACCTGAAAAAGAAAATCGACGCCAATGTTGACCTTCACTTTCAGAATGAAACTCAGGTGGGGCTTGTCGTTGGTGTTATTCGCGGAAATGAAATTCATTTTTGGAGTTACGGCGAAAAAAATCGAGGGTCGGGGATAAAGCCTGATGCGGATACTTTTTTTGAAATTGGCTCCATCACCAAAACCTACACCGCGACACTCTTAGCGTTGGAAGTAGAAAAGGGAACCGTTTCCCTTCAAGATCCGATCGAGCTTTTCTGGAAGGAGCTTCAGGAAACGGAGGCCGGAAAAATCACGCTTCAAGAACTAGCGTCGCACACTTCGGGCCTTCCGCGAATGCCGTCAAATTTTGTCATGACGGACCCGGAAAATCCCTACAAGAACTACGACGCCGTTTTATTGACGGAGTTTCTTAAAAACTACAAAGCGGCATCGCCTGGGCCTTACCCGCATGCGTATTCGAACGTGGGCCTTGGCGTTTTGGGTTACATTCTGGCTGAAAAAATTAATGGCCTATCGTACGCAGACTACCTCGAAACGAATCTGTTAAAGCCGTTGGGTCTTCGGGAAACAAAGACGCGAGTTGATCCAGCCGTGCAACCGAATTTTGCTCAAGGTTATGACACCTTTTTCTCGCTCGTGCCGTTTTGGGATCTCAATGTTTTGGATGGAGCCGGTGCTTTGAAAGCCTCGGCTCGAGACCTTTTGCGATACTTAGAATTTAATATGAATGCTGATTCAAGCTTGATCGGTCGCGCGATGAATCTTGCCCAGGCGCAGCTTTTTGCGACCGCTTCCAAACCGCGGACTGTTGGTCTTGGGTGGGAGTCTCGGTCTTTTGGGCGCTACAACGTGATTGAACATGCTGGCGCTACAGGTGGGTACCGAGCTGATCTGATGTTCGATAAAACAGAAAAGCTTGGCGCCATCGTTCTATCCAACACTGATCTCGTCCCAGTCTGTGTCTTGGAGCCGGTGTTCGGCGTCGCTTGCGAAATTCCGAAATTCCAATCTGTTAGCGCTGCAGTTGCAGGAAAGCTGGTTGGAAAATTCGAGTCGGCGGCCATCGGCCTAAAGGCAGAGATCATTTTGCGAAACGGTCAACTTGGCGTAGTGCCCGAAGGCCAAAGTCAACTGCGGCTATTTGCGAAATCACAGTTTGAGTACGCGGTGCCTGATGCCAAAGTTGACGTCGTATTTATTCCTTCGGCCTCCGCCGCCGTCGACCAGTTTGAGTTAAAACAGAGCGGGCAGACTTACTTGTTTGAGCGTCGGTGGCCTTTTGAAAATTAATTTTAGCGCCGTTGTCCACGTGCGCTGCGCGCGGCCTAAATTCTGCTCCGTCAATTGAGGCAATTCCATGTTCGTTTCTGTGTTCCTCTCTGGGAACGCATAAAGAGTGACTGGCGTGACGGAAACGCAGCCAGAGTGCCATAAAGCGTCGATGGCAGAGGAGATTTTGCAATGCTTAAAATTAGGATCACAACAGCCCTTATCTTAGGTGCGGCTTCGGTTTTAGGAGTGCTTTCTGCGTGCGGCCCACGCATCGAAGATGAATTGGCTCGTAAAGCCGCGTCGCCGGCTCCAGTGGCCTCGGCCGTACCTAGTTCCGACCAGCTCGAGCCTCCCAAGACAGAAACAAAAGACCATGTCTGCCGCACCCTGATGGAAAGCTACAATTCGTCGACCGCGGCGGTCGTGGCAAGCGCTCAAACGTACAACGTCGAGCGCCACTTTCAACGAGTGATCCGAAAGGACTGCCAAGGGAGAGTGACATCGGATGGAATCGAAACAGTGAAGTCACCGCATGTGCAATTTCGGCTGCACTTACCGAAGCCTCGTGAATTTAAATCAGTTTTTCTATTCAACGAAACTTCTTGTGATCATATTTTGTCGGGAGCACCAAAAAAACCGAGCCTTGTGGCACGAATGGCAGATGCGATAATTCCATTCTCAAAGCTTACGCCCATCCACGGCGATGGTAAGAGTTATGTCGACGTGAGCGGCGACCTTGCGACAGCTCTTTTGACTTTCGAAATGGCCAATGGTCCCAACGTCGTGTTCGCCGAGTACCATTACGACTGCATGCCAAGGTCAATCAACGGTAACGTGCGCGCTGTCCGTCGGTACGATGAGAAGCAAAGCTGCGACGCCTCCGTCGACAAGCACATCGTCATGTATCCTGTAGCTACGAACTACGAGGAAAAGACTTTGCCGGGCGTTAAGATCGTCGAGAGCGATAAATCGCAGTGCGAGCGCGATTCACAGACGTCAAAATAGGGAATCGTTTAATTCTGGGCTCGTCTCGCATTTTCGATGGCGAATTGTTTCCAGGCGGGCAGTCCGCTTGGCGCCGGCTTCGGTGAGGGCGGGCTCATAGAGGAATCGTTTTGTCGATACTCGATATCTCGAAGAAGATCCCGAACCTCGGGCGGTAAAGTCTCGGCAGATTCAACCTTGCGATGATCGATGAGATGCACAAGAAGGCCCACCACTGACGAGACCACGGCCGTCCCAATCATTATGACGAAGGGGACAACGAAGCGCTCTAGGCCAATGGAATGGCTTGAGAAGGGAACAAAACCCAAAAGGACTCCAGCGGCCAGCGTGCCACCGAAAATCCAAATTGAAAAAACGGTGGCAAGGGCTCTTGATTTTCCACTGCGACGTTGAATAAAAAACGTCAAAACGCTGCTCACGAATCCGATTCCCGACAAAATTAAAAGCGACTCATCCTGAGCGTTCATCACGCGGCCTCATTAGTTGAAAACACAGGGCCTGCGATCGCTCGAAGAAAGTTCAACGTCAGTTCCGAAAGATCTCGCAATCGATCAAGTTCACTCGGCCAAAGATCGGGGTTATCTCGAATCACGAACGGATTAGTTTCCATCGGTATCAGCATCACGGCTGTTTGGTCTTTAAGTGAGATCGTGAATGGAAGTTTTGGATAGCGTTTAGCCAAATTCAGTTCCGCCTCGTTCGTTTGAGGAGAGTCGGCGACAAAAAATAGGCCTTCAAAAACAGGCTGTTGAACTATTTTGGTGCGGAGCTTCGAGTCTTTATACGTCGTTGTGTGGCCGGCTTCGATGTAGGTAACACAAAATGCAATCTCAGTTTTTGTGTCGACAGCCGTTGCGACTCCAGTCAGGCACCGCGTTCGGTGAATGTAGTCTATTTTTGATGGGATGAGATTTGAATTCTTTAACGGCCAGGTGATGTCGGGTGTACTCATTTTCACGCGTAGAAGTGGATCGACGGAGGCGGCTACACTTTGAAGAATTCGTTCTTCCATCTGAGAGGCCTTCGCAGACATTTGGCTTTGCGATTTACTCCAGTTGGTCCAAGACTTAAACCGCTCGCGATTTACGAAATTGAAGGTGAGAAAGGCGATCACAACACTGGCGCCCATCGTATTTTGAAACCCAAATTGAAAGACCGAAAAGCCAAGAATCACCATCACACCCAGCATGTGGCCAATGGGCTGATTGAGATGATGGCTTTGTTTTTTTCGCAAATGCGCGAGTGCTGCAAGTTGCGGAGTCCACCCGGTCATTGTTGTAAGCTTTCGCAAAGGGTTCTTTACGAATCGGTCTGTCTTCCGTTTCTCTAAACCACGACCTTCGTCGGATTGCGAAACTCTTAGCGAAACTGATGGTCGTAGAGCTTTTTTCCCACAGGCAACTTCATCAAACGGTCGCGCTCGGCAAAGAATACGGGATCGAACTTGGCTTTCAATGCTAGGTAATCTGGATCCGTCTCGCTTCCCGTCTCAAGAAATTTCAAGACCAGCTCACGCCCCTGTTCGGCAAGCTCGGACCACATTGAAACCGGGATGCTAAATTCCATACGGAAGCAAAACGGCCAATCCATCACGCCGTAAAGTCGTCCTTCGAGCGCAGTCATCCGGTATCTGGAATCGGTCTGCAAAATGTTTGGCAATTGGTTGAACATGTTCAGAACTTCATCGGTCACCGGATTTAGCAGTGACCTACTGATAACCGCTGCCAATGGATGTATGCCAGCAGAAGAAAGCGATATTAGTAAATCGACCACAGCCTTCTTGGACGCAAAGTACCTCTCTCGAGGCGGACCTTGAACCGATAAATTCGACGCTTCGACGAGGATTCTCATTTCGTCCAATAGTGATTTAAGCTGATTAAAATCCGAGTCGGCAATTTCAAGAACGCTCTTATTGAACTCAGTCATTTACACCTCAACGCCTCTACTGAAAGAGAACTAGGTTCGTAATTGGGCTATCGACGTCTTTCGCCGAGAAGTACAGGACGCCGTCAAATCCAGAACTTCTTGCTGCGTGCCCGATAATCTGAGTATCGCCATAATACTCGCCGGTGAAATCTAGGCCGGGCTCAAGTATTTCAAAACGATTTCGAACTTCAGCATTCCGAAGGTCCAACAGATTGTCTACTTTGAACCTCTTTTCTTGAAAGATCAAGTTTCCCACTTCATCTCTTGCCTCTCTAGCAAGGATGGATATCGTCGTGTCTAAGGTTCCCTCGGTCATGTAGATAGCTTGGTTGCCATTGCCTGTGATCCGGTGATCGGCTCCGAGGTTCCCACGGTTGGTGGAAAACACATCAGAGGCTTCATTGGTCTTGACCACCCCGTTTTCCACATATGTTTTTTTTATGGCTCTGCTAAAGTTTCCGTCGTAGCTCGCTCTTGGTATCGTCTTCATTTCGACCATTGCCGCTTTATGAAACTTCACCGCGCGCGCTATGTCCTTTGGAATCGTTCCTTTGCCATCCGTCGTCGCAAGATTTGTCACATAGTCTGCCGTGTGCTTCAGTCCATTTCGGACGGCGCTCGTATAGGCCACGGCAATATCCGCCACGAGTTGTGGATTCTTGCGAGCACCCAACGAAAGTGCTAAACGCGCGGGCTCCGGCATCACATCGAGCTTCTCAAAAGTTCCTTTGACGGCTTGATAAGAAACACGCTCAGCTGCTTTCGCAATATCGGCACTATTTTGAGTGGCACGTGAGATTGCCTCGCCGGCTTTCGTCGCTTTCGCAGCAGCCTGTAGAGATTCACCGACGTCTGTAAGCGCACCAAATCGCTTGATGGCAGAAACGGTTCCACCAGACGCAACTAACGAAACAATATCGATGGCATAGCGACCGGCGAGTTCGCCGCGCTCGTAAGGCGAACCTTTCTTGAGAACTTTGTAGTCTTCGTTCACAGCCAGCAGAAGCGCTGCGCCGACTTCATCTAGATTCGTGGCAAAAGTGAGAGTGGCTTCCCAGGCGGAAGCGGGATCATTCCACACGGCTCCGGCGCCCCGACCTACAAGCTTCGCAATCTCTGGGACCGCTTGAACCAGATCCTCGACGCTTTTCCCGAATCCAACGCCGAAACCCATCACGGATTCAATCATGACCTCGGACAATTCGAGCATCGCCGCGCCACGAAGACTATCGCCATTGGCTAAGACGCCTTCCCCGACCGACAGTGCGACCGCGCCAAGCATGTACCGGGCTTGATCCTCAGATGGGAGCACCATTAGACCATTGCTTTCGGCCCACATCGCTTGGTAGCGATTCATCATTCGCCGAACGATCTGTCCTTCTTCGGAAGCTGTAGAAACTTGCAGCGCCCGCTGATCAAAAATTCCGCCAACTTTCATTATTCCAGACGGATTTGTGTACTGGCTTGTCGTCTTCGATAGGCGTGGCTGGCCGTCGACGGTTGCGTTGTCGAGAATTTCAAGCGTTTTTGCGGCGGCCTGAAACTGGCCCGCCGCCATCTGCTTCTCGAAATCTCGTTCAAGAATCTGTGCGCCAACTTCGTCCAAGCTGTACTCAGCCGAACGCAAATCGGAAGCTACCAGCTTCTCGGCTTCAGCAAATGCGGCTCGTTCTTCGGACGTCAGTAGGCCTGAAGAGAGAAGTCCGCTCGCCGCCAGAGCTAATCCCTGAGTCCGACTTTCGGCCGAGGCTGCGTTAACTTGCGCCGTGTACTGCCTC
This sequence comes from Bdellovibrionales bacterium Ga0074137, assembly GCA_001464715.1. Lineage (GTDB taxonomy): Bacteria > Bdellovibrionota > Bdellovibrionia > Bdellovibrionales > JAMPXM01. Next base: position 8,508 of record LNDT01000007.1, on the reverse strand, counting down.
AACTCTTCAAGCTGACGTTGAGATTCGGCATTTGCTTGTTGCAAATGGTTTTGAAAACGCTCGCGCTGTTGATCGAACTGCCGCTCTTTTTCAACAAAACTCTGAGCGTGGGTCGCTGTGACGCCGGCGATCATTGCCGCTTGCGCACGTTCTTCGGCCGCTCTTCGAGCAAAGTCTCGCCCTGCCTTTGTCGCTCCATCAATGGTGAGGTCGCCACCGGTCGAAGGATCCTTGATCGTCGATTGAAGCCCAAGGGCAAAGCGTTTTTCAGATCCCCGCGGTGTCGGCGTATTTTGGTTTTGGGGTGCCGTCGGGGGCCTTACGAAATCGACATTCCATTGTCCGCCCGGAACCATGATGAAATCACCGCCAGTGACAGCGACTTCACCTTGATTGCGATCGACGATTTGATTGTTGCTATCGATCCAGCCCTGTTGCCTGGCGTGTTCGATATATTTCGCCTTCGTCCAGCAAGAACCCGGAGGTGCACCCGGTAGATTGCAGTGAAGGGTCGGCTGCGCGTTGATCGCCTGTAAAGTACTCTGCGTCGTCTTGATGGAAATTCTTCCCGACGGACGGATCAGGGCGAAACTTTCAGTCGTGAATGAAGCGGCAGCAACAAATGCCAGCGCCGCTAACGAAGCCAGGTTTCGAACATAGTTTGAGTCCATTAGAGTCTGCGTCCAATCAGTGTCTGTACTTGGCGAGCGAAATCTGCGACCTCCGAAACTTCGGCATGTGCTTGGATGAGGGCGTTCGTTTCGGCGACAAGCAGGTTCTCGAGATTGCGGACCGCGATCGGCTCGACGACTTCGAAGATGAGTCGAATCTGCGCGGTGAGCACTTGTTTAAACAAAGTGCGTGCACGTGCAAATTTTTCGAGTGATTTTGTCTCGATCGAAATTTCGCTTCCATCAGCTAAAAATCGGCGAAAATTTTTGTTCAAAACCAGTCCGACAATTTTTTGAATTTTGTCGAAAGCGCGCTTCTGTGCAATGTCGACAGCCTGAAAAGTCAAGTTTCCGACCTGAGTCTGCACCCGGGCGTTTTGGTCTAACAAGAAAGCCACCATGACGTTCGCGATCTTCTGTGGCGTTGCCGCTTTGCCGAGTTCAAGATCCGCGTCTTTCAAGGCCTTAACCGCAGCTGCTTTGACCGCTTCTGTCTTCGGAGACGGAGAATTTTTAGCGACGACGGCCGCGTCATACGCCGCATTAAATGCGACTTCACGTTTCTTTACGATCGCTCGGAAGCTTTCGACTTCCTGATCAAGATCTGGAATTTCTGCGGCCATCGATTCTAGTTTTTCTGGCTGCGTGAGTGCAGCATCCAGGACACCGCGAATCAGTTTTGTTTGTTCAGACATCGATTTGCAGTGGTCTTTGTAGTACTGGCCCACGGTATGGTCGCCGGCCGATTCATGAAACACATGAAGCTTTGCTTTCACTATTTCGTTCTCGGCCTTAATTCTTTCCTGCTGATTGATGTACATGACGGCAATCGCGATTACGACAGCCCCGCCAACCGCAAAAGGTGCCATCGCCTGGGCGACAGCGACCGACGCGCCAGCTCCACCACTCAGTGCGATGCTTGTCGTGATTCCAGCGGCAGTGCCTGTGGCATTTGAAAATGTATTGCGATCCCTCTCTGCCTGCGACCCCGTTCCTGTGTAAGAGCCCTCGAACGTGCTTTGGCCGTCACCAGTCCCATAGCCGACAGTGACTCGAAAATCCGCCTTCGGAAGATCAGGATACGAAAAAGCCCCAATACCCAATCCGCCAACCCCACGTCCGGTAGCACAATTCGTCTCAAAGACTTGAAAGGCCTGACTGGCCATCAAGAGACTCTCACGAGCATCGTCACGTGCCGCACGAACCATATACGAGGCGTCGTAACGTTCGCGCACAGCTGTTTGATACTCGGCGAAAGCTTTCGCCAATTGTTCTTCGAGAGGTTTTATTTCGGAAGCTCTAAGGTTCGCAATTGCATCAAACGATTCCCGCAGACGGGCTTGTTCCGTCAGAATTAATTGCCGTGCCTGAGACAGATCTTTGGGATCAAGAAGTCTGTTTGTTGTTTGAGTCAGGGCCATATTGAAGTCTTCGGTGGCGGCATTCAAAGCGCGGGCTGAGGCGACTTCGTACGAAGCAGCCACCAAAGCTCGCGCCTGATCCATCGGATCCGAGGCTAGGGCGGTTCCGCCCAAAATCTGAGAAAAGATTGCAAGAAATGCGATGCTACGCCGAAGAATCATTGCGCACCCCCAAGGCACTGTTGGTAGGTCGCTCGCAGTTGATTGGCCTCATCGCTCTTAGCAAAAGCAGTTCGAAGCGGCTCCGCGAACGATGATTTTAGCGGCGCATCGAAAATTCCAACTTGATGCGCGAGCAGCGATGTCATGATTCCAACGATGGTCGAATTTGTGTCCTCGGGAGTCAGCGATACGAGCTTGATCTGCGAGAGAAGCTTTTCGCTTAGATCCTGTGACCGCGCTTCAAGACTGTCGAGTTCAGCTATTAGCTTGCTCGATTCAATTCGAGTTTGGTTTTTCATATTGAATTTTCCAAACTCCTCTCTGAAGGACTTGCGGAATGCAGACTGTGCCTGGCTGAGATGCGAAAGTTCGGTGCGAATCTGCTCATTCAGCAAGAGACTCGCACTGTTTGTTTTGAAAACAGCGAGTGTTCTGTCGAGCCCGCGCTGTATGTCACCATAGACATCAAACGCGATTTCCGAACTCCGAAGAATTTTTTGGTATCCAGACTTCACCTTGTCGTAGTTTGCATCCTCTTTTGCGATATCAGAATAGAGCCGACCTGATGTTTCAAACTTGATGAGACCGTCAACATAAGCTCGAATTTCTGGAAATCTAATTTCCTCGATTCGTCGTATGTCGCGATTCATGAAGTAACCAGCTGCGACGAATCCTGAAGTGCGAACCGTGCGGTTCGACATTGGAAGGTAGATGTCAATCTCTTTGCAGAACTCGCTCATGTCGGTTAAAAGCGCCAGCGCAAGTTTGTATCCGACGGCGGCCGACATGGCTTTCACGTGGTTGTCGTAGGCCGCAGAGAACTGGTCTGAGCTATTTGCAATTTGAAAGAGCCAGTCCACCAACTGTCTGTTTGACTGAGCGCCAGTCGACTTCGAAATTTCTATCGATACAGAATCGTCGGCCAGCACCTCGGCTCCAGCCCGAAGTAAATTTCGCAACACCTTATCCATCTCGACCGATTTTAAGCGACCCTGTACCATCAAGAAATTTTCACGAATTTCTTTCCAGCGCTCGATCGCAAGCCTTGTGTCCGACGTTTGAAGCGTGTCGATGTTCAACTTAAAAGAGGACACCGTTCCGCCACTTGACTGCGTGTTGACCTTGATCGGGATTGAAACCTGACTGCCCGGGCGGGCCCAGATGAACATCGACTTTTCCAGCTTTGCCCCGTGCAAATCGCCGACGATGTTCGCTGGGAGGTTGGCTGCGACGTCCTCAAACGAAACAGCGACGAGCCAGGTATTGGGGGGCATTTTGAAGCTGTAGGTGAACATGCCGTTTAACTGCACGGCACTCACGCTCCAATGATACTCTCGAATCACGCAGTTAGAATCGCCGATGTTGCGATATGAATTTCGAGAGATTTGATCCGCGAAACGAATCGAGACAGCGAACTGACCTGGCTCTGATCTAGGTTCAGTCACAGCTTCGGCTAACATTGATCCGATACTTCCATAATGGGCCGAGTTGACGGCCGCCGAAACCTGTCGAACACCGGCTGCGACAGACTTCGATTGAATAGTCTCGGGGAAGGCTGCATCCAGTTTGTCACTTTTTCCGCCAGGATAACAATCCGCGGAGTGACGAAACTTCGAACGCTTTTGCCACGTTAAAGCCGTCGTGTGCTGAATGTCGAAACTGACCGAGCTTTCTAACGAAGTGATCTTGGCATTGGCGACTTCAGCCGAGATACACAGTGCTGCAACAGATGCGATCAGCGGAATTGTTTTTCTAATCATCTGATCGATCAAAGTGGTTTTCATTCTAGGGCCTCGTGGTTGAGAAGAATTCGTTGATTTCCGATGGGGATGCTTTGTGTCGAAGTAACTCTGTATTTTCAGAAATTCTTCCGACTTCGATCTCACGTCGTCGAGTGAGGATTTGGTACACCGATTTCAGTCTCGGACGGAACGTCATGTCTGCATCGACAAATCGAGATAGCTCTTGATCGATGGCCTCCACAGACTTGGTTTCAGATTTGTCACCACGGCGGTAGGAACGCTCGGTTCGATTAGTTCGGCAGCGCAGATCAAATTCAAAACTTTCGAGTGTTCCCAGCAAGGTATGACTGGGCCGACCATCCAGCACCCAATGCGGCTCCATAGCTAAATAGGCAGCATCAGTCAGGACTGCGTCGGCACCACGATCCACGGTGATGCCAACGATACGGGATGTCTGAATATCGATTTCAAAGACCGCTTCATAGATTAAATTTTTAAACTTTCGAAGGGCCTGGATTGAGAACAAGACCGGATCTTGATTTCTTCGAATCGAATCGACGGCAGGTTTCCAAGCCTTCGAACTTCTGCAGTCTTGAAGCTGCGAATAGTTCATGGACTTCAGGTAGAATTGAAACGCCTTAAACTCGGCCAAAATTCGTGAAGGCTCGACTTTGCCGAACGGCTTTGCCCAATCTTCGCCGAGCCGACTGCGCTGAATGGTTCGTTTGTTTTGTGGGTCGATCTTAATGAGCAGTGATTCTGTTCGAGCGCCGTCGGCATCCCGCACAGTGACAATTGTCACGCCAGAAAATTCGACAAATGTAATGGATGGCTGTCCTGCCAAATCTTCGAGAATAAACGATTCGACCAAATCCGGTGGGCCTGGCGGAAGTTGTAGGTTTCCGGTCGGCGTCTGAGGCGCATCACTCGATTTGTTTTCTCCACAAGCCGTGAGGCAGACTGACAGGCCGGCTGAAAGCAGAAGCGAAACCAGGACTGCAACGCCTCGACCGAGACATTTCGTTTTGATCATAGACCAAGTTCTCCATTATCTTCTTTGATCGCAAAAATCTGCAGCGCGCGCTCGACCGAATCTATTGAATCTTTAACGATCGGATTCAGTGCCGTGGCAGCCTGCGCACGTCGGAGCGGGGAGAGCGCTCCGCGGTCCTGAGACAATGTCTCGAGCTGGTCGACAACACTCATGGCTTCGACAACAGAGACAATCGTTCTTGCGACATTCTGATATCCTTCATCGCCGAAAAATCCTTGGCCGTCGTCGACGAGACTTTTAAGTCGAGATTCGACTTCGTCTCGTGAGAGTGGTTTTCCGGTTCGCTCGGAAACATTTAGTTTTGTAGCGAAGTCACCAATGAGACGAAGCCGTCTTAAGCGTTCAGGTGCAGTTTCATCAGTTGCCGCCATCATGCGAGTCTGAAAACCCGTAAGGCGCTCGGCGTGTGGGCGCGCGACGGCATCAATCGCGCTTCCGAGCTTACTTCTTAGCTGCCGACAAAGTGTCTCATTGTCTGAACAGTGAATTGACTCATACGCGCGGATCATCGCACCGAGCGGCGTGGATGACTGAATGTAGGCCTCGAGACTCGGGATCAAGACGACTTGCCGTACATCGCGAGGACGTCCTACCGAAAGTAAGGACGACTTTTCCTTTAACTTTTTAAGCTCGGAAACAATTTCTGATCGCATCACAAAGAGCGAAACGACGTTCTGTAAACCGCGAGACGTATCGGATTCACCAGTTCGATCGGGAAGAGTCATGAAGCCACCGGCTATCAGGTGGCGTAAATCCCATGGACTTAAAAGCCTCACAGGCTCGGCAAAATCAACATCGGCGCCGCCACCGAAAACTGTTACTGACAACTTTTTGTAGGCCGTCACCATCGACGGTATCGAACAATAGTTTGGAAGCCGCTCTCGGTTCGCAAGGTTACAAAATCCTTCGATCGATCCGAAGACATCGGCGTCATTTTGAGGTCCGAAACTAATTATTGAAGCGAGCAATTTTTCAGGCGGAGGTAGATAGATGTCGGCGGCATCACTTGCCGCCGCAGATTTTCCAAGAACTAGGATCAAGAGCAGAACGAAGAGTTTTGGCATGTGCCCCCCAAGCTATCCAGCACGCGATTTGCGTTGGCGGCCGGTTGAGCCAGAAGCATGCCGTGCTTTTTTTGGCGTTTTAGAGCCAAAAGGCTCCGCCTAATTTTTTCAGGAAAATGAAATAAGATTAGTTATTATTTCTGGCTTCTGCGGTGAATTCGAAGCTGCCGGCCGATGAGGTGTGTTGCTGAATTCAAAGGCACACTGTTTCGCCCCACCAATTGGTTGAGTTCGTTGGAGAGGCTCGTGTTCTTTGACAGCCGAAGTGATATTCTGTCACCAGCTCATGCTGTGTTATGTGTGCCGACTTAGGCCCAAGAATTTTTCAAATCGGAGTTAAAATGAGGTTTCTTGTTTTTTTGTTTATAGGCTTGGTTTCGACGACTGTCTTTTCAAAAGAGACTATTTCTGATTTCAAGAAATGTTACGAAGAAAAGTCGACAAAGATACCCGATCAAGAGCAAAAAAATTTTCTCGATAGCTACCTTAAGTTTCTTGAATCCAAAAATCCAAAAGATGGAACGCTTGCCACTCAGAAGCTGGTCCAATTGGCGGAAAAGAGCGGATCAAAAGTTCCTGTAACGTGGGTCAGCCTCTTCGAAGGTTCGATAGAGCTTTGTTGCTCTGATGAGACATCTTCTTGTGCTCAAAGTTTCGGAAGCCTTAGTCTCAGCCATCTTTACCCAATGGTAAAAAAAGGCAATCAGGCCGCGGTCAACCTAGTTCTTGCTTACTCAGCTGTTGTGGCCACAGATGGCGCCGATGCGAGCGGCCTAAGGGACTATCAGGCGCTTATCAAATCAAAAAAGAAGCTCATCAAGTCCTTCAACGCGTCCTACAAAAACCTATTGGAAAAGCATCCGGTGAACTGGCTTGAATAGAAACTTTGGTTGAGCGCACCGCTTCGCCGCCGCGGAGAAAAGGTGCGTCAGAAGCCGAAGCCGCGCAAACCATATCATCGACGGCTAGAAAGCAGGCGCCCTCAAAAGATTTGCATCTTGAGCGGCTAAAAGAGGCGCGTTAGCACTAACTATGTCGTTTTTTGGTGTTATCGAAGGTGTCGCGGTCGTGGTGATGATCGCGAGCCTATTGCTAGGTAAATGGAAGCTTCGGCTATTTCTTATAGCTCTTGCAGTGGCGGCTTCCTCTTTAACTTTACACGCGGTCATCACGAGCGATCAGAAGCGCGGGTTTCGACTTTTTTCGCTTCCAGAGCAGCCCACGCGGACCACTTTTTTTCTTAAGCTATTTGATGAGAAAGACATTGTGTATTTAGGTACGGCTCTCTACGGGCACTTCGCGGGCTTGAAGCCTTTTGATAATACTTTTGAAAAACAATTTGAGACATTACAAGATGCCATAGGGTGGCCCCTGGCAACCCCGGTGCTGTCATCACTCTTTGAGAAAGACGCGAGCACGCAGAATTGGGCCGTTGAATTCGTTCCGCAGGAAGCGACCCAGCTAAAGCCGGCTATCTACTTACATGGCGCAATGGGAAGCTATGTGATCCAGTGTTGGATGACGGCTTCGATCTTACTCACCCAAGGCTTCGCCGTCGTCTGTCCGGCGCTGAGTTTCAATGCCCGTTGGTCGAGTCCGACGGGTGAGAAAGTTCTGTCTCGCGCAGTTGAATACATCAACATAAGATACCCAAATGAAAAGATACTTTACGTTGGCCTGTCTAACGGGGCGACTGGATTAACAAGCTATCGGAAAAGACTTTCAAGAAACGCGAGCGGATTTATTCTAATATCCGGAGGCGGCACTGTCCAGTTTTACGACGAGATCCCGACCCTTCTTTTGTGGGGAAGAGACGACCAAAGCACTTCATTTTCCAAAGCGGTGAAAATTAGAAGTCAGAACCAAAATCTAACACTGGAAAGTGTAGAGGCCGATCACTCGGCGTTTGCGCGACAACACTCTTATTTTGGTGGTCGAATCAAACAGTGGCTTCGGAAAGTCGGAATATGAGAAAGTTTTCGTTGAGAAAACGGCTGCAGAGTTTTTCATACGCTTGGAATGGAATCAGAATTCTTTTTTCAGAGGAGCACAATTCTAGGATTCACGTTGTTGCAGCGGTTGCCGTCAACGTCGCGGGCTATTGGGCCAAAATCTCTCCCATCGAATGGGCGGCGATTTGGATTTGCATCGGACTTGTGTTTGCGACAGAGCTAATAAATTCAGCTCTCGAAAATCTATGCGATCACATTTCACCAGAAGAAAACGAACGGATCGGTGTAGTCAAAGATCTGGCAGCGGCCGCGGTGCTAATCGCGTCGGCCGTCTCAGTCATAGTAGGGTTCTTCACGATTCAGAGTGGAATGCGGTGAGTTAAAAAGCTGCTGAGGCATGGGCCTTTTGGTCGGTAAGATTTTGTTACTACGCAAGATTTTA
>LNDT01000006.1 GCA_001464715.1 Bdellovibrionales bacterium Ga0074137 | reverse complement strand
AAAATCTTCTGTTGTCGGATCGTCCGGCTGGCCGTTCTGTCGGCGCCAGTTCCGACAACAGGTCCGACGTTATGCACCGCTATGATCGCGGCGAGATTGCGAAACGAATGCTGAAGTGGATTTCCGAAATCTGAATTTCGCCAGATACGGTTCACTTAAGATAGCGGCACAGATCATCAGTAAAATCGGGCCTGGATAAATGTAAGTCCAAGCCGGGTGCGTGAGAATCCCTTGAGCAATAAATGAGAGGCCAAAAAGCATTGGTCCAAGGACCAAGAGAAGAGTTTCTCGACTTATAGGTTTGGAAATTCGTCGTGCGTAGAAAAAAATCGCGCCTAACAAAATAAAACTGACAACAGCCGGCCACGCAGGCCCTTCGCTTCCAGCGGATCTTCTTTCACATAGGACCAGTAGAGTTTTCCGATGGCTTTAAAATATTCATCGCTGCAATACTCGATCGTTGGATGAAGCTTCTTCATAAGGTTCGCCGCATATAGGTCGTCCCACACAATGCCCCACTTGTTCTCGACGAATCCGCCAAGACCTAAAAATAAATTGTGAGAAAGGCCGTGGGCCGCGGTACCGACGGCTTTTGTTCCAAGGACTTCGTCGCGAATCAAGGTCGGTAGCGCTGGAGCTTTGATTGCGGTGAAGGCGACTAAAATTAGAAGCGCCGGGCGCAGCGTAGTTTTAAAGTCGAACTCCTTAGTTCTGAAAAGCTCTTGGACCATCGTGACGATGGCGAGGCCGAAGAGACTGAGGCTGAGGCCAAGTCCAACGGGTTCTCGAATCAATGCTACAAAGCCTAGAAGAAAGAAGATCGGAACTAATGAGAGAAGCGATCTTCGATGCGAAGCCAAGAGCAAAGCAGCAGCACCTAGCGCTGAAATTCCCATATACGCGGCGTCGACGTCGGGACCTGCGCGTCCGCCAATCCAGTAAGCCCCAAGAAGTGCCGTGAAAATCGCACTCTTCGGTCCGACGTGAAAAGTAAGAAGCGAAACCAGAGCCAAGAATCCGAAAAAACCGATCGCGATATTGAGCGATCGTAGAACTTCAATGGTCGGTTCAACGCCGAAGACGCGAGCAAGGACCGACAAAAGAAGCGTGTGCCCGCGGTCGTCAGCGAGAGAAACGTCCTCAACCGGAATTTCTCCTTTCACTGGATCGCAAACGACCAGATATCGCCCGGTGGATTGAGCACATTCAGCAGCCTGAATCCAAAACCGCGTTCGGGGATAGCTTGGCAGGGTGTGATCGGAAAGACTCCAGTAGGTCGTTCCAGCAAGAATAATGATGACGGCCGCCGCAAAGGCCTTCAAGGCTTCGACTTTCGAATGACGAATAAGGGGCGGTTTGTAACCTGTTTATTGATGCGGGCGATGTAGGCGCCAGTAATGCCGAAAAACAGAAACTGAAATGCACCATAAAACGCAACGACGATCATAATTGAAACCCAGCCGGGAACAGTGAACGCATTAAATTTAAGGTAGATGAAATAGAAGATCGACAGAATCGCTACGGCGAAACTTATAAAGCTCAAGTAAACACCGAAATAAAGCGGCGTGTTTGAAAAACCAAGAACTCCTGTCATGGCGAAGCGAACCATTTTGCGGAAAGTGTATTTGGTTTCTCCGTCAGCTCTTGGGTCTCTTGAATACTCGAACGGAAATTGTCTAAAACCAACCCATGCCACCAAGCCGCGCAGGAACGGATCTTGTTCATTGATCTCGCGCTTTAAAACATCCGCAACTTCGCGGGTCATAATGCGAAAGTCTCCGGCATCGGCGGGAATGTCGACGTCGGTCAAAAACCGAAGCAGTCGGTAGAAGAGCCACGCTGTGGCCCTTTTGAACAAGGTCTCGGCTTTTCGCTGAACGCGCTTTCCATAGACGATGTCATAGCCTGACTGAAGTTTTTCAAGCATCGGCAACAGAAGCTCGGGCGGATCTTGAAGGTCGGCATCGATAATGGCGACCGAGTCTCCTTGGGCTGCGTGAAGTCCCGCGAGGACGGCGGCGGAGTGACCAAAATTTCGTGAGAACTCGACGGGAACAACACGTAACTGCGAAGACTGGGGAAAAGACCACAGAATTTCAGACGTGCGGTCAGAACTTCCATCGTTGACGAAGATCACTTCTGCGGTTTCTTTCGAGGACTGAAAAATCGTCTGCAGTCTTGAAAAAGTCTTCGCGATGACTTGCTCTTCGTTAAAGCACGGGATGACGATTGAAATCATCGGACCTTCCTTAAGACCACGCGGTACTGTGCGCCCAGCGGAACGCGCCGAAACCACTTTTCAAGACTTTTAAAGAAACCAGTTTTTTGCATCGAAGGTGTTGAGAAGTTCACGTAGTCGGCGGATTCTGCTTCCAGATTCGAAAACAGACTTCGAACTTCACCCATCCTTAAAAGAATGGCGTCGTGATCATACTCGCAGCGGCAAACGACAAGCTGGGTTCCGGGATTAAACGGGTTATGCTCCCAAATAAGTATTGAGCCACCCGGAGAAAGTTTTGCCGACATTTGTCGTGCGACCGACGCGCGTTGTGCTGGCGGTACGTGGTGAAGAACGTTGAAGCAAGTGATGAGGTCGATGGATCCGTCACTGAAGGTCTCTAGCGACGATTCAATCCGATGAAAAGGTGCGTGGATATTTCGCGCCACAAGTTCTTGTCGCAATGTTTCGCTGGGATCGACGCCAGAGAGCTTCTGCACCGAGCGAGTTCTCTGGAGATCTTCAAGAAGTTCTCCGGCTCCGAATCCGAAATCGAGCACATGGTTGGGTTGGTTCTTCGCGATGAACGACTGGACCCAGCTTGCTTTTTGAAGACGAAATTCATCGTGCTTGAGGCCAAGAACCAAGCTCGCATTGTGCTGATCGATGTAGGTTTTCTTGGATAGTTCAAACTCTTTCACTTTTTAAAACCTAGCATAGACGGCCTGAAGTTTTTCACGAAAGTTTTCCAGCGAGTGTCTCTCTTGGAGAAGTCGGTGGGCGGCCGTGAGTAAATCGGCACGCCGCGCGGGATTGGTTTTAAGACTTTCCACTTCGCTGACAAAGGCCTTTGAAATTTCGGCATCGAAAAGAAGAGCGGCGCCTCGATTTTTGAATTCTGAATGCGCCGGAATATCAGAAAGAATGCAAACACATCCCGCCGCCATCGCTTCAAGGACCCCCAGCGGAAGTCCCTCATTGCGTGCCGTTGAAACGAAAACATCCAAAGATTGAAGCCAACTTGCCGGGTCTGGAACTTTTCCCGTGATACTGAGGGCACCGGGAACTTGGCCGAACTTCTCGAGTTCTTCTTTAGAAATTCCAGCGCAGGTCCATGAAGAGAATGTTGCGGATTCTTTCGCCGATTCTCTAGCAAGGCGGAGAAAGCGATCTGGACCCTTTGCAAGGTCGGCGCGTAGAAAGGCACCGAATTTGAGCGGTCTCGTCGTGTCTGAAAAAGCCGGCGTGCGAATGGCCGTGAACCTTGAAAGATCCACCGCATTTTCCACCACGAATCCTTTGGTCTCTGATTGAACACAGCCGAACTTCAGCGCTTCTTGTTGTTCGTTTTCCGAAACAAAAACCGGGGTGAAAGAAAAACGAGAGAGAAATTGATCGAGCCAGAGCTTCACCCGGCCAGAGAAAGAGGGGTCACGGTGGATTCCATGAAAAGTATGAATGACAGGTACACCGGATAAAAAACCTAGAAGACGTGAATAGAAACCGGCCCCGCGGCCGTGGGAGTGAACGATGTCGATACGGTGGTGCCGTACGAATTGTAGTAATCGAAAGAGAATAGAAAGCGAGAAAGACCGCGCTGGAATTTCGATAAATGATTTCGCGAGTTCTTTAAACTGTGGGGCATAGGGCTCTTGATTGGGGGCCGCAATATGGAATTCCGTTTCAATCAATCCGGACGAGCGGGAAAATGCCGTGAGTAAATCGAGAATGTGTCTTGGTCCACCACCGTGATCGGCGCGCGCAGTGATCAAAAGCACGCGACGAAGTTTGGGGTCGTCGGTCGATTTCGACGACGTCGAATCAGTAAGCATTGTCGTGAATGATGCCGTTCTTCACGGTGAGGAAGAGGATTTTAAGATCCAGGGCGATCGACCAATTGCGAATGTAATAAAGATCGCATTCGATTCGCTCTTTGAGCGGAGTGTCTCCGCGCCAGCCCATCACTTGCGCCCAGCCTGTAATACCGGCTTTGACCTTGTGACGAAGCATGTAAGCCGGAATTTCCTGGCGGAATTTTTCAACAAAGAATGGCTGCTCCGGGCGCGGGCCAACGAGGCTCATCTCGCCGACAAAAACGTTCCAAAGCTGCGGAAGTTCGTCGAGAGATGTACGGCGAAGAAATGTCCCGAAGGGCGTTCGGCGAGGATCGTTGGCGATGGTCCAGCCGGGCTGCCGTGGCCCAGGTTTCATCGTGCGAAACTTCCACATCATGAAGAGTTCGCCGTCGAGGCCCATTCGCTCTTGTCCGAAAATCATTGGGCCTTGGCTTGTGATTCTCACAAGAAGTCCCAGCGTCAGTAAAATCGGTGAAAGCAGCAAAATTCCAAGACCGGCACCCACAATGTCGATTCCTCGTTTTAAAGCCAGATCGAAATTCGAGTACTGCGGTTGGTTCAGCGATAAGATGGGAAGACCAGAAAAGTTCTCAAGACTAAGGCCTACAAGAGCGAAACTTTTTAAGTTCGGAAGCACGTAAATGTTTGAGAGTTCGTCATAGCGCTTTTTTAAGAACTCATCGAGTTTGTCAGGCGTGTCCGAAGCGTACGAGACAACGTAAGCGTCAATCGCGGCCTCAAGTTGCGTGGTGGGCAACGTTTCTAATTCAGCAATCCCGCGCGTTTCTTCAAAGTTTGCAGCCCACGAAGGACCGTTGTGCCAACCGATGATTTCAACGCCATGGCCGTGGTTTTCACGAACGATTTTGGCGTAATCTCGAAGAGCTTCACCGTTTCCGACAAGAACAATTCGGCGGGCGTCGCCGTTCGCATGCGTCCAGCGCAGAGCTTTGCGAAGAAGGGCGCGTTCAATCACGAAAAGAAAAAGCGATACGGCCGCATAGATCAAAAGTGTTGCGCGGGAAACTCGGTTGGGCGCTAAGAAATAGACGATGAAAACAAAAGAAAGAAAGGCCGACAGAATGGACGTCACGGCGACTTCAAGTTTCTCGCCGCTCCCTCCAATGCGAAGAGATCGGTACATTCCAAACCTAGAATTCCAAATGACCGTTAAAAATCCGAGAACCAACCCGTAGTGCCAGTAGTTTGCTGGTACCGGCGCATTTTCAATTCCCGACCAGACGCGAATTTGAACCGCCGTGATCCACGCGAAAAGGGCGAGGCCGGCTTCAAAAAACATCACTGGTAGAGGTGTTAAAAATCGTTTCATCGTGGCCATTCGCGTGGTTGTAAATCCGGAAAATCAGACCTATCACCATTCGATATGAATCTTGAACTACTGCGCAGCGCGCCAAGCGGCACTCAGTTCCCGGAAGGAACGGTGCTGCTGCACGATTGGCTGACCGGATTTCGTGGGGGAGAGTGGATTCTTGAGGCATTCTGCGAGATGGCGCCGAAAGCTCCACTTTACACGCTTTTGCATGTCCCTGGGACGACTTCAAAGCTGATCGAAGGCCGGAAAATTCATACGAGTTTTTTGAATGAGCTTCCGGGTATCGGTCACCACTACCGTAAGTTCCTACCCCTGTTTCCGCGCGCGGCCGAGAGTCTTCGCGTTCCGCCCGAAACGAACCTCATGGTTTCAAGCTCGCACTGTGTGATCAAAGGTGTTCCAAAGCCCAGCGGCGCATTTCACCTGAGCTACATCCACAGTCCCATGCGGTACATGTATGATCAGTTCGATTCCTATTTCGGAGCGAGCAGCGGAGCACCGCTCTATCAGCGCCTTGGCGCAAGAGCACTTCGTGGATCGCTGACTCGTTGGGATATTAATTCCAACAAAAACATCGATTTGCTGGTCGCTAATTCCGGGTTTGTTCGCGAGCGAATTCGTCGAATTTATGGCCGTGATTCTGTCGTCGTTCACCCCTTTGTCGAGTTCGAGGATTTTTCTGGTGTCGCGGCGGCGCGTGAGGCCGGCGACCTTCCGCGCGAGGACTTCTATTTAATGGTGACCGCGTTTGCTCCGAACAAGCGAGTTGATTTAGCGATCGCGGCCTTCAATCAAATGGGGAAAATATTAAAGATTGTAGGCTCTGGCCAAGACGACGTGAAGCTTCGCGCGATGGCAGGGCCGACGATTGAATTTCTTGGTTCCGTCAGTCGCGCTTCAGTGGTTTCGCTCATGGCTCAGGCTAGAGCTTTTATTTTTCCTGGGGTTGAAGATTTTGGGATCACTCCACTTGAGTCTTTGGCCAGCGGGACACCCGTCATTGCCTTTAAATCCGGCGGTGTCCTAGAAACTTTGACCGAAAGTGACACCGTGTTTTTCGAACGCGCAGACGTAGCGTCGTTGGTCCAGGCGGTCGAAATTTTTGAAACTCGGTCCATGAGAAGTGATTTCGCGATCGACTCTTCGCGCTTGGCCTTGTTTGGGCGTGAACGCTTTAAGAGTGAAATAATGAGTCTCTTGCCTGGGCGTCTTGGTTCGCGTTAAGCTTATCGTCACATGAAAGTCATAGAGCACATCGACAAGGCCAGCGCCTCGGGCCAACAGCCTCTGATCAGCTACGAAATCGTTCCGCCGCCACGGGGATCGTCCGTGAAAGACGTTATCGATGTGGTCGAAGTTTTGGCGACAATGAATCCGCCGTGGATCGATGTGACGTCGCATTCGTCGGTGACACAATACCACGAGCGCGGCGATGGGACGATTTCGAAACGCACGGTTCGCAAGCGTCCGGGGACGCTTGGGATTTGTGGCATTATTCAGAATCGATTTAAGATCGATACGGTTTCGCACATTCTTTGTCAGGGTTTTTCAAAAGAAGAGACTGAAGATGCGCTGATCGAGCTTTCGTTTTTGGGAATTCACAATGTCTTGGCTCTTCGTGGAGACACTCCGTCGGGACTTGCTGCGACGGGCGCCGTGACCGCGTCAGGCCGTGTGATCAATCGCTTTGCGTCGGATCTTGTCACGCAAATTGGTGAAATCCGAAAAGGAAAATTTGTTGAAGACATTGTTGATTCAAAGCCTCTGGATTTTTGCGTGGGTGTTGCCGGGTACCCTGAAAAACATTTCGAAGCGCCAAGTCTTCGTGCGGACGTCGCGAATTTAAAACGAAAAGTCGACGCTGGCGCAGATTACGTGATCACGCAGATGTTCTTCGACAATCAGAAGTTTTTTGCTTTCGAAGCCGCGTGCCGTGAGGCGGGAATAACGGTTCCGATCATTCCTGGCCTCAAAGTCCTTCGGTCAGCGGCGCAGTTGCGCTCTCTTCCAAAAGCTTTCTTCATCGACCTTCCGGATGCGCTGGTCGAACCCGTACTAAAAAATCCCGAGCACGCCGTAGAAATAGGTCAAGAGTGGACACTGAAACAGTCTGTCGAATTGATCGATCGCGGTTTTAAAAATCTGCACTATTACATCTTGAACGATGTTTCGTCCGTGAAGGGCATCGTTAAGAAACTCGGCGTTTAAGCTTCGTTCGGCCGCCGGACCATCTCGTAAAGTATTGAAATTAATAGCTAATTTTATATTGCGACATCGTAATAATTGTCGTAATATAGTCGAATGGACCCTTTAAAGCCTATATCGAAACCAGTGGCTCTGCGCGCTTTCCAAAGCCTTGATCGCCGTCTTGAGGCAGCTCTCACGTTGTTCGTCGGTGGCGGTACGAGCATGGTTTTGGCTCACGGCTACCCTTTGGCAACGGCCGATATCGATGCTCTTCCGAAGCAGGTTTCGTTCGATGAAATTGACGACAAAGTGAAAGCGGTCGCGATGGAACTTGGGCTTCCGGGCGATTGGCTAAATCCTTACTTCAGCTCGTTCACACACGTGCTGCCGCCAGATTTTACCGAACGACTCATTCGTGTTTTTTCCGGAAAGCATCTTGTTGTCGATGCGTTGGGCCGCGAGGACATGTTGATCATGAAGTGCTTCGCGCATCGACCAAAGGACTTGGGTCACGCGCGAGCACTTTTGAAGGCTGGTTCGGATACATCGATCGTCGAGCGAGCCATCGAGTCCTGTCGCAAACGAGGGGTTCCTGGTGCGGACGCAGCTTTAGATTTTCTGGACGAGCTTATTGAAGAATTGAATCCGTAAAATGAAAGGTCTGCCGAAGCTTCCGCAAACCGACGATCTCCTAAGGGCTTATCGAGACATCGAAAAGCGTGTAGACGAAATGGCGTCGGATCAGATTCTGTCAGAAAAGCAGATCGCGATTTACTCGCAGTGGTCTCGCCTTGATCCGCGCCTTGCAGAACTCTTCACGGGATATCTTGAGCGATGGGGTCATGAAGTTCACACCTTTCGTCTTTTGAGCGAACTCGAAGCTTTGCCCTGGCCACGCGCGATTTTGGTTCCGCTTCGGTTTGCGGAAATGAAACTCACTTTCGAAATAAAAACCTCGGAAGCTTCGTCGATGCCGAAACCTTCTCGTCTTGCAACTCTTCAGGCACTGATCAAATCCATTGACCGCGCTTTCCCAGACATGTCGAACGACCTTTATTTCATTCCGCTGCAGCGCCCGAATCGTGTGCTGACCGATGAGATGATTGACCTACAAACGGAACCCTACTTAAGCGCGGGATTCATTGGTTCCGCGCCGCTCTTCGCAAAAGGTCAAGCACCCGAAGGTGTGACACTAATGACGAAGGATGCGCGTGAGCGGCTGCTTCAGCGCCTGATCGTTAGAAAATCGGACTCTGTTCCGCGGGAAGATCTCACGGTGGATCGATACATCTCAGCTTGTCGAGGACTTGTCTCTCGACGGCAGGCGCAGCGAGATCTTGATGCTGAGCCGAAGCTTAAGGCCATTGGTTTTACGCGAAATCGCCGCTACCGATGTGTTTGAAGTCGGTGACGTTTCTCTTAGGCGACTTTTTTTCGTGCGACCCAAAGGTCATACTCGGCTTGAATTCGGACCCACATTTCGGCCGTCGTGCCGAGCGCTTTTTCGAGAGTGATCGCGAAATCAGGAGAGATCGCTCTCTTGCCGTTGACGATTTCATTGATTTTTCGGTGCGAGCATTCGCAGAGCTTCGCCAGCTGAGATTGATTGAGGTCGAGATCTTTCATGTAGACCTCGCTCAAGACGATTCCGGGGTGCATCGGTTTTGGGTTTTTAATCATCTTATGGCTCGCTCTTTTTCAGTGATAGTTTTCGATCTTAACATCTACAAATTCGCCGTTTTGAAACTTGAATGTGATGCACCACGGTAGCTGAATCGTGATGCTCCACTCCTCTTTTCGTCCGCCCTGCAGCTTATGAAGCCTCAGCTGCGGTGGCTGTCCCTTGAGTTTCAGGTCTAAAAGAGTGCTGGTTCCATGCATAATCGTGAGGAGCGCTTTGGCTCGAACCCAGCATTCTTTAGGAAGCGCCTTGGCTTCATCCAATTCCCAGATTTGCGCCGCCAGTTTGTTTCCGAAGTTACGAATCACTAAAATGCCCTTCTGGAGGTCGCATCTCAACTATTACATTATACCGTAAGGTGGAATAAGTCAATGACTGCTTTCGGCGGTCTGTGGGACCCGGGAGTGACGCGATACCTCAGTCTCCTTGAGGCCCCTCGCCCGCGCCACTCCCGTTGGTCTCGCCCAGGCTCGCGTGCACTTTGTGAGTCAGCTGTTTTTCTAAAAGGCGGTGATTTGAGGTGTTTAGGGTTCCGAGAATCGGTCCTGTTTTAGAATTTCCACTCTACCGCTTGACTCAGAGGTTTAGTGACAGCGACTCGCTGTTTCGCTAGCTTCTTACGATGGCCCAAGCGACTTCAGTGCGTTCCACGCAGAATTTGAAAGACGTAAAAGTAGAGCTTCGAAAAGCTCTGAAGGAACGCATTCTCATTATCGACGGTGCCATGGGAACGATGCTCCAGCAGAAGAAATTCTCTGAAGCTGACTTTCGTGGCGAGCGGTTTCAGGGGCACACGAAGGACCTTAAAGGGAACAACGATCTTTTGTGCATCACTCAAAGTGAAGCGGTGTACGAAGTGCACACAGCCTATCTTGACGCCGGCGCCGACATTATCGAGACCAATACTTTTAACGGCACGAAAGTCACACAAGACGAGTACGAACTTGGACACATCGTTCGCGAACTGAACTTGGCGGCGGCAGGTGTTGCGCGGCGGGCGGCTGATGATTTCACAGCGCGCACGGGAAAACGTGTTTACGTTGCGGGCGCGATGGGTCCGATGAATCGCACGGCCTCGCTCTCGCCGGATGTGAATAATCCCGGATACCGAGCCATCGATTTCGACACGATGGTTGAGCAGTACAAAGAGCAAGCGGAAGCTCTACTTGATGGCGGCGTCGACATCCTTTTACCGGAAACAGTTTTCGACACTCTCAATGCGAAAGCTGCACTTTTCGCAATTCGCACAGTTGAAGAAGAACGGGACATCGAAATTCCACTGATGCTGTCGGTGACGATCACAGACCGCGCCGGCCGAACGCTTTCTGGTCAAACGGTCGAAGCGTTCTGGAACAGTGTTCGTCATTCGAAGCCTCTCAGCGTTGGTCTTAACTGCGCGCTTGGTACTGAAGAAATGCGACCCTTCGTAAAAGATCTCGCGCGCGTGAGCGATGCGTTTATCAGCTGCTATCCGAACGCAGGTCTTCCGAATCCGCTTTCGCCAACAGGTTACGATGAAACTCCTGAATCGATCGCTTTGGGCTTGTCTGCGTTTGCGAACGCAGGATGGCTGAACGTGGTCGGTGGATGCTGTGGAACCACCCCTCGCCACATCAAGGCGATTGCCGATGTCATGCGCGAGAAAAAGCCACGTGTACCAGGTGTCGTAAAGCCGACCTTGCGGCTTTCGGGGCTTGAGGCGTTCACGATGGCCGAAGGTGGACTCACTGTCATTGGTGAAAGAACGAATGTCACCGGTTCGCCAAAATTTGCGAAACTGATTAAAGCTGGAAAATTGGAAGAGTCCGTCACAGTGGCGCGCCAGCAGGTCGAAAACGGCGCGCATATGATCGATGTGAATTTTGATGAAGCCATGATCGATGGAAAAGTCATGATGCGCGAATTCTTGCGTCGAGCTTTGGCCGAGCCCGACATCGCGCGCGTTCCTGTCATGATCGACTCGTCAAAATGGTCGGTGCTTGAAGAAGGTCTTAAAAATCTTCAAGGGAAGTCGATTGTGAATTCGATTTCTTTGAAAGAAGGCGAAGAGTCTTTTTTAAGCCAAGCGGCACTTTGCCAAAAGTACGGGGCGGCTGTTGTCGTCATGGCGTTTGATGAACAAGGTCAGGCCGTTTCGGCCGACGAGAAAGTTCGAATTTGTAAACGTGCCTACGATCTTTTGCGCGAGCGTCTTGATTTTGAACCGACCGATATCGTTTTTGATCCGAACGTTTTGACGATTGCGACGGGAATGCCAGAACACGACGGATACGCCGTCGAGTTTTTAGAAGCGATTCCTCGAATCAAAGCGGCCTGCCCTGGGGCGTCCGTTAGCGGTGGTATTTCAAACCTTTCATTTAGCTTCCGCGGAAACCAACCGGTTCGTGAAGCCATGCACTCGGTCTTTTTGCATCACGCTCTAAAAAAAGGTCTCGATATGGCCATCGTGAACGCCGGCATGCTGGAAGTTTACGATCAGATCGAACCTGTCTTGCTGAAAAAAACCGAAGCGCTGATTTCGAACACACATCCCATGGCTGGCGAAGAAATGGTCGCATTCGCCGAAGAGATCAAGGCTAAGGCCGAAGCGGAGTTGCTTGCGGGCGGTGGTCCTGGCGTCGCCGCTCCGAAAGCGGGACTTGAATGGCGAAATGGTTCTCTTCAGGACCGAATGACCCACGCGCTGGTCAAGGGCATCGATTCGCACATCGAGCAAGACACAGAAGAAGCGTTGAGCGAACTCGGTCATCCGATCGCTGTCATTGAAGGTCCTTTGATGAACGGGATGAAGATCGTTGGTGATCTCTTCGGCGACGGAAAGATGTTTCTTCCACAGGTCGTGAAGAGTGCTCGCGTGATGAAGAAAGCCGTCGCAGTTTTAGAGCCCGTGATGCTGAAGGAAAAAGAAAAGCGCGCGGCGATGGGTGCCTCCACGGCGGCGCCGACTTTTGTGATTGCGACCGTTAAAGGCGATGTTCACGACATCGGAAAAAACATCGTCTCTGTGGTTCTTCAGTGTAACGGGTACCGCGTGGTCGATCTTGGCGTTATGGTGCCCACGGCTAAAATTGTTGAAGCTGTGAAAGCTGAGAAGGCCGATATCTTAGGTTTAAGTGGTCTCATCACTCCTTCACTGGACGAAATGCAGTCGAACTTAACCGAACTCGAGCGCCTGGGACTTAAAGTTCCAGTTTTGATTGGCGGAGCGACGACGTCGGGACTTCATACCGCTGTGAAGCTAGATCCTTTTTATTCGGGTCCTGTCGAACACGTGTTGGATGCGTCGCGGGTGGTGCAAACATGCTCGCGCCTTTTGGGTGAGCAGCGTGCAGCGGTCGAAATTGAGTTGAAAGAGAAATACAAAAAAACGCGCGAAGATTATTTGAGTAAAGATCGCTCGGCGGATTTTCTCTCGCTGGAAGACGCGCGCAAAAAAAAGTTCGTGACGGATTGGAAAACGGTCGACATCGCACGGCCTGAAAAAACCGGAGTCTTCGATTGGGCCGTGTCGCTGGCCGAGCTTGTACCGTTCATCGACTGGAGTCCGCTGTTCTGGTCGTGGGAGCTTAAAGGTCTTTACCCGGTGATTTTCGACCATCCTCGCTATGGCGAGCAAGCCCGCGCACTTTTTTCGGACGCCGAAGCGCTGATGCAAAAAGTCGTTCGCGAGAATCGGTTTAAGCCGAGAGTGCTTGCGGGATTCTTTCCGGCCTTTAGCGACGGTGCCGAGACGGTTTCGGTCTGCGACCGCGACGGTCAAGTTTTGGATCAAATCACATTCGAGCGACAGACGAAGAAGAAGACGAGCGAAGGTGTTGATCCCGACGAGCCACAGAATTATTTTTCGCTGGCAGACTTCATCGCTCCTCGAGATTCTGGTCGGACCGATTACTTGGGAATGTTCGCTGTGACGGCAGGACATGATGTTGAATCGATGGCGCAATCGTATTTACGGGCCAATGACGATTACAATTCGATTTTGGTGAAGGCGGTGGCGGATCGTTTCGCCGAAGCTTCGGCCGAGTGGGCTCATAAAAAGACGCGAGATTTTTTTGGATTTGGCCAAGAAGAAAAGCTTACGTTTCAAGAAGTGCTCGACGATAAGTACCGCGGCATTCGTCCGGCACCGGGATACCCGGCGTGCCCGTCGCACGCGCATAAGTCCAACATCTGGAAGCTTCTGCAGGTGCGTGAGCGGATCGGCATTTCTCTCACCGAAACTTTAATGATGAACCCGGCGGCCAGCGTCTCGGGATTTTATTTTAATCATCCCGACAGCCGCTACTTCCGAATCTGACGCCGCTATTCGCCACGGCCGGCTCCTGAAGCGCGCGAGCCCTTTGTGACGCGGTGCTTCTGCAAAAAGAACCGGGTACTTTAGGATTTGTAGAGGTCGAAGAGTTTGGTTTTGAAGGTGTCGATGCTGTGGAAGCGTTCAATCATATAGCGCGAGTTGCCGACGACCATGTCTCTGAGCGACTTGTCGGTTTTCACACTGTTCAGTGCGCGGCTGAAGTCGTCTGTGGAATTGGGATTAAATAAAATGGCCGCGTGTTGCTGCTCGAACTTTTCGTGAGCCGGGACATTCGACAAAAGACAAACGGCGCCTGCGGCCATCGCTTCCAGTGAGTTCATAAATTGGCCATCACTGGTGGATGTACTTACAAAAACATCCAGTGATGAGAGCCACGTCGTCGGGTCCGCCAACGGACCAACGATTTCGAGGTTACTTGGGATTGTTCCGAACCGCTCCAACTGCTGTTTTGAAAGCCCGGCGCAGGTGAATTTTCCCTGCGAGGCAGCGGTCGTGGCGAGCTTAAGAAATTGCTGATGGCCCTGAGTGCTTTCGCTTCTCAAAAACGCACCGATTCGTATGTCGTTGAACGTTTCAGGTTTCTCGCGCTCGATTTTTCCCAGAGCAACGGTCGCGCTTTTTCTTCTTGGATATCGTGTCAGGTCAACGGCACCGGCGATCACGTGGCGTTCGCGGTCATCGCGCACAACGCCTTTTTGAAGTGCGCGCTGCTCTTCAGATTCGGAGGCGAAAAGGGGAATAAACTGAAACCGTGCAAGGAAGCGATCGATTTGAAGTTTAAAAGCGCCTCGAATTCCTTTTTCGCCGGAAACACCGTGGTAGCTATGAACAACAGGAACTTTTGCTATGATTCCCAAAAGCCTCGAGTACATGCCGGCCGTTCTTCCGTGCGAATGAACGATTGTAACGCCGTGTTTTTTCACCGACTTGTACATGCGCCAAAGGGCATTGAACGAAAAATCGCGGTGCGGAATGGGTATGAATTTGTCGCCGGCTTTTTTGAATTCATAGCCGTAAGGAGGATGAATCGGGCTTGCAACAAAAACGCGAATTCCTTCGGCTTTCAAAATTCGAATGAGTTCATTGACCGCTCTTGGTGCAGGGCCTGAGTCGCTTCGAGCCGTTATCAAAAGCACCGATGTCGGTCCTGAAAACCCGGAGGGTGCAACGTGCGACTCGTAAATGGCGGCGACTTTTAATTGCTCCTCACGGTCAGGACTGGGCCGCATTTGTTCGGGCGTGCGCTCGGGGGGCTGTGAGCTTGGATCGAGCTGAAGTGGCTCTTCCATTTCAGGGGTCGCGCTTTTTGGCGGCGTGCGTGGGGTCGTTTGCTGCGGTGGCTTCGATGTCATCTCTGTCTGATTATTGGATAGTTCCCCAGCGATGGGTACCAGCGTTGAGTTAAGACATTCTTCAGAGTAGTCTTTGGTCGAGGCTTGCGGCCTCAGCTGCTTCGAGACTATACAAAGTTCTGCGTTCTGGAGGTTTTTTTGCCGACGATTCTTGTGACCGGTGCCGCCGGTTTTATTGGAAGTCAATTTGTTGAACTTCTGCTGGCGTCCCGCGACGTTCGCGTCGTTGTGCTTGATAAGCTTACCTACGCAGGAAATTTAGCGACACTGAATCATGCGGTCACTGCCGCCGCCAAGGCCGCCCCGAATCGGTTTGGGCCTGATAGATTCGAATTTGTCGAAGGTGATATTTGCGACCGCGCTCTTTTGAGCTCACTGTTTAAGAAGCATTCGTTTTCTCACGTCGTTAATTTCGCTGCCGAAAGCCACGTCGACCGATCGATTGAATCGGCGGACGAATTTATTCAGACCAATATCATGGGGGTTTTCTCTCTTCTCGATTCTGCGACTCGCTTTTTCGAAACACTCGAGCCAGAAGAGAAATCTCGGTTTCGGTTCGTACAAGTTTCGACCGACGAGGTTTTTGGTCAACTCGGCGAAACAGGAGCGTTCACGGAAGATACTCCGTACGCACCGAGCTCGCCGTACTCGGCGTCCAAAGCGGCGGGCGATCATTTGGCCCGGGCTTGGTTTCATACATACAAACTTCCCGTGATCGTCACAAACTGCTCAAACAACTACGGACCCCGGCAGTTTCCTGAAAAACTGATTCCTCATATGATTTCTTGCGCTTTAAGTGGGCGCCCGCTTCCGGTGTATGGAAATGGCAGAAATGTTCGCGATTGGATTCACGTGGTGGATCATGCGCGCGGAGTTCTTCTGGCCCTTGAGAAAGGTCGCATCGGCGAAAGCTACTGCTTTGGCGGAAGATCTGAGCGCCGAAATATTTCCGTGGTCGAAGCGATTTGTGATGAGCTTTCTAAAATTCGGCCTCGCGCCGGCGGCGCTTCTTATCGCGATCTCATCACATTTGTCGAAGATCGAAAGGGCCACGACTGGCGCTACGCGATCGACGACAAGAAGTCCGAGACTGAACTTGGATTTCGGCGCGAATACCCTTCTTTCGAAGAAGGACTTCGCGCGACAATCCATTGGTATCTAGAGAATCAAGAGTGGGTAAATGCTGTGACAAAAAGTGAGGCGAAGCTATGAAGGGGATTGTTCTTGCCGGAGGCAGTGGAACGCGCCTTTATCCGAACACGTTGGCAGTTTCAAAACAGCTCCTGCCTGTCTACGATAAGCCCGCCATCTATTACCCAATTTCCGTTTTGATGCTGGCGGGGATCAAAGAAATTTTGATTATTTCAACACCAAGAGACATCCCAATGATTCGCTCGCTGATGGGAACCGGCGAGAATCTTGGTGTTCGATTTTCGTATGCAGAGCAAGAAAAGCCGGACGGCATCGGTCGCGCGTTTACGATCGGAGCCGAGTTCATTGGAAAAGATCCCGTCTGCCTTATTTTAGGAGACAATATTTTCTACGGCGAAGGTCTTACGCGGATGCTTGAGTCGGCTGCGAGTTTGAAAGCGGGCGCTCGCGTGTTCGCCTATCATGTTGGCGATCCTGAGCGCTATGGTGTTGTTGAGTTCGATGATTCTCATAAGGCTGTCTCGATCGAAGAAAAGCCAAAGGCTCCGCGCTCGAACTGGGCCGTGACGGGCCTTTACTTTTATGACAACGACGTTGTCTCCATCGCCAAGAAGATGAAACCCAGTGCGCGAGGCGAACTTGAGATCACCGATATTAACCGCGCCTACCTTGATCGCGGCGATCTTCACGTCGAAGCTTTCGGGCGGGGTATGGCGTGGCTTGATATGGGAACCGAAAGTGCGCTTTTGGATTCGGCGAATTTTGTTGCGACCATCGAACGTCGCCAGGGACTCAAAATCGCCTGCCTTGAAGAAATCGCTCTTTTAAAGAAATTCGTCTCGCTTGAGAAAATGCGGTCTCACGTGGAAACGATGCCGCAAAGTGCTTACACCGCTTATGTGAAGCGCACGGTGGATCAGTTCCGAAATCAAGCTCAAGGAAAAGTCTAATGTCACGATCGAGCCGCGTTCTTGTTACCGGCGGCGCAGGTTACGTCGGCTCGCACGTGGCGCGTCTTTTGGTTGAAAGCGGTTACGACGTCACGGTCGTAGATCTCTTGCGTGATCACGGCGGTACCGGGAATCGCTGGGCTGTGCCAAAAGCAGCGCGTTTTTTTCAAGGTAATTGTGGTGACCCGGTTCTTCTTCGCTCGCTTCTTCCTCACGGCGAAAGTTTCGATGCAATTCTTCATTTTGCGGCCTTTATTTTGGTCGACGAATCTGTGCGCGAGCCACTCAAGTATTTTGAAAACAATGTGGTCAATTCGCTGAGGCTTTTTTCTTTCGCGCGCGAGACGGGTGTTCCGTCTGTGATTTTCTCTTCGACGGCGGCCACCTACGGCCAGGCGACAAGTGATCTGTTGACCGAAGAGAGTCCACAAAAGCCGATTAATCCTTACGGTGTGAGTAAACTCATGACCGAGCAAATGCTGAGGGATGTTTTCTCGACGGGCGACACGCGTTTTGTTGCGCTAAGATACTTTAATCCGGCCGGAGCCCATTCATCTCTTGAGATCGGGCAGTCAAGGCCCGAAGCGCTTCACCTTGTGAACGTCGCCGCCGAAGCGGCTGTGGGCGCAAGAAAAAAAGTATCGATTTTCGGCACCGACTATCCAACACAGGATGGGACGTGTCTTCGGGATTACATTCACATCGAAGATCTTTCTGACGCTCATCTTGAGGCGATTCGATATCTGGAAAAAGGCGGCGCGTCTGATTTCTTCAACGTCGGGTACGGCAGGCCCTATTCGGTGAACGATGTGATTGCGACGATGAAAGAAGTGAGTGGGGTTGATTTTGAAGTTAATACGGCCGCGCGCCGGGCCGGGGATCCT
Source organism: Bdellovibrionales bacterium Ga0074137 (assembly GCA_001464715.1). Taxonomy (GTDB): domain Bacteria; phylum Bdellovibrionota; class Bdellovibrionia; order Bdellovibrionales; family JAMPXM01. The sequence goes on along the minus strand of LNDT01000006.1, from coordinate 2,429 downwards.
GCGAAATTGGCGGCCGATCCGTCAAAGATCCGACGTGTGTTGGGTTGGATTCCAAAACATGATTCTCTGAAAGAAATTTGCCGGTCTCACTATCTCTGGGAGAAAAAGCGACGTGAAGAAAGAATTTAGAATCCTCTTTTTGATGCTTCTTCTTGTTGGTTCCGGCTGCGCCACTAATCAGGGAAAGCGTTGGACCGCAACAGGGACCGCTGTTGCGGCAGGCGTGGGTTTAGGGATAGCGAATGCACCAGCCGGCGAAAGAAAAGAGCTTCACGCGGTCTTCTGGGGATCTCTTTTGGGACTCGGAGCTGCGCTGATATCGCAGGAAGTTTTTAGCGATCAGAAAGAAATTGATCGCCTCGCTGCTGAGAATGAAAAGCAGCGTCTTCAGCTGGATATCATTCAAAACGCCAACACAGTTTTACTGCGTGAAGGAAAAGGCTACTTTAAATCTCAAAGCGGCGAGGAGCTTTTCTCCAGCGGGAAAGCCAAATGGCGTCTTTATCAAATCGACAAATGGGTGAAGAACGGACCGAACCAATTGATCCATCAAGACAAGATGGTCGAGATTCTTCCTCTTGAAAGTGATGGGACCGCGAAGTGATTTTCAGATCGCTTCGGTTTTGGCGGGGAGCCGCACTTTTTCTTTTCGGAATGGTGCTTGTTCAAACCTTGTGGATGGCGGGTCTTTTAGACTCAGTATTTTCGCAGCGGCCGGGGGCGGCCGTCACGGCGTCCGAAGACGGCTTTGAAGCTTTCGAGAGCATCGCTTTCGCCCGGGAGTTCAGTGAGAAGTTTCTCACTTTTTCGTCTTACAATTTTCAATCAACGCAGACTGCAATCGCATTTCTTATGGACGACGAGGGTCGTACGCAGCGACTTTTAGAAATAGATCGGTTGGCTGAAAAGCTGGAACGACGCGAGGTCGTGCAAAAAGCTAATCTTGTATCGCTGGTTCAGTGGCCCAGCGAGCCGGATCGGTTTCGTGCGGATGTGATGGTTCAGCTTGAAGAGGGCGTTGGCTCCTCTCAAGTGCGAAACCAGTTTCTAACGCAGATTGAATTTCGAATACGGCGAACTGAACGCACGACGCAAAATCCTTGGGGGTTTTTAGTCAGCGGCCTAAAGCACAATCTGAAAAGCGATATCCGGCCACTGGATTCGACCATGGGCCAACCGCTGGCGGGGGTTCAGAATCCTCAAGGCGTGAAAAGTGTATTGAATCTGAGGCCGGGGACAGCTCTTTTGGTGAGATTTCCATGCTCGATTGAGAACGTGGAGCTTCCAAAAGGAACCCCGGTTCGCGTGAAGCTGACGACGCTCGATATCTCGGAGCTACAGATGAAGACGACGGTCGCCCTTGAGGGTGAGCAGATTTTGCGAGCTGTTTGTCGCGACCACGTTTTCAATCTTAAGCTTCAGGCGAGTCCCGTGAATGTGTCGTCCGATCCCATTGTGGTCCTTCGCCTTTTAACGATGGAAGATGCGGTGAAGCTTGAGAATTTGAAGACCATGGCAAAGTCGCCCAGGTCCGAGCGAACGCGCAAAGATCGTCGCATCGAAAAGTCTATTGAAGATCAGCTGGGATTTGTCGTCGAGGAAGAGTGAGTCTGACTTCGGTGCCAGTGCCTTCCAGCGAGCGAATGTCGATGTCGCCTCCGCGGTCGCGAGCCCAGCGTCTTGCCGAAGAAAGTCCGACACCGTTGCCGTTCTTTTTCCCATAGGAAAAGCCGATGTCGCCAATTTTAGGCAAAACATCTTTCGGGATGCCGACGCCGTTATCGCGAATCGTGACATTAAATTCTGTTTCTGACTCGATGGTTTCAACCACAATGCGCGGTTTTGTGTCGGGATCCTTTTTTATAATCGTCGCATCGATCGCATTTTGAAGGAGATTTGAAATAACTCGTTCGAAGTCACACGACGAGGCCGGCGAAGGTCCGTCGGTGAGTTTTCGAATCATAGGTGTTTCGAACGTGAGATGCTGAGGGGACGTCATTTTTTTCTCGCGAATAATTTCTTGAATCGAAGTCTCGATGGTTTTGGAAGTTTGATCCGAGTTTTTCTCAGTCTTTACGAGAGTCTCGTTTCCAGAGGATCCACGGCTCTTTGCCAGAAGTTCATCGGCGATCGCTGAAATTCGGCGGCTGGCGCGGTCGATAAGGACACCTGCTTCTGAAGACGCGTCACCAAAGCTCTCGGACGCAATTTGAAGAGCCATCAGCGGTGATCGTATATCGTGAGCAACACGAACGGCCATTTCATTGAGAGCACGTTGGGCCTCGTCGCGGCTCGATCGGCGAAGGCGCCAGAATAGAAAAATCAAACCCAATAGAACGCCGAAACTAAAAATGGGAGAGAGCAAGCTTCTCAAAAAAAGTTTTTCCGGTGAACGGCAGATCTGAAGTTCGCCGGCGGGAGTTCCGTAC
>LNDT01000005.1 GCA_001464715.1 Bdellovibrionales bacterium Ga0074137 | reverse complement strand
AAAAAGACGTGTGATCTACTTAATGGTCAGTACGTGGGCCTTTCCACATCAGCCGGATTTTCAATCAATCCTTTTGATATTGGCGAAACTCTTATTCCTTCAGATGAAAAAATCAAGTTTCTGGTGGCTCTTGTTGAGGTTCTTACAAAAGAAGACGGAGAAGCCCGGCTTGGGCGTCTTGAGCGATCAGAAATCGAGATTTCGATCCAGGAAGTTTTTCAAACGCATAAAAAACCAAGGCTCTCAAACTTAAGAGAAATTTTACTTAAAAATCCTAACCCTGAAGTCAGTCGCATTGGAAAAATTTTGTCTCCGTGGGTGGGAGATTCTCCATTTGGAAAAATCATTGATCGGGACACCACAATTTCACTTGATAAACGACTTGTTTGCTTTGACTTAAAAAATTTGGAGTCCACCCCTGACCTTCAAGCAGCATGTTTACTGATTATTACAGATCTTGTTTGGCGTGAGGTTCAAAAAGACAGATCCGAAATGAAATTCCTAGTTTTTGATGAATCTTGGCGACTTTTAGAAAGTGATGCCGGAAGTTCGTTCATAGGTGAAGTCTATCGTACGTTCAGGAAATATTACGCGAGTGCCATTGCGATTTCTCAAAACATTGATGACTTCGCAAAAAGCAAAGCCGCAGCCGCTATTATGCCCAATGCCTCTATCAAATGGATTCTAAGACAAAAAGGCGCTGACCGAGAAAGGCTAAAATCGGTTCTTCACCTCAATGACCGCGAAGTTCAACTGATTGATTCATTAAGCCAAGTTAAAGGCAAGTATTCGGAAAGTTTTCTTATGTGCGAAGACGATAAAGGGATTGTTTCCATTGAGGCCACGCCCTTGGAGTATTGGCTTGCCACTACAGACCCAAAAGACTTTTCACTTATGAATCAAGTTGAAACCTCTACGGGTTTAAAAGGCGAACTATTGCTAAGGCACTTGGCAGACAAATTCCCAAAGGGAGTTGAAAGAATATGAAAAAGCGACTGATCTGTATTATTTTATCTATCACTATTGGAAGCACAAACATCGCTCGGGCAGATCTCTTTGGCGGAGACGTGGCCGTATTGGTGCAAATCCTAGCACAGTCCATTCAACAACTAGCACAGCTAAAAGCCATTCTCCAAAACGGCAGTGATACTTTGGGTCTTCTTCGTGACATCAATCGAGGAATTAATGATTCGCTCAATTTGATCCGAACAGTTAGTCCCTATGTTAGTCCTGGAGTTTACGGAGATTTAAAAAAGGTCGAAGATGTTTTAAGAAAATTTTCTGACATTTACGGTATTGTCGTGGATTCGCCAGACGCGAAGGCCCAGTCAAGTGTGGATCAATCAGTTGCAGAAGCTGTGGCGCTAAATAGCACCATTTACGATTATACTAAGCAGATTGATCAAATTGGTGAAGACATCAAATCATTTTCACACTCAGTTTCCCCAGGGGGAGCGCAAAAACTGACAGCTCAGTCTTTAGGAGTAGTCATTCACGTTCTAACACAAAGTCTTCGCGCACAAGGAACACTTTTAAAACTCCAAGCTCAAAGTGTCGCACTCACTAATAAGCATGAAAAAGATTCTTCGGCTCAGTATTTATCAGCCGCCGGGACTCTCACAAAAGTCATGCAGTCAAATGAATCACAATTTCAAAGGCCGAGGTTTTAAATGATGGATATGACATGGTTGGCAAGTGAAGCCCAGAAACTTCATGCCATTTTTCAAAATGCGTATTTCGGTATTATGACTGTCTTGTTATTAATTGCTGTTGTTCTGGATTTTTTTAAAATTCCTATGGGAAATACTCCAGGCATTTCAACACTGCTTGGACGCTGCCTAATTGCGACACTTTTATTAATTGCACTTCCTGAGATCATGAATGCCATTGCCACGATCACGGATGCAGTTGCTCATGAAATTGGAGATCTGAACAATTTTAAGCTCGTCTTATCCAGAATGGGAGACAAACTTAAAACTCTTTCATGGTCATGGACATCAGTTAAAAACATGGTGATTTTGGTGATCTCGTTTCTTTCGTTTTTTGCCTTATATATTACTGTGTATTTTTCCGATGCCGCATTTCTTTACGCCTGGACTTTAATTTATGTGTTTTCACCCATCATTCTAGCCTTGTATGTACTTCCTGTAACCGCAGGAGCCACAACAGCGATGTTTAGATCTATGATTGAGGTGAGCCTCTGGAAAGTGGTTTGGGCCTCAATGTCAGCTCTTTTATGGAGTACGGCTCTTTCAGACATCAATAATCCTGAATATCATGTCGATTTTTTAACGGCCATTGTTTTAAACCTCATGCTGACCCTGTCAGTTTTAATGACTCCGATATTAGTCAGGGGACTTTTTAGCACAGGGATTTCAAGCGTGGCTTCAAATTTACAAGGCATGTTGATGGCTGCGGCGGCCCTGACTCCAACAACAGTTTTGGGAAATGTCAAATCTGCTGTCGCCCCTGCAAGTTTACCGTCTTTTGGAAATTCATCGAACCGTAATAAGAATTTCAACAGTGAGGCGGAATATTACCAGTCACAGAACCGAAGAAATAAGGCTCAGTTCAAAAAAGATAGGACGTAAATAATGAAATCGTTCCAACAAAATGCCCTTAATATGATTCAAAAAAGCTCTTTGCAGATTGCTCTGACAATCATGTCTGTAACAGCTTCAGCCCTTGGCATCATGAACGTTTTTTCAAGCATGAAAGATCCCCTGATCATTGAAAGAGGATGCGACTCAAAAATTGCAGAAATCCAAAGCTCCAGTCAAACCAAAGAAGAAATTGAGAATTTTATTAAAATAGCACTCTCCTCAAGATTCGACTCTGATCTTAAAAATGACCCAGCTCTCTATTTAATGGAGAACCTTCAGATTGTTCGAAATAAAGAGCAAGTAGAACTTAAAAATAAAGGTATTGATCAGCGTGTTATCGTGAGATCAATAAAATTTGATCAGAGTAAATACATTGTGGAAGCAGATCGACTTATCAGTATTGGAAAAATCAGAACTGCGGTCCCTCTTGATTTGATCGTGGATATTTCCAGCAAAGTGAGATCAGTCTCAAATCCTTACGGCCTCATTTTAACCTATGTGGACCAAATAAAGGATGAGCAAAATGGTAAGTAGACAATATTTCTTGCTATTCATATTTTTGGTGCAAATTTGTGCTGATGCCAAGACGAAGCAAAAGCCCAAACAAAAAATCATTCCTTGCGATGAGATCAAATCTCAGCTCGTGACGATCCCTTATGGACGAGTGACGGCCTTAAACTTTCCAGCCAGTCCCAAAGAAGTAATCCCAGGTGAGGCGGGTTTTGATTTTAAAACGATTCGAAGCGACCTCGTGATTAAAGCACTTAGACCTGGAGCCAAAACTAATTTATTGGTTTATCTGGAAGGACGGCGGTGCTCCTTTCATTTAGCCAGCGGCGCTCAAGGAGATGAAATCATTTTAGTTCGAGACCCCAAGGAAAAAACTTTTGAGGTGAAATTTCATGACAAATAATACACTCAACCCTCGAATCGTCAGTGAAAAGTTTCTTCCAAAGCCTTTTGGAAAAAGATTTTTTGATCGATGTATCCAAACGAAAAAGCATAAAAAGAAAGTCGTGCTTGGGATTTCGATTTCCTTGCTAACAGTGATGCTGATGGTGCTGTGGAAGAAATTGCCAAGGAATTTCATTTCAGCCTATCAGGTCAGTGAAATTACCTTAAGTTTAAAGAAACTAACAGGAAAAGTTGTTTTGGTTCCGCCTTTGGTTTTAAAAATTAAAATTGAGTCATCTCCTTATACAAATGGAACCTATAAGGCCTCAAAAATTAACGTGGTGAGTTTTGTTGGCTCTGGTAGCATTCCTCCTGGTGCTGAAGCTCACGCCATTCTTCTAAGTGGCGCTACAAATGGCATGATCAAGGCCCAACTAACTGAAGCCTTGAAAGTTGACGGCGTAAGCCTTCTTGACTCCGGAACATTACTCATTGGCGAAGGACAATCTTCTGATGAAAGGCTCTTTATCAGATTTAGCAAAGCCGTTTTTAAAAACGGTAAATTCATTAGAGTTTCGGCCCAAGGTTATGATTTAAGCGACAAGATCCTCGGGCTTAAAGGTTCACGAGTTGGCGATTACACCATGAAACTTGCTGCAAGTTCCGGCCTTTATTTTCTATCCGGTCTCGCCTCAGGAATGAAGACCGAGGAAATGCCACTTCCAGGCCAAGTCAAACGTCCACAAGAAAGCGATGCGGCCCTTCAAGGTTTGTCTACAGCGGCTAGCGAACAGGCGAAGCAGTATTTAGAGCAAATGAAAAATAAAGGTCCCGTCATCGAAGTTAAATCAGGCTCAAGTTTTATTGTGACATTTGATGGAGGTGAACAGTGAGCATTGAAACCAAATCAAATCAGAATTGGCTTATGGATAGGCTTCTCTTAACGGCGCAGTTCTTGGGCCGAGTGATTTATGAACCCTTCCGCGCAGCCTGGAGCGGAGACCCGGAAGTTATTTGGAAGTTTGCTGCTACATGCTTGATGTTTGTGATCTTTATCTTAGGCTTCGACGGAAAAATCTTATTCTATTTTGACAAAGGAAATCTCTATAATCATAAGCTCTATTCAGTTCTGCAATTTCTAATTGCAACGTCTCCAATTCTGTATCATGGAATTTTCCACGCGACTCTTCGAACTATCTTTATTTTTGAGTTACGGAAATCATTTGATAGATCCGGTTTGCAAAATGCCCTCAAAGAGTATCCAAGCTTTATCAGTCTTGAATCCAAGGATAGTGAATCACTGAAACTGCGACTGACTAATAATGGCATGAGCACTAGCGACTGGAAGTCAAAAAAAGAGCGCATTGAGGCCAACTTGCAAGTCTATATCGACAATATTGAAATGGTTCAGGATAAAGGAATTATTGAGATCACATTTTCATCAACCCCCATGCCACAACATTTACCTTTTGATCATGCTGATCGCTACCATGGATATAGATTCTTGGTCGGAAAAAATAGAACCACGTATTTTGAAATTGATTTCACCAAAGATCCTCATTTACTTGTTGCTGGGGAATCAGGCGGCGGAAAAAGTTACTTTACCCGGCAAATGGTGACGACTCTTAAATACAATCATCCCGAGACTGTGGTTAAGCTCTTCGATTTGAAAGAAATGGGAGACTACAACTGCTTTGCAAGCGTGGAACGCTTAGAGCTTCAGTTAGGACCCGAAAGTGCTCCGAGTATTTTAACAGGAGTTGTGACGGAAATTCAAAATCGCGCAGAACTGTTAAGGCAGCATGGTTTTGAAGACTTAAAGTCTTACCATCAAAGTAAAAAATTTGGCGAAATGACGAAAGAACAAAAACTCCAAGACCCTTGTGGTCACAGGATCTTTGTCGTTGTGGATGAATTCGCAGAGCTTGTACTTTCTGGTGGCGCTCTTAGCCAAGAAGAAGTCAAAACTTCAAGAGAAGCGCTGTCGAAAATTTCTCGCCTTGGAAGATCTTGCGGCATTCATCTAGTGCTCACAACCCAAAGGCCCGACCGTTCAATCGTGGATGCTCAGGTGAAATCCAATATGATTTCGACTGTTTGCTTTAGGATCAATGATATTGGCGGAAGCCTTGCAGTCCTTGGATCAAAAGCTGCGTGTGAATTACCACAGATTAAGGGTCGAAGTATTTTTAAAAAAGGTGCAGACGAATATGAAGTTCAAACTCCTTATCTGTCAGAAGAAGGTGTTAGAAAACTCATGGAGCCTCAAATGAAATCGGAGAAGACCAATGGTCCAACCATTAACGTTTGAATTAAAAGGTCACAGAAAAGCTGTTACAATATCTGACCGAGATCACCAGATGATTGAATTCTTGTGGCGTCATAGAGCTGCAACTTTTCGAACTCTACATACTTTATTTTATAAAAACATTAAAATGAGAACCTGTTACACCAGACTCGATAAGCTCAGACGGCAGGGATTTATTCTCACGCGCGGAATTGATGGCAGTCAAAATAGATATTGGGGTCTTGATCGGCGTGGAATGGCTTACTTGGTTCAGACGAATGGCGAAATTTTTAAAACAATGGGTTTTGTGCCTCAAAGCTTAAACCACGACCATCTAGTTTCAAGTATTCTACTTGGTGATTGGTTTATGAAACTTCCTAGAGGCGTGACCCTTATTACTGAGCAAGAGTTGTTGTCACTGGATCTCTCGGGTGTTGCGCCAGGACTTCAAAATGATAAAGGCCGAAGGCCCGATGGTTTGTGGCGCTTTGAAATTGGTCCAGAAAAAAGGTTTGTGGCTTTGGAAGTAGAGCTTCACGCCAAAAATGATGGTGACTATGTCGAGATTATCAAGTCTTATGACAACCACTACGGAATTCAAAAAATTATTTGGGTCGTTGAAGGTCCCAATTTAATTAAACGAATCTTTAGCTTGGTGCATGCGCACTCAACACTTAAGCCTCATGACCATTTATTCCTGCTCGCAAGTGAAGTTAAAAAAGAACTTTGGCAGGCTAAATTTAAAAATGACCAGCTTCGAGAAGTGACTTTAGCAAAATATTTGTCAGGATTTCTCACTCATCCTGAAACAGCCCCCACGAGTTCCCTCAGTAATACCCTCACGAGTTCGGGCAAAATTCATCAGGAGTGTTACCCAAAAAATGTATTGCTGAATTTTGCTAGTTGCTTCGTAAAATCAGTCACTTATCAAAAAATACCGAAGGTCCCAAAAACCTAATTCTATACCCCCTCAAGTTTCACTAGCCCCTTACTCAATCAGCCTCTCTCTTCTTCAGTCTCTTACTCCTACATGTTTTACGGAGACGAAAAAATGAATTTAAAAATTAAATATGTTTTGATGTCGATGATTTACTTTACGACGGCTTGCTCAAGTATTCCAAAAGGTACCTTGCTCGGTGCCACTGTTGGCCTGGGAGTTGGCGGTGCGGTCGCAAATAACCAAGAGAACAATTCGCAAAAGAATTCCACACTCGCCGCTGGCGTATTGATTGGCGGAGCCATTGGATATTTTCTAAGCAATGAGAAAATTAAAAAGGAACGAGAACTTAAAACCGGCCCGAATCAAAAAGACTTCGCACCGAAACTAAATCGCCCAGAAGTTAGAAGGGTTTGGGTGCCTGACCAAATCTCAGGTGACGAATTTATTTCAGGCCATTGGAAGTATCTCATCGAGCGTCCTGCCGTTTGGTCAAAGGAGGATTAACATGAATGATCAAAATGATGCGCAAAACACAGAAAATAAAAAGGACAAGAAAACATACAAAACCTTAGAGCGTGTGACAATTGAAGAGGATCTTAAAGAAAAGTTGAATTCATTGACTGCGACGGCCAACAAATCTCTTCAGGGGATTACTGAAGTCAGCAAAAGTGATGTGGTAAATCTAATCTTAAAGCTTCACGATAATGGGCTTTCCAAGCTTGAAACAGATGAGCTTCGAAAGACGCACTTTGATGTGCTGAAATGCCTGACTTGGCTTCAGAATCAGGCCAGAGCTGCCAAAGACAACGGGAATGAGGTTTCGCTTAAAGACTTATTTGCGAAAAGCAGCGAATTCATGGCTGAATTAACAGGTCCTACAGTTCAGAAAATTCGAAAACCACGAAAGCGCAAAAATTCAGAAAGTAGCGAGGATCTTGAGTCTCCCCATTCGGAAGAAAAAGACAGTACATCAGAGTAAAGCCAGACTCTCAAGTCTAAGCCCCGTTTCTTAAAGACTCGTTTCGCAAATTTTTCTTATCGAGGATTTTGGCTAATGGCGAAACGAAAAAAATGGTCTGTCCAAAGAACTATCTTGATGCCGAAAGTTATCAGGGATTCTGAATTTTCAGAAATACTTGCGGACTTAGGCCAACTTATATATGATGAACTCAGTAGTCAGCCAGGCTCTAATAAATCAATAGATTCTTCCGTCGCAACCATTTCCGTTGTTAGTCGCGCATCTAGCCACAACGAGAAAGAGAGTTGCAAATGACTAGCAAAGTCGCCTTTTACTTACGGTCTGCTACGGAGAGCCTAAGCGATATCCAAAAACAACAACGAAGTTTACTGAAAAATCTTGAGAGATTCGGTCTCGCGGATTCCCGCATCAGCATCTATTGTGACGTTAAGCAATCTGGAATGAACTGTGGGCCAGAGTTTTTACGATTAAAAAATGACATTCTAGTTGGGAATATAAATGTCGTCTGTGTTGCAAGAATGAACAGAATTTCTAGATCCATGAAAGGTCTATCAAACTTTTTAAATCTGGCGAGAGATTCGAAGTTTAGGTTTATCAGTCCTCACGAAAATATAGATTCAAATTTCTGGAATCTGAATCCAAGTGAGGTGAAAAATGAAAACCTCTAAAGCACGCCGAATTTCGTTTTATATAAGAGTTTCAACAGAAGAGCAGGCTTCAAATCCTGAAGGGAGTATTAAAAATCAGGAAGAGCGACTTCGCATGGCTGTGAAACTTAAAAATATGGAAGGCCATTTTGGTGACATCGTGGCGGTTTACATTGATCGTGCAAAATCCGGAAAAGACACCAATCGTCCAGAGCTTCAAAAACTTTTGATGGCGATCAGGAAGCGTGAAACGGATCTTGTGATGGTGAGTGAACTTTCTAGGATATCCAGATCAATTAAAGATTTTTCCGACATCTGGCAGATGATGAAAGATAACGGTTGTGGCTTTCAATCCTTAAGGGAAAATTTTGATACGACAACTGCGGCTGGCGAGATGGTACTTTTTACGGTTGCAAATATCGCGCAATTTGAAAGACGCCAAATTTCAGAGAGGGTTTCTGCAAACTTTAATGTCAGAGCCCAGCGCGGGCTTTTTAATGGTGGCGCTATTCCATTTGGCTACAAACGAATTCAAGATAAACCTGGCTATTTAGTAATAGATGAAGAATGGGCACCCTCAGTCCATGCAGCATTTAAAGCTATTATTCGAGAGGGAACTCTTGCAAGCGCGGCCTCGTGGCTTAATCAGCAACATTTTAGAGTAAAGCCTGCGCGTGAAGGCGGTGGCCTTAGAACACGCATGGGCTTTTACACCGTAAGAAATCTGGGTGAAATCATCAGGTCAAAATTTTATATTGGAGTTAAATCCTACACCCAAAATGGAGAGCGTAAGGAAACGCAAGCCGTGTGGCCTGCTCTCATTGACCGAGAAACTTTTGACCGGGCAAATGAAATTTTAAATAAGAATCATAGGAGGCACAAAGAGTTTATGGAAGACAGATATCCTTATCAATTATCAGGACTCGTATTTTGTAAAAAGTGTGGCGACCGAATGGTAGGAAAATCAGCCCATGGGGCAACTTGCAAAGTTGGATATTATGAACACGCCTCAAACACAGTTCCGGGTGCACATGTTCCGGGGCTACAAAGAACTTGCTTCCCGATCAGGGTACAAGCCAAACTTTTAGAGCCTGCCCTTTGGAACGAAATCATGAATCTTTTTAATGAAGAAAAATTCGCCCAAGAGCTTTTAAATTCTGCAAAAAGAGCACACCAGCATAATCCAGGGTCAAAAGAGGCAGAAAAATATAACCATATTGTTTTCAATGTGGATCGCCAGCTTGAAGTTTTGGCCGAGAGACTTTCATCGCTGCCGCAAAGTATTTCTCCCACACCCGTTTACAAGCAGATGGAAAAATTAGAAGAAAAGAAAAAAGAAGCTCAAGGCAAATTAACGAAAATGCAATCAGAGGGTTTTATAAAAGATGAGCCTTGCGAATTGCAGGATTTTCAAAGATTTCTAAAAGCTGTCAGTGAAATTTTAAAGCGTGATGATAATTTGAAAATCAGGCAGAAGGTCATCAGATTTCTCGTTCATAAAATCAACATCATTCCTGATGGTTTTGAAGTTCATTTCAAGGTGGGCGAATCCTATGTGAAAGTATTTTTGATCAAGCATGATCAAAGTGTAAGTCAGAATAAAAAAGCTCAAGCAGTATCAGAAGCATTTAGATTGGATTTAGATAAAAAAAATGCGTTACCTGATTCTGAGTCAGGTAACGCATCGCAATTTTTAGGGCATTTTAGTTCGAATACTTGTCAAAGTGGTGCTTCGGGCCGGACTTGAACCGGCACGCCCCTTTCGGAAGCCCAGGATTTTAAGTCCTGTGCGTCTACCGGTTTCGCCACCGAAGCATTCTAAGATCCTCGGTACTCTATTCAATTCCCACGGATGACACAAGTGAACCTATCAGCGGACATGCCTAATTTTTGAGCCTATAGCTTACAATCCACTCTTTCTGCGTACTTTTTGGCAGAGCTCATCTTCTTCAAGACTCATCAAGAACGACTTTTTGAACGACGGATTCATATCGCCGTAAGCATTCACTTGTTCCTTCAATCGACGAGACAAACCATCTTCACAATTGAGCGGCGCAAGATTTTCTAGAACAGACCCGACAAAAAGCTGGTCTTCCGAATTTCGGTTCGCCTCTAAATAGCGGAAAAAATCCTCAGAAAAAGACGTCTTCATTTCACTCTGCTCCCTGGGGAACAGTGAGTACAAGACAGCTTGTGACTCCTCAAGCGACTGCTTTTTTTCAGGGGCCTTCACCATGAATTCACTCACCCATTTTTTCTTAAGATCAATTTCAGGAGCAACAACTTCGGTCGAGAGCGAATTCTTTAAACCACGATCCGACTGATCTTTTTGTTTCATCTGTGCGAAAACAATATCCGACTTCGGGTGACTGTAGCGCCGAAGTGACGTGGCAATCGACCACGAACGATCAACATCGAGAGGAAACTTTTTTGAAACTTTACCCGCTGTGTACCACCGGTACATTTGATCCATCGCTTTTGGCGTTTCAGCCATCCGAAGAAAGGCTTGAAACCAAATTTTTTCTTCATCTGAACCCGAGCTCGAACTCTCAAGTCGCTTTAAGAAATCCGCCTCCATCGAGCTAACGAACGTCGCTAAATCCTTTTTCGACTCAGGCGCGGTCGGCCAGTAACTCACGACATTGCCACCGTACCCCGTCATAGTTCTTAAAACTTGCTGCAAAATAACTTCGTCGGTTTCAGTGGGAAAGTTCTTAGAAAGAACTGCGACGTAATCTTTTAGCGGCAAATCAACATCTCGCACCATTCTCCAAAGATCATTCCACACCATCGACCGCGTCGAGAGATCGGCGATCGTGGACAAGTTTGAAGATATGTAGCTGAGGCTGACAGGATCAATATTCACCGACACGTAACCGTGATCATCGTGGTTTGGGTAAACAAACTGCGGGCAATTCCAATCGCCGCGTAAGGTCGCTGTTTGCACCGAATTCGCGTCTGACTTCTGAAAATCAACTCGAATTTTATCGCTAAGGATCGTCTTCTTATTTTCAGCTTTGTAAAGTCCGACTTCCACTGATTGAGGCCGACTCAATCGGCCCTCGGTCGTACGCAGCTCCACGTCGATGGATTTTAGCCGATCCGCCTCACAACGCCATGACGCTGTCACTCGGTCGGTTCCTGACTGCCGGAGCCATCGATCCGACCAAACGGTCAGATCCTTTTTGGTGTGGGCTTGAAGAGATCCAATGAAATTTTCAAGCGTGGTGTTTTTGAAAGCATAAGTTTTAAAGTAGTCTCTTATGCCTCGTTGGAATTCCTCAGGCGTCATGTAGAAGTTCAGCTGTTTTAAAACGGCCGCACCTTTATTGTATGTGATTCCGTCAAATATAGTCTCTGCCTCTTTGACCGAATCAATTGTCGCTTCAATTGGATGTGTCGTCCCCATAGCGTCTTCAACGTAGGCGTAGCGTTTTATCCCTGCTCCGAAAGACTGCCATGACTCTTTAAACTCACTCGCTTCAGCCTGACCAAGAAAAGCCATATAAGTCGCAAAACTCTCGTTCAGCCACAGCCCGTTCCACCAGCTCATGGTCACAAGGTCGCCAAACCACATATGCGCAATTTCGTGAAACACGACATTGGAGAGGCCCCGACGCTGCGCTCGTGTCATTGGCGACCTAGGAATAAACCACTCTGAATAAGTGACGGCCGCGACGTTCTCCATACCGCCAGAGTTAAACTCTGGAACAACGAGCTGATCGAGTTTCGAGAACGGATACTTAACTTCAAAATAGTTTTCAAAAAATCCAAGCGACTGTTTCGTCGCCGTGAAAAAATCTTTTCTGGGAAAATACGACTTTAAAGATTCGCGAACGTAGAATCGAAGCGGAAGGCGACTTCCGTCTTTACGTTGGTGCACGTCGGTGAAAAGCGCATAGGGCCCGGCGTGAAGTGAAAACAGATAGGTGGAAATAGCGAGCGTCGGCTCAAAAGTCCAAGTGCGATCTGAACCCGCAATCTTTTTTGACAACTCTTTTCCGCCTGTGACGACGACCCATTCCTTGGGAGCGACTGCGGTAAGGGTTAAGACCGACCGCAAGTCAGGCTGGTCAAAACAGGGAAGAAACCGATTGGCTTCAAAAGTTTCAAACTGAGAGTAAAGATAAACGCGGTTATCAACGGGGTCTCTAAAACGGTGAAGACCCTGCCCTGTGCGCGCATATTTCTGGATGTATGAAAATTTAATTTCATTCTCTCCGACCCGAAGACCGGATTTGGGGAGATCGATCCAATATTTTTTCTTAGCCGTAAGAATAACATCCTTCGTCTGCGGAACAGAATTGAGGACAAGCTCACTCAGTTCGCCTTCATGGAAGTCCACTCGGAGGTCACTCTCAGTATCTTTCAATTTAAAACGAAGAGTAAGAACGCCCGAAAAGTTAGCATCAAGGTCTTTTGAAAGTGCCGACCTTAGGTCGACGTTGAGATCGTACCGGACATCGCTAAGCCGCTCTTTTCTTGCTTTCGCCTGGCTCAGAAAAAGGTTCGACGACGGCTCGCTCGCCTTTGAAGCGTCGGTGCCAGATTCGGTTTTTGTCACCGACGAACAACCAATGAAGACCCCAAAGAAAACGGATGAGAGCGCAATGACTAAAAAACTAATAATCAAATTGAAACCGCTTTTAAACATCATGGCGCTAGTTCCCAACGAGTCATGTGCTCTGTCAATCGCAGCACTCGGCACTCTGCGACACACCTGTGACGTGGGCCGAATAATCAAGTTAAAGTGGGAAGAATGGAGCCAACGAAGCCAGATCATCAACCGTCCCATGCCCCGATCGCCCAGATATTCTTATATACGTTAGCCTTTTTGGCCCTGGCGGCGATCACAAAGATCCTCGATGGAGCCTTTCAACAAGTCATCGAGCAATACGGTGAAAGCTCCAATGACCGCGGCATCATTCATCTGATTTTTTTTGGATCCGTCTCTTTGGTGTGGATTCTGATTTCGTCCGTTCTGAACCTTTTTTTGACGGCCAAAGCTTTCGGCTTTCGATCCAACTTAAGGCTCCGCGATTTCGAACTTCTTTGCATTGAAACTCTGCGGGCGATGGCGGCGGCTTCGATTCGACTTCCTCTTTTTATTGTCCCAGCCGTCTATGAATGGCTAAGGCTCATGCCCGTTCCGTATGTCGTACTGTTTCACAAGGGCTACCAGACCGGCGACGTCGACGCGCTTATTGCCTCCCGCTCATTTTTTCGAGCCTATCCCGCCCGAGTCATAGGTCTAACAAGCGTAGCCCTGTTGTTTTCCGCAGGACTAACCCTTTTTGATTTGAGCGATGGGCTGGCGATCCCAATGATTGCCCTAGGACAGTTCGCGTCCAACTGGTTGTTGCTCAAGATTTATCTTCGTTCGTTTACTCAGTTGACCGCTCCGCCAAATTCAATGTCGAATAGCATATGAGCGATTCGCGGGCTCTTGGATTTTTTGACTCTGGGCTTGGCGGACTCACCGTTCTTCGCGCCGTACACGCCAAATTTCCTGAAGAGAATCTTGTGTACCTCGGCGACACGGCTCGTCTTCCGTACGGGACCAAAAGCCCAGAGACAATCCGGCGTTATGCAGATCAGTGTGTCGAAAACCTCATTTCACGAAATGTGAAGGCGGTCGTTGTCGCATGCAATTCTGCCTCGACGGTTTTGCTGGGAGACGCATCAAAGAAGTACCCAGTTCCCGTTTACAATGTCATTGAGCCAGGTGCCGAAGCCGCCTTGGCAAGTTCAACATCAAAACGCATTGGTGTTCTTGGAACTCGCGCGACTGTGAATTCCAACGCCTATCCCAATGCCATCCAAGCTCTTGATCCGAAGGCTATCGTCTATCAAAACGCAGCTCCTTTACTTGTTCCGCTGGTTGAAGAAGGGTGGGAATTGGATCCGCTAACGAACCTTATTATTTACCGCTATGTTGCGCCTCTCATGTCTCAGTCGATTGATACTTTAATTCTTGGCTGCACCCATTACCCCGTACTACGTGCCGGCATCGAGCGGGTCACGGGTTCTGGTATCTCGCTGGTCGATTCGGCGGAATTGATCGTTCGAAATCTCGAACGCGATTTCGCAAGCGGCAAACTTTCAAAGAGAGTTAGCCCAAAAAACGAACCCGAAAACGGCAAAATAGAACTCTTTGCCACCGACGCATCCCACGCAATGGACGTAACCGCTCGTCGACTTTTACAACAACCCAGCGCAGGACCATTTATGGCGTGTGATTTGTGACAACGTTTTTATTCGGCACCACAGCCAACGGACTTGCGATTCAAGGGTTTCGTCATTTTCCGAAGTCTGAATCTGATTCTAAATCCAGTTTGAAACACGTTTTAGTTCTGGGCGGAGTTCACGGAGACGAATCAGAGGGCGTTGTACTTTCTCACGCGCTTCTAAATAGCCTTCTTTCCGGAACTGTTTCTGGTTCTCTTTCTGGCGATTTGAAACTCAAAATCTCACTCATCCCTTCAATGAACCTTGATGGCGTCCTTGCGAAGACACGTGGAAATGCGAATGGCGTCGACCTCAATCGGAATCTTCCCACCAAAGATTGGTCTTCGGTTGCTACAACCCCCCGCTACCAGCCAGGTCCCCACGCATTGAGCGAACCGGAAAATAAATCGCTTGTCCGGTTTATCGACCAAGAGAAACCAGATTTTATTATCAGTCTTCACTCATGGAAACCGATGCTCAATATCAATGAAGTCCCCGGAAGTCAGATTTGCCAAAAAGTCGCGGAAGCGATCGCGGGGAAAACGGGCGACATCATCGAACCGACCATTGGCTATTCGACACCCGGCTGCCTCGGCACCTACGCAGGCTACGAACGCCAGATCCCGACTCTCACGTACGAAATTGAACGTGGCCTCGAACCAAAAGACGTAGTACGAAAACATCTGGACGCACTTATCTGTGGTCTTAAAATATTAGAAAATGAACGTTCCTAGGAGTAAATGTCGTGAGCCCTATTGACCAAAAATTTATCGCTCATGTTTTTGATACTCCCGATGCATTTCAGACACTGACGGAATCTGATCGCACTCGACTTCAGGTCGAAGTCGGAAAAACCATCGAGGCTCTGGATCGTGGCGAGCTCTCGGTGGTCGTAAAAAGTGGATCAGCTGATAAACCAGAGTTCACCGTTCAGACATTTACAAAAAAAGCGATTCTTCTCTATTTTCGACTTCAGAAAATGGAAGTCATCGAAAATGGACCGTTTCGGTTTGTCGATAAAATTCCGCTCAAAAAATGGAACGGCACTGAAGGCGTTCGTGTCGTTCCCCACGCGTTGGTTCGTGAAGGTGCTTTCATCGAGTCGGGCGCCATTCTCATGCCGTCGTACGTGAACATTGGCGCCCGCGTTGGTTCGGGAACTATGGTCGATACTTGGGCCACCGTAGGTTCGTGCGCTTACATCGGAAAAAACGTTCACCTCTCAGGCGGTGTTGGTATCGGCGGAGTGCTGGAGCCCGTTCAGGCGTCGCCTGTGATCGTCGAAGACAATGTCTTCGTTGGATCACGTGCCATCTTGGTTGAAGGCGTCCACATTGAAGAAGGTGCAGTGATTGGTGCTGGAGTGACAATCACAGGGAGCACTAAAATTATCGACGTTACCGGAGCAAAACCTTTGGTAATGAAGGGCCGCGTACCGAAAAACTCCGTGGTAATTCCGGGAACGACTCAAAAAGAATTTCCCTCAGGAACCTTCGGAGTTCCCTGCGCGCTGATTATCGGTCAAAGGAAAGAATCGACAAATTTGAAAACGTCGCTCACAGACGCACTTCGGGATTTCGATATCGCGACATAAGGGCATCGGCCGGTTCAAGCTCCGTGATTCGTCGCGCGGGCACGTAGCTTGCGAGATACGCAAGTCCCAGCGCAAAGCCAACAACGCCTGAAACGAAGAGCAGATTCACTTTCGCAGGAATCGTTGTGTCGTAGTAGAATTCCGGTAAGATCGAAGTATCGACGGAGTCAATCAGCCAGCAAAATAGGACTCCCAAAATCGCTCCCGACAAAATCCCCACAGAACTCAGCAGTAAACCAAGTCGTGTGAACAAGTTCCTCGTGCGTCGCCTCGAAAGCCCAAGTCCCATCAGTAGACCGATTTCTTTTCTCTTTTGCGTGATTAGAATTAACAGCACGGTCACAATTGAAAAGCCGGCAATCAGCGTCGAGAGCGACAAAAATAGACCAATAGCGACAATTTCCAAACGAAGCGCGTGAAACAAAGCCGAATTGCGATCACCCCACGTTTGAACCAAAGCGCTTGAGAGCTTGGGATCAAGTTCGAGCACCTTCTTCTTCATCGCCTCAGCTTGGTCCGGATTCGGGAGCCAAGTTTCAACTTCATAACGCCGTGACGCCGAAGCGCCAAGTCCCGTCAAAGTTTGGCCTCTTGAATAAAGAAAAAGTTTGCTGTCGAGGTCGGCGACATTGGTTGCAATAAGTCTTTTCACAACCACCCGTTCAAATTTCGGTGCTTCTCCGGCCGGAAGTAAAAGTGCCTCCGGCGCAATCACTGTAATTCGGTCGCCTTCGAAGATACCTAAGCCCCGAGCAAGCTCAGTTCCCAACATCACTTCGCCGGGCTCCATCGACATCGAAAGATCTTCCGTCGCGGGAACCGAGTACGCGCCGGTTTTTTGCCCGGAACGATTCGCATCTTCGATGGCGCCAATCAGCCGCAGAACTGCGGGTCGATCAACACCCCTGGCTTCGGCTCCGGAAAAAACACCTTCGGATGTGCGAATGACGATATCTTGACGTTCAATCACATCAAGAAAACCTTTTTCTTTAGTGATCAATGAGAAGACCTGAGGACTTAGACCCAAGTTCGTGTCCAGCGGCCTGGTTTCAAGGCTAAACACAACGTGAGGCTCGGCCGCGAGAAGACGTTTTCGAATCGCTTCGTGAAAGCCATTCATGACGCTTAAGACGACGATCAAAGAGAAGACGCCGATCGAGACACTGACGATCGACAACCACGCAATCGTGCGCACTAAAGATCCCGCACGACGACTTAAAAGAAATTGTCGAAAAAACTCGAATTCCAGCATGTGGAAAAAGTATTGCCCCGTTAGGCGCCGATCGTCCAGCGCTTAAAGCGGCCCCAAAACCGTGCGCGCGACGAGCTTACGGAACCTAAACCAGCTTTCTTCGACTGATCCTCTGTCAAAGATGTAAGAATCACGGCCTTCATAGGCCCTGAAAACGCGCTGCAGTTATCAACAATAACTTTGGCGCGATAAAGCACCGAGGGACTAAGGGTCAGATCGAATTGAATCGTTTCTGCAATTTCAGTTGCACCCACGTTGATTTTTCCTGACTCACCCGTCAGCTCAATCTCTACGATGAACCCGGTCCGAAGACCCTCACTTCGGCTCCAGTCGACGATCTGTCCGCCCGAATTTAGCTGATAGCGATCAATCTCTTGCTCGCTATTGAGCCAAATCATCAAGTCGGCATCGCGGGGAGAAAAGTACCACCGTGCCATGTACTCAATGCCGTCGATGACGTGAACGTCGACAGCTTTTTCGGTCAGTGTTGCACCCTGTTCAACGAGATCAATCACGGCGTCGTCCCCGAATCTTTCTCTGAATCTTTCTGCGAGGCATTTTCCGAGGCTTTTTCTTCGGAGGCCGGAAGGCGCCGCTCGGCCTCTTCTTTTCGCACCTCTTCCACGGAGCTTCTTAAAAGAAACGACTTTTGAAGCGCTTTTAATGTCACAACTGTTTGATCAAGAGCTTCCAAAGCTCGCTCGCTCGCTTTTGGAATCTCGGGCGCAAGCTTCTGCATCATCGGTAACGTTTTCTGCACTTCATCCGTAAGAACGGCCATGTTCTTCGCAATTTTCGCCAAGTGCGAGAGCATTTCCGGCGACTCTTTGGCCACCTGCGGAAGCACACGATTGACTTCGTTTGTGATGGCGACAAGATTTCCAACAACCGTGACAAGCTGTTGATCGCGATTCACACCCTTTATAAGTGTGTTGGCTTCCTTCGTCAGCGACGATGCATTTCGAAGCAGAGGCGAAAGATCATCAAACATTTTAACCATCGCTTGAGATCTTTTGGGATCCAAAAACGATTCCGCCACAAACTTCAAATTCTCAGCCATCTTTCCCATGAGATCAAAGTATGGGCTTAATGTGCGCCCGCTCATGAGATCCATAATGTCTGTGGTAGGAAGAGACGGTACGTGAGCGAGTTCTCGAATCGGAGGCGAGTCTTTTGAACCCACAGAAATGTCGATAATTTTTTCGCCGATGATAAAGGGTCTTAGGACTCGGATGACGCTGTCATCTCGAACTTTATCAAAGTACTCGCGATTCATTTTGAATTTAACGAAGACTTCTGACTGGGAAACAAGTTCGATCTGAGTCACTTGACCAACACGAAGCCCTTGCATGGAAACAGTCGTGCCTTCGCGAAGTCCATCGGCGGTCGTCAGTGTCGTCTGCAGTTCAACTTTTGATTGAAAAACACCGCGCTGAATGGCAACAGCCAGAACCAGAGCTACACCCATTCCAAAAGCTGTCAGAACAAACAAACCCGCAAATCGTTCGAAACGATTGAACTTAATTTTCATGCTGCTAGTCCCCGCAACTCTGCTCGTCCGTTCTCAACCCAAAGTGAATTTGCGCCCAGACGTTTTGGCCAGATCTCATCTCGCGATGTAAAGCAAATGGTCTCGACTTCATTCTTCTCACGAAGATCTAAAATCAAAGACTCAAGTGTTCTTGTAGTCTCCGGATCCAATCCCGAGAAGGGATCGTCCATGACCAAAAAACTGGGACGCAAAAGGATGGGGCGCAAGATTGTTACAAGTTTTCGAAGTCCCCCAGAAACCATGGCGGGCCGTTGATTCAACTGATTCTGAAAACGAAACGTTTTTGCAATCTCCAAAACTTTCTGACTTAGCTCATCGATATCAGAAAGATTATGATACAGGTGCGGGAGCATTAAGTTTTCAGAGAGCGTGCGGTTTGAAAGTAGTCCGCCACTTTCAAAGGTGTAGCCAATCTCAAGACGCCAAGGCAAAAATTCTTCGAAACTCATTTCGCTCGCAACAGTATCATTAACTAAAATTCTTCCCGCCGTGGGTTCTACAAGAAACGAAAGCATTTTTAAGAGCGTCGATTGTCCTTGGCCTGAAGGTCCCGTCACGTGCGTGATGCCACCCACAGGAATCTGTAATGTGACACCGTCAAGAATGCACGAACCAGGCATGTAGCTAAAGCCCACGTCTCGAAGCTCGAACGACCGAATTCGGTAGCGACCCAGTTTTAGCTCGCTCATAGAATTCCCATCCTAACGAGCTGTTTAACGTAAAAGATGACCGACACAACGACATTAAAGGATGTGACGGCAATGATCGAATGCACCACGGCTTTTGTGGTCACCTGCGGCACTTCGTGAGAACTAAGCTTCACTGACAAACCTTGGTGACACGCCAAAGCGAAAATCATGAGGCCGGAGAATCCATTTTTCACAAAGAACAAAATGATATCTTCGATGACAAACGCATTGGCCAAAGACTCAAAGTAAAAAGAAAACGGAAGATCGTGGATCGCGCGACTGACAAAAAATCCGCCGACAAGAGAAATGGCGTTAAAGTAAAACGCCAGACATACCACACTGATCACTCCGCCAGCGACTCGCGGAAACACAATGTAAGACAATGGATTGATGCCCATCACTTCAAGGGCCTCGATCTCGCGGTGAACTCGCATATTGCCAATTTCACTCGCCACGGCGGCTCCGGACCGCGCGATGACAATGAGAGCTGTGATGAGTGGTCCCATCTCGCGAACAATCGTTATCACAAGAATGCTACCAAGCATCCCGGTTCCGCCGAAAAGCGAAAGCTGCGCTGAGGACTGAAGAATAGCAATTCCGCCAGCAGCTAGGGCGAGAACTGTAATCATCGGAAGAGCCTGCCAACCGGTGAAGTAGATCTGTGCCGAGACGACCGAGAAAACTTGTCGCAATCCGTATTTTTTGACGTGCGTGTGACCTTCGGTCGAACCGAAAATCGTCGCTCGAAAACTTAGATAAACTAAAAGTCCTAAGGACCCTAGGTATCTAAAAAATTCGAAAATTCTGGCGCCAACGGCGTCGGCTTGTTGAAGGAGAATCGTCATCTCATCACTCATCGCCGCCTTTGGCGTAGCGATTGAGTCTAGTAGGCCCAGAGTCCGTAAAACAGGGCCTTCATCGCTTCGGTCGCAATCTCCAGCGACTCCGCTTCTGATGGAACAGCAATAGCCCGACCCTCGACAGGCATCCGATCATCAAACTCGGCGCGAAAGGTCTTTAGGGCTCTGTGAAGATGAAAGCTCGACGTTATTAACAATAGATCGCGGCAACCCAAGGCTTCAACAACTGCCAGTGACTGTTGAGCGTTGCCGAAGGTCGTGCGAGATTTCCTTTCAAGAACAATGTCGGCTTCAGAAACGTCCTGGTAATAGGGCCAGTTGGGGAAAATATCTCGCCAGTCGGCCTGTGGATTCACGCCCGATACGATGAGCTTTCTGATCGCGTGCCGTGCCAGAAGATCCATCCCCTCTTTCACACGCCCCGATCCGCCCGTCAGCACCACAGCACAGTCCGCTCTTTGATCGCGCGTCCAAGCATCGATGGGAGTGCTTCGAATCTGATTAAATTCGGTGATAAATCTCACGCCCAGTGCGAGCACGACGGACGCGATAGAAAACGCCATCAAAAACTTTTGACGGCGCGAATAGACTCGAAATGTTTTTCCTAATCCGAGGGAGCCTAAGTCTGAAGGAAGCCCTTTATCGTCGATCGACATTAACGAGCCGCAAGGACTTCAATCTCGACCTTCACACCGCGCGGAAGGCCCTGCACTGCAACGGTCGAACGCGCAGGTTTCACAGGCCCCATGTGCTTTGAGTAGATTTCGTTCACGCCCTGAAAGTCCGCCATGTCGGTCAAAAAAATCGTCGTCTTAACGACGTTACTCAAGGTGAGATCCGCCGCCTGCAAGACAGCCTTGATGTTCGCCATCACTTGTTCTGCTTGTTCAGAAACAGAAGTCCCCACGATCTGACCTGAATCGGGATCAAGGGGAATCTGGCCTGAGCAAAACACAAAACCATTCACTTCGACGGCCTGTGAGTAAGGACCTATCGGAGCAGGAGCTGACTTTGATTCATGAATTCGAGAAACAGCCATTAATCGTACTCCGCGGCCGTGAAATCGACCTCCACCAAAGTTCCATCTGGTTCCGGTAAAAGATCAATTTCATCGCCGAAAATCAGCGCATTTCGGGCCGGATCAAAAATCCAACCCTTCTTAGGATCTTTTGGGATTGTCTGAGTTCCGAACGTCACTTGGATCGTGTCCGGCTGAGGCGGCCGAGAAAGATACAGCACACTTCCCACCCTTCGAGCCAAGTCGTCGCCAAGCTCACCAAGCTTCGTTCCGTAATCAGGATCACAAAGCCCCAGTACCTGCGTCTTAGCCAATGCGTAGAAAGCTTCGAGTTTGCGAGGTTCAGACTCACCCGAGCGCTCGCAGATATTGTCTGACGAAGGAATGTTAACGCCGTAAGTGATGATTTTTGTCGGATCGCCAGCTTTTAAGTTCAACAAGAAGCGATAAAAATCTGTCGCAGACCGACTCGATTGATCATCGGCGTCGGTCAAAAATATGACGGCCAGGTAAGCGTCGGGGCGGTAGAAACCTTTATTGACGCCACCAACAAGCGGCGGAGTTAATGCGGCTTCAACGGGAGTAAAAAACATCTCGGTTCCAGAGCCGTTGACCCCGGGCTGAAGATTTTGTTCAAGAATCGAAGCCCCATTGGGAGTCGTCTTCGTTACAAACTTCGTCAAACCCCAAAGCTCACCCTTCCAAGCAGATCCTGGTTGCGGATCCCAAGGCTTCGAATCCATGTTCGAAGTGACGACACCGATATGGAAATCGAGAATTTGATTTCCAAGAATCGCTTGAGTGAACTTTTGAACGTTTGTCGCCAAATTGTTTTGATGCTCACCCATCGAACCCGAGTCATCGATGACGAACAAAATGTCGACGGCACGGTTGAACGTTACTTTATTTCCGCCCGTGTCCTTGACCCGCTCGACCTTCAAGGTCTGACGAGGAACTTTTTTGGGGGATTCCTCGGCGCAACCAAATCCAAAGACAACCACAGATAGAACTGCCGACAAGACAGTCAGTCCCCGCACAGACGACCGCGTGAAGACTGTTTTCAGGATCGATTGATTCTTAGTCACGAGTAGCCCCCTCATATTAACGCTTGAGACTTGATGAAGAAGCCGCTGCCGAGCAACCCTTCTTCACATCCACTTTGTAATTCGCGTACTCATCAAACCAAGTTTCGCCCTCGGCCGGAAACCACACTTTGTCACGAGCTTGGCTGCCTGTTGTTCCAACTTTAACCGATGAAGCGCCTTGAGACGACGAAATCACTCGACCCGCCATCGAAATTTGCTGAAGAAGCTCGGCTTCGACGATGTGAAGTTTTTGAAGCATCGCTGTGATCTCTTCGACTTCTTCTGTCGCCAAAACCTTCACGCGTCCAAAAGTTGCCGATCGCGCTGCCTGCGTGCGGGTGTCGACAGCTTTCTTAAAGAATTCTAAGCGCGCCTGAAATCCAACCTGCGCCGTTCCACCCGCCAGCGACCGAGCATAAAGATCGCCGGCCAGTTTCGCTTCAGCTTCCAAAGTTTTCTCAGTCAAAACATTCTGAAGCAAAGTTGAATCGCGAGTCACGAAGCGCGGAAGCAAACTAGCGTCCGCTCCGAGATCAGTAAGTTTCGCTGGGCCCTGCTTTAAACGCGCCACAAGACGTGTGACCGCCGGAGTGTCTGCGCTCTCTGCAAGCTTCTTGAGTTCCGAGGCGCGCGGCTTAAATCTCTCGCGGAAATTGTTGAGAGTCGCTACGACCGATGGGTAGTCGCAAACTTTAATCTGCGCTAATGATCGTAAGAAGAATGGCTCAGGCCCGACTTGCGAAGTGAAGGCTGGCGCAACAAGCGTCTTCGTCAAGGCCATCGCATTTTGCGGCTCCCCTTTTCGAATCTGTGACCAAGCCATTTCCTCTTGTGCATCGAACCAGTAGTCCGACGTTTTCGGGACTCGCTCGTAATACTTGTAAGCCGCATCAAGGAAGCCGTTTTGAAACAAAAGTCGAGCGGCCGTCATCGTCATGAGATCTTCGCTCACGGGATTGTTCGGAGCTTTCATTAAAACCGCGAGGGCTTTACCTGCAACACCCGGATCCTCGCCCTGAGCCAATGCGATCACAAGCTGCCACGAAAGCCACGCGCGCTCGCGAGTGTCGACTTGAGTCTTTTTGATGAGCTCTCGAACTGCATCGACTTGATTGGCAGCAAAGACCTGACGGCCGCGCACGCGAACCTCAGCACCTATGCCAAAAACATCCGTCCAAGCTTGATTCCAAACAGCCGTATTGATGGCCGCCCAAACGGGCGCATTGTCAGGAGCAACTTCACGCCAACGCTTTAAAATATCTTCGTCGATTTTTTTTGGTGAATCGATCGCAAGAAGCATTTCCAAAGCCGTGACTTGAATACCATTCTTAAAAAGAACAAGCGCATTTAGCGCTCGACCCGAAGGTGTCGCCGCAAACGCTGAGGAATCAAAAGCCGCCGGCCACTGATACAATGCTTTATCGAACTCACCCTTGTCGAAAAATTGAACGAAGATATTTTGTTCTGCCGTCACTCGGCCCTGAACGGTTTGGATCGTCTTCATTAAACGACTTTCGCCGCCCTTTGTTTTCGCCCCCGCTCCGCCAGCTCCTAAAATATTAAGAAGCTCGTCGTCTTCCGCCATGGCCACCGAAGAAGATACAGTCGTACCAACTACGGCTAAAGCGATAAACAAACTCATAAAGAAGCGTGGAAAACCGGCTGTCTTAAAATTCATCATAACATGTACCCAACTTGAATACCGGCCACCGTCGTATTCATGTTCGCATCACCGTTGAAGCGCTTTGCTGTGTAGCCTTCATAACGAAGTTCAAAACGTGTCGAGAGGTGTTGAGAAACCCAAAGGCCAATTCCTGCGCCGCCCGTGTAAGACGTCGTCATTCCGGACTTAAGTTCAACCTGGCCCGCGCCTGCAATGGCGTAAATATCAAAGTGAACAACGCCCATTTCGTAAAGGTTCATCTTTCCGTAGATGGGGTACCAGTTCACAAGAAGCATCGCCTGTTGTTTTGGAAAATCGATGTCTGGAATACGTGCTTTTTCGTCGATCGACACATCCGTCAAAAGGTTCTCACCTTCGGGACGAAGCTGGTTGAACGCATAAGAGTATTTCAGACCCAAGCTCCACTGCGGCGTAATGTGAAAGTGAGCATTGATGCCGAGATTCGAAGTCCTGTTGTAAGCGTCGCCACCTAAGACCGACGAGAACTCCGGCGCGAGCTCGAAACGATTTCGACGTTGAACCACACGGTCTTGAACAATTCGAATTTGAGCTTCGGGGTTAAGGGCTTGCGCCTTTTCCAAAAGCACATCGTTGCCACCAAGCTTGTCGAAATCTTCCATCAGATCCGCGGCGAAAACCGTCGGTGCCGAAAGAAGAATCCCGAGAACTGATACGATCGGTGCGAGAGACCGAAGAACTAAAAATTTATTTTTCATCATATTCCTCATCATCTCGTTACTGAGCCGGAGTCACTGAAGGGCCTGGAAGCGTAATCGGACCGGGAGCAGGAGTCGGTGTTGGCGCTGGGCCCGGAGCAGGGCCTGGTGCCGGACCTGGAGCGGGCGTCGGAGCCGGACCGGGGCCTGGCCCTGGAGTCGGCGCCACAACAGCTCCTGGTACGACTTTGATCACTCTTCGGAAAGTTTCCGAAACAACCTTGCGGTCACCGGCAACGCGACTTTCGTTAATCACTGTGAACTCGATCGGGAAATCACCCTTCGATGCAGCCAGAGGTTTCCAGCTGATTCGGCAAAGCATATTTCCGTCTCGAGAAGCCGCCTTACAGAAGGAGACTCCTGCCCCTGGAAGTTGATCGACGCGAGTGACGAAATTGACCGAAATCTTTCCCTCAGCGTAGGGATCGAACGCCGTGAACTGAATCACGTTTTCTTGCCCAGCGACGGCTTCGATCGGATCAAACCAGCTCACGTCAGGCTTTAAGACATCCGTTATAACAGCCGCATCGACGTTTCGAACAGCAACGCGACCAAATCTCGAAACAGCTTGAAGACCAAATCTGAAAGTCGCCTGGTTTGGAGTAAAATCGCGACCCCGTTGGTTCGCAGGCACACGCAGGTCTAAAACCATCTTAAAAATCCAACGGCGTTTATCACCGGGATCTTGAACGGGATTTGTTTCTGAAAAACTGGGCTCCTGCATATAGACAAGGCCCGAAATATCGCTGGGACCACGCTGCGACGGTATCGCATTCAAAACCGGACGAGAGCCATCGACGTCGGCTGAATCTGGATCGCGAACCACCACTGTGAATCGTCGGAGCTCACCCTCGCGTGTCGCATTTGGTCTCACCAGATCGTCGACAGAGATAATCTCTGGGTCAATTTCAGCGCGAGTCACGTAAACCAGAATTGCTTTCGTCGTTCCTAAGATCGCACCACCGACGGCACTTGGCGCTGTCAGACGAACGATCAGTCTTTTTGCAAGACCGTACTCTCCGCCTGTCGTTTCTCTTGGCGGAAGCCACTTAAAGCTGCCTGTTTTCGCATCGAACTTCGCACCCGGAAAATCACTCATATTGTCGATCGACAAATCAAACGAAGCTGTCGGCTGCAGCACTCGCCCGGTGAGCACAATCTCCGACTCGACTTGCTCTCGGAACGTGTAAAAATCCAACGAATCGATACGAAGAGCATCGCTCGCTAGAGGCTTTGGCGCGGCCGGCTCGCGATCGAGCTCAGGGGGCACACCATTTCGAATCTCTTCCGACTTTTCAGCGTAAGGATCTTGATTGAGCGAGCAACCGGAGTTCACAGCTCCCGCGAACACCAACGCACCCATGATCAATAGCAAATTCGACTTTTTCATACTTGCCTACCCCTTAACCTTGTCCCGTGCGGCGAAGCGCGAACGGATAAGAAACCTTCACGTCGGATCCGCCTTCAGGCAGCGGAAACTTCCAAGTCTTCAAACGAAGTAAAATACAATCTTCGACGAGCTTTGAATTCAGTGTCGTCGAGCCGACAGCGGCCACTTTTACCTGCCCCTGACCGCCGATTGTGAAATCAACGGCAACACGTCCTGCCAGTGCAGGATCACCTTGAAGCCCCTGCTCGTAGCAAAAACGAATCTGACCAAGGTTTCGATTGATCACGTCGGCGATGAGATCGCGATCAAGTCCGCCACCGACAATCGCTTCTCGGCCAAGGGGAATAGGAGACGTGCCGGCAGATCCGACCAGCGAAAGCTGACCGTAACCGGCCTGACCGCCACCTTTACCTTTTGTTCCGTAGCCGCCGCCGCCTTGCATGTTGCCGCCAGCACCGAGCGGAGCTGCGACAAGTCCTTTTGAATAGATCGAAGTCTGAACGCCGCCCGAACCGGCGTTCCCGCCAAGACCCGGGCCTGCTGTCGTATTCACAGCACCAAGGTTAACTCCACCTTTTTGCGAACCGGTCTTCATCGAACCAAAAACCGCAAGTGCACCCATTCGCTTAATGGAGGCCGTTTTATTGACGGGCTTTACTGTCTGCTTCGGCGTTTCCACTCGCGAGTCAGCGACCTGCTGCGGAACAGGCTTAGGCTGAACCTTGATTCGCTTTAAGATCTGAACAACTTGCTGCTTGAGCTCAGCTTCGATTTTTGGATTATCTTTTGGTCGTGTCATGAGGATCGACATAAAGACAGCACAACCAACAATCACCATGGCGACAGAACTTCGCCAGTAGGATTCCTCTTTTGACGGAGCTTCATTTTTCAATGTCGCTGCCGTCGCAGACATCAGCGCAAGACGACCGACGCCGGCGATCTTAAACTCGCCATTTTTCATGTCCGCGCGGGACACCGTCGCCAAGGTATCAAATTTTACTCGCTTTGATTCCAGAGCTTTTGTTGAAGCCATGAGCTCGACTCGGCGAGTGTCTTTTCTTCGAACAACCGTAAGAGTGTCTGACTCGCCCTCGGGCCAAGCCAAAGTTCGAACAACAACACCGTCATTGTTTTCAAAAGCTAAGGATTTTAAAGGAGTCTCCGCTCCCGTGGTGGCTACCGTCATCGTCATCCCCTACTGTCTCGCCGTCGACTTCTTGATTCGATCTTTGAAATCCGTCCGAACACCAAGAAGCGCATCAAGAATTTTGTCATCTTCAACAGTCGTCACGGCCTCATCCGAAAAGTGGTACTTACCTTGAACGAGGACGTCGTCGAAACTGACTTCCGTCGACTTCTTTTTTGAAACCGAAGGGCTCGAAGCTTCAGGCGCTGCAACGGCAGCGGCCACGCCACCAGAAACTGTTCCGAGAGCAAAAGCCACTGCCATCAGAAGAAACTTAAACTTCAAATTGACCGTTAATGCGTTATTCACAAACTTCCTCATTTCGTCACCGCTGCCTTCTCAATCGTCTGAAGACGTCCCTCAAGGTAGGAAACCATTCCAACTCGACCCGCCTGACGCTCAAGACTGAGAAGCCCTTCAAGCTTTGCCGCACTCATCGGCTCGTCTCGTACCGCTTGCCGTGCTTTTTCGATGGCTACCAAATTTGGCTTCACAGCCGCTTGGGCCTCGGACCGACTTGCCAAAGCGACAAGCGAGCCTTTCACGTTTTCAGGAGCGACCGCAGCCAAGAGTTCAATCTCACCAACAACCATCGAACGAAGTGCGCCGGTTGATGAGACGAGCGAAGTTTCCAAGGCGGCGATCGAAGCTTTGTTGCTCCAGAATTCGTCGACCTTCTTTTTTACGTCCTGTGCCTTCACCTGATAAGGTGCGGCCTGTTGAGAAAGAAGAGAAAGGTACTGCTGCTCATCTTCGGGGCTAAGTCCCGTCGGCATCGGTAGAGAAAGAATTTCTGAGTAAAACCGCTCGGATTCACGCGACAGAAGGTCGAGACTTAAAAGCTGCGATGTCCAATCGCCACTATCGACGGCGGCACCGGCTGTTTTTTCAAGTGATTCGATCATCGCGACCCGTGCTTTGAGCGACGTCGCAAGTTTCTTTTGTGTCGATCCGTCGATCTTGTGAGCCGCGAATTTCGATTTCTGAGCGGCAATCTCATCCAACACAACAACACGCGTGAGGAGCCGACCAGCACTTGTCGCCGAAATACCTTTTAGCGCCAGAGCTTGTTTTGCATAAGCGACTCCGCCTGTTTTCATCCCAGCCACGGTCTCAAGCGCTAGGCGCGCATAGACTTCGGGCTTCTTCAAAAGAACAGCTTTTTGCTTTTCAAGCTCTTTAACGGGCTCTTTCGACTCGCGAACAAACTGACTAGAAATTGTCAGCTGACGGTCTTCATCTTTTGAAACGCCCAAGTAGCGCGTGAGGTAGGGCTTCGTGTCTTTGTTCGCGAGATCTGCGTACATAGCAAGCTTCAGTAAACGCTGTTCCTCAGGAACCTCTGGCGTGGCTTTTATTTGCTCTGTCGCCGCCAAAGCCGCGTCGAAATCAAAAATAAGTTCAGATAGCCAAGCCTTTCTAGAAAGTGCGAACTGACGATCTTCCGAAGAAAGGTTTGGAGTTTTTAAGAGCTGATCAGCGGCGTCTCGAGCTTCGCTGAAACGCTTCGTCTTTTCAGCCAAAATGAGTCGGTTCTTTAAGTAAGTTTGCCGATCTTCAGGCGTTGTTGTCGCAAGGTCGAATCGATTCAAAATCGTCCATGCTTTTTCAGCGCTTGTCTCTGCCGCCGACTGGGTAAGGACCGAGCGCCGAGAAACTTTCGCGTAGTCTGACGCTTCCGACGGAAAGAGCCCTGCGAAATCTCGAGCCCATGATTCGATGCGAACATCATCTTTCATCAAAACCAAGGCATCCAAAGCTAAATCAGCCGCCTGGCGACGAACCTTGAGCGCATCAGGAGATTTGGCTTTCGTGAGGAATGCAATCTGACGCATCTGCTCGGCCGCGGCTGGGTAGTCAGCCTTCGTATAGGCGATATTGGCCTTCTGGTAGAGAACTTCGATCTCTCGCTTTTTATCCACCGAAAGCTTTAAGTAACTGTCGTAAGCCGCCATGAGAAGCGCCTGATCTTTAGCAAGCTCTGCTGTCTCAATAGCACCCAAAAGCGCATTCTCACGAGCTTCGACAGCTTCTTTAGCCTCTTTGCTGGCAACATCTTTAAACGTCTGTGCCGCTAAAAGCTCTGCACCGACAGTGTAGAGGCGAATCGCCTCAGCGTACTCTTTGCGCTCGCGGTGAACTTGAGCGAGCCAGACAGTCATATCAGCTTCACCAGGAAAAACTTTAACGTACGTTTTGTACGTCGCGACCAGCTCGTCCGAAGGCGCTTTTTTCTCGACGCGGTTCCAGTCCAAAACGAGCTTTCGAAGACGCGCTTTCATCTCCTTAAGCTGGTCATCGGTCTCACCTGAAATCGACGGCCACAGGTTCATGGCAAGATCAAAATCCTGAGCGGCCGCTCGTGGATTCTTTGCTTCCATTTCAAGCTGCGCAAGACGGATGTGCCCTTCAACTTTTGAACGAGGCTTGGTCTGGCGCTCGAGCGAAAATCTCCAAAGTTCGATCGCGCTCTTTGCCTGGCCAAGACGCTCAGTCTCACCAGCCAAATAAACGATGTTCGGAAGTTTTACGCTTTCGGGACTGAGGTCGTAAATCATTTTAGCATCAGCCGCAGTCACAGTTCGGCGAGCAACGAAGGTCGCTAAATCCCGCGAAACTTCTTCCTGGAAGGCGCGGTCGACTTGAACGATACCGCCCGACGCTGTTCGCGAAGAGAGTTCGGGAGTGGTTAAAATTTTGGAGAGTCGCTGAATTGCAGGTTCCAATATCCCCATATTAAAATCACACCAAGCCAGGCGGTACGACGCCAAACCCTTGGACGTTGATTGAGGGATATCAATGACTTTTGAATAGTGAGGCTTCGCAGCTGCGTAGTCCCTTTTCTTAAAAGCCATCTCTGCAAGAGAAAGATGGGCCTCGGCCACCGCTTCCGGGTGTTTGTTGGCGGAAATGACTTTGCTGTACGTTTCCACAGCTAACTTTTCTTGCCCAGTGAGTTGATAGAGATGGCCAACCTGGGGAAGTACTTTTGCGGTCTGCGTATCAGAGAGTTTTGGTAGTACGTCTTGATAATAACGAAGAGCGCGAGCGCGGTCCTCTTTACCAGCAACACACGTCGTGCATCCGGTTTCGAGCTCTCGCATCGCCGCTTGGCGTGCGCGCTCGGCGTGAAGATCAGCGAGACGAAGGGTCAGCGCCGTTCGTGCTGAGTCGGCCGGAGCCAATGTCGAATAAACGTGTGTCAGTTTCTGAATTAATAGGTCGCGAGTTTTACCGTCCATCGACTGAGCGCGTGCCTCCGGCACGAAACTCGAAGTCGCGACAATCGCAATGAAAGTGGCCGCAAACGCACCAATTTTATAAAAATTCATTTTCAAACCCAACCCCTGCCGTTCCATGGACGCGCCCCCGAAACTAAAAATCACTTAATAACTACGGCGAACTTGATGTCGCTAAAGCCAGCGTGCGCCGAAGCTTGAACAATCCCACTCAATTGCTCGTACTTGGCTCGACGATCCGCTTGAACAGTCAAAATCGCCGGAAATTCTTCACCAGGGCGAGTTTCTTGGAAGTTCTTTCGAAGATCCAAAAGTGCCTGCACCAGGCCGTCGGCAGTCACGGGCTTATCTTCAAGAAAGAGCAGCCCTGCTTCCAACTTTACGACGGGATTTCGCTCGAGAACATCGGCCGAAGCTTTTGGAAGCTCCATGTCTTTGCCCATCATCAAAAGCTCGCCCGTGGATGAGAAGCTCATCAAAAGAAAAATCACAAGAATCGAAAAAGCATCAATCAGAGCTGTCAGCAAGAGCTCGGCATTGATGTTGCGAGTCTTCTTTTCACCGTTCGGCCTTATGACGGAAACGCCGCCAATAATGCTGGTGAAGGAGGACATTTTCACAATACTAGTACTCAGCATTTCAAAAGTTCCTTCTCAAAACCGTTATTGGAAAATCAATCAGAGCGGCGAAACACCAAGATCTATCAGTCCCTGCTTTTTGAACGAGTCCATCAGATCAATAATATCTTCGTACAATGTTGCAGCTTGAGGCTGAATGAGGACCGTCGTGAGTTCTGGCTCGGCCGCCTTAAGTGCGCCCGCAAAACTTGCCAGAGCTTCGAGATCTGGCTTTCCGTTTTTTCCCTCGATCTTTGCTTTGGCGAGCTTTGCCGACACTCGCGAATCGCGAACGTCGATTTGAACATCACCAACACCGTTGATCTGTGCCCAGACAGTTGGCTTCTTCGCCGTCTCGCTGGCCGGCTGACCACCAACCGCCTGCTTCACATTCAAGGCACCGACGTGCAGCCAAACTGCCGTCAACAAGAGAAAGCAAATACAGACCGATAGAAGATCGATCGCCGGGATCAAGTTGATCTCAAATTCTAGATGTCTGTGTCTCTTACTCATCTTTTTCTCTCATCCTGTTCTAAAAAGAACCGCTCTCTAATCTCTGGAAGGACTAAGCGTTAGCTTCTGGCGACCGAGACGATTTTCCGCCTTGTGCTTTGGCCGAAATCGGATCGTAAGAGTAGCTGAGCCAGTTGAAAGCTTTTAGGGCCGACTGATTGATGTCTTCAGCCAACTCGTTTGCTCGGTTCTGCATGACTGCGAACGCGATCAGAGCCGGGATAGCGACGATAAGACCAAACGCTGTTGCATTCATCGCTTCGGCAATACCCGCCGCAAGAAGAGATGCTTTTTCAGCGGGGTTGGCGTTTGAAACAGCCGCGAACGACTTGATCATACCAGTGATCGTTCCGAGAAGACCCGTCAGAGTCGCAACGTTTCCAAGCATCGCAAGGAAGCCAACGCGTTTATCGAGAAGGCCGTTCTCATGAAGAAGAACTTCGTCCATTTTACCTTGGATTTCTTCTTTTCCACCAAAGTTGCGAGCCGCTGTCGCGCCGGCCGCGATAGCTCGTGCAACAGGCGACGTCGCTTTTGCGGCTTCAGCCTTCTGCATGACGATTTCAAACTCACCACGACGAACATTCTCTTCGAAACTTTTTACGAGTTCCATCTGGTCGATTTTTCGCTTTGCAAAAAGCGCGATGGCTCGTTCAATGATGATAGCGATCGAAGCTACCTGGAAAGCGAGAATCGCCCACATCCAGAATCCACCGTGTTCGAAGGCCAATGCCATTTTCGTCAAAAATTCCATGCGAGTCTCCCAGTCCTACTTTTTAGTTCACTTAAGAAGTTCTTAAGTTTTTCGTTCGTTTGCTTGTTCCAAATTTTTCAAATCACGAATCCTTAACGAAAACGTCGGAAAGGTTCTATGACATTTACGAACTCTAGCTTCAGGGCGACAGTCTGTGTCAACGAAAGGGCCCTTTTTGGAACCATTTCCTTATTACGGGGGGCGTAGCGTCGGAGACCCATGAATAACGGTGCACTCGAACTTTCGACGCACGCGCTCGCATCAGTTGAGACGATAATGGCTGCCATTATAAATTTTTACGCCGAGCAAACTGTGCTTAAAATTCAGCCAGCAAAATTAGAAATAGAAAATTGCGCCTGCGCGAACCGGAGAATCGCCGACCGTTCGAAACCGTGTTCCCGAGGAAATAGATGTGATCGCGGTTCCCGCTTCGAAACTAAACCCAATATTTTCAAGACCTGGAAGAAAAAATTCGACGCCAGCAAAACCCATCAATTCAAATCCCGACTGATTATTGCCTGCCGTCTCGATACTTAAAACTCCAGCCCCTGCACCAAGATAAAAATTGAGATTATCTTCTGGGAAAATCACGCGGTAAATTTTCGCCATCGCTCCAAACTTTGAATTGCTCGTTTGGGTGTCAATGCCGACCGTTGCCGAGAGCCCCAGTTCAGATCCGGGCCAGTACTGAATCGCAAGCCCTGGCAGATCGACGCTCGATTGATTCTTAAATCCAATTCCAAGGCGATTGGAGAGATCTTTCGCTAGGGCCGCCGTCGGTGCCAGAGTCAGAAACATTGCAAGAATCAAAACTGAAACTCGTGCGACCTTTGAAACCTGGAAAGGCTTGATATTTTTCATCGTCAAATCCTCGCTTGAGGTCGAAGCGTTCTTCAAGCAGATCATAAAAAGGACGCGGCACATAAAAAGCGTTTCCGTAGGCACAACTTGATGAATCCAATTGAGCGCTGGATATTGAATCCACAGTCAGTAATAGTGTCGTCATGATGATCTTCAAAAAGTTTTTATCCAGCATCAGTCTGACGTGGTGGATATTCATTGGTCTGGCTCTTGGTCTTTTCGCTGGCGTTTTCCTTCCCGACGTCGCCCACGGTGTAACGCCCTTTAGAACTCTGTTTCTTAACGGAGTGAAGTGCATTATTGCGCCGCTGATATTTGCTTCCATCGTCACAGGAATCAATTCCTCCGGAAGCACGAAAGGCCTTGGACGTCTTGGTTTTCGGTCGATCGTTTGGTTTGAGATCGCGACGACACTGGCGCTTGTTATCGGACTCTTGTTCGTAAATATCTTTCGGCCTGGCGACGGCTTGAAGATTGGTTCCGTTATTGACCCCGCTGTAACGCTGGCGGCTCAGAACAAAATGACGATGGCCGGGTTCATTGAACACCTTCTTCCAACGAACTTCGCCGAGGCCGTCGTCAAGGGTGACGTGCTTCAGATCGTTTTGTTCTCGGTCATCTTTGGAATCGCCGTTCTTCTCGCCGGAGAAAAGGGCCGACCGATATATCACGTTTGCGAAGCCCTGAACCAGGTCATGTTCAAATTCACAGAACTAATTATGAAACTTGCTCCGATAGGTGTCGGCGCCGCCATGGCCGGATCGGTGGCCGAGCACGGTCTTGCAGTTCTCATCCCAATGGCGAAAATGGTTGGGACGCTTTACCTGGCGCTCATCGTCTTTGTCGTCTTGGTTTTGTTCCCTGCACTTTTTTGGGCTCGAATTCGAATCCGAGCTTTTTTCAAAGAGCTAAGGCCGCATTTATTTCTCGCTTTCGCTACGACGTCCAGCGAGTCCGCCTATCCGGGCGCCTTACAGAGTTTAGAAAAGATGGGCGTTTCAAACCGCATCGCCAGTTTTGTTTTACCCATGGGCTACAGCTTCAACCTCGATGGCTCGACTCTCTACTTAGCGATCGCCTCCGTTTTCATTGCTCAGGCGGCGGGCATTGAATTGTCGATCGAAACACAAATCGCGATGATGCTGGCTCTGATGCTTACGACTAAAGGCGTAGCCGCAGTTCCGAGAGCCTCGATGGTGGTCTTGTCGGCAACGCTCACGGCGTTTGGATTACCATTAGAAGGCGTTGTCCTAATTATGGGCGTCGATGAGTTCATGGATATGGCTAGGACGACTGTGAACCTCACCGGAAATTGCGTAGCCACAACGGTCGTATCCCACTGGGAGGGAGAAAAGCTCTCGCCCGAGTTTCAACACCCAACAGGACCTCGTCGTCCGGCCTGAGACTTCAGTCTTGATTGTTTATTTTCTGCAAAGAAACGCTCTGTTTTTGATCAACAACTCCCGATAAAATCGTAACGATTTGCCATCGGGAGACGGTCACGGATGCCGGACAATGAAATAGAAAAGCCCTCACGATCAATGCTGACTAAGCGACTTCTGTCGCTTGCCTCTCTCTGTCTTTCAACAGTTGGCTGCGGGGAATTGCCCGCCACTGAAGGTTTTAATTCGAGCCTCAACAGTCGTTACCTGTATGTGGCCAGTGGCTCCTGCTACGCTGGCGGTGCTGCGGTTTCCACTGGCAACGCGACGATCGCAAAGTTTGATCTTGAGACCGGAGCCTACGCCGGCACCGTGTTCGACTATAACAAGCTCGGTAACGGAGACCAGCCGGCCTCCATTGTGAATTTCGACGACTCCAAAATTCTGGTCGCCGTGGAGAATGCAGCCGGTCGACGTATCGATATCCTCGCTCGCGACGGGACAAGCTTTACGACCTACATCTCAAATAGCACCGCACTGAGCGGAGTGCTTCGACATATCGCCGTTCTTTCGGACTTTTCAATTCTGATCACTAAAGCGACTGCGATTGAAAAGTTCTCGGTTGCTCGGACACGCGTCACTCAAGGAGCAAATCCATTTATCAATGCTCCGGCTGCGCCGTGCGCAACGGCGACCACCGCTATGACATCAACGACAGTTCTTCCAACGGGAAACATAGTATTCACGCACGCTGCTGCAACACCGAACAATCGTTTTGGGGTGATTTCGAGTTCGGGCTACGCGATTGCGGGCAACTGTCTTTCGGGCCAGGCAGGTCCCACCACAACCTCTCTTCCGACGGCAAGCCTCTACGACGAAACTTTAGGGAAACTTCTCATCGCTTACGGCTCTGCAACAACCGCAAGTAATCATGTGTACTCTTACAATATCAACACGACCACCGGAGCCATTTCGGCCGCCACGGCCGCGTGGACGGACAATGCAGTGGTGCTGGGCCCCTCCCATATGATCCAGGACCGGGAGACCCGAGCTATTTTCATAGCGAATGGTTCGAGTGGCCTTAACAACGTCCAGAAGTTCAATATGACGAGCAGCGGAACTTTAGTGAAAACGGCGGCGGCTCCTTTTATACCAACAAATGTCTACACACGATGTATTACGTCGATGGAGATCGGGCCATGATCTCAATGGCCCGGCTGCTAGGATCTTCAGTCGTCATATTTCTAATTTCTTTTTCGGCCCATGCCCGCGGACGCGGCGATGGCTCTGGTATTTATTTCGGCGGCGGAATGCAGAGGTCCGCCAGTACTTTTAAGTCTCAATCGACCAGTTCAAATTTTACGGGTTGGGGCGGAGCCGCGGTTGTGGGCGTCGATTTTTCGGGCGAATCATCTGGACCCTACATTGAAGCCGAATACGGAAAAACCGACCTCATCAATTCCTACTCCAACGCGACCTACCTTGAAAAAGCGAGCAACGCTTACGTCGGCGCTTCAATCGGCTTCCGCATCAATGCTTTTTCACTGGGCGGCGGGGCACGCCAAAATGATATTCATGTCGACAACGTGACGACGCTGGGAACGAGCGGCCGAAGCTCCTATTCTGGACTGACTTACTTTGGTGCCTTACGGGCAACCGTGGCCGAGCGAGACGCAGTTCGCTCTTTCATTGAAGTCTCACACGCGGTCGGTCAACTTCAGCAGCTTGATCTTTCGGAAACTCAAATCAGCATTAAATTTGTCTTCTCGCCGTTCTGAACAGCCGCTAATGTAGTGGCACATGCGAATTCTGATTCTCCGCTTCTCCAGCTTTGGCGATATCTTTCAAGCTCTCGAAGCCGCCAGGCATTTGAACGAATCCAGTCGGTCGCCGTCCGTTGACTGGATGACACGTGAAGATTTCGCTCCACTACTCTTAAACCAAAAATTCATTTCCAAAATTCACGCTTTCCCACGCGGCGGTTCTGTTTTTGAACTGATTCGACAAGTTTGGAAGATCGCGGCCGACTACGATCACGTGTACGATGCGCACTCGAATCTTCGAAGCTTCATTGTTCGGTTTGTGATTCGTTTAAAATGGCTTCTTCTTCGCTTGAAACATCCTTTGGCGCCAAGGAGGCGAATCGTCCGGCGCTCAAAAGAGCGTCTACGTCGGTTTCTTTTTTTTAAATTTCGCTGGAACACTCTCCCCGTTCCGTACCGCGGAGCTGAAAGTTTCCTTTTGCCTTTGCGAAATTGGATTCCAAATCTCGAGTTCAATTTCTCCAGCCCCTCGTGGACGCCACCGTCGGAACAAAGTTCGAATCCCGTGCTTCTTGATTTTTTTAAGTGGCGTAGTGAAAACCCGGGCGGCGAACTGATCGCGCTGGCACCTTCTGCGGCTTGGCCGAACAAACGATGGCCCATGGAACGATGGCGCTTTTTTGTTCTTGAGTGGATGAAAGAATCGCCCGACACCCGCTTTCTTCTTTTAGGAGGACCGGATGACAAATTTTTAAATGAGATCGAAAAAGAATTCGGATCATCACGTGTCTTCAGTGCTGTTGGAAAAACGAGTCTTCTGGATTCCGCCACACTTCTAAGCCATGCAACTGCAGTCGTCGCCAATGACACGGGACTTTTACATGTTGCAGACCGCTTGCACACACCAAGTGTAGTCATTATTGGTCCCACGGCCTTTGGTTACCCGGTGGCTCCTTTTTCAAGAATTGCCGAAGTTTCGAATCTTCCGTGTAAGCCCTGTTCTAAGGATGGCCGAGATCCGTGCACGAATCAGGTCAAATTAAAATGCCTCCTCGATGTCAGTGAAAAACAGGTGGCAATGAAGCTTCGCGAAGCCTTCCAAGCGAAGACTGAAAGCCGAAACTTGGTATGACTTTTTATCGCTTGCTCCACCCCATTCTGATATCGATTTTTGGAGGCCTAGTTTTTATTTTGAAACGTCTGCCCTCTCTCAACACGGCTTTAAATAAAATTGTGACGACGTGGGACATTCGAAGTGTCGATGGACGACCGGCGTTTCAATCGATCCATCCAGCTATCTTCGGTGGCGAAAAACCGATTTGGATTCACGCAGCGAGTGGCGAATTTGAATACGCAAAACCCGTGATCAGAGAAATCGTAAAAAAGTGGCCCCAGAGTAAAGTTTTGGTCACGTACTTCTCTCCAACCTATGCTTTAAATGTCCGAAAGTTTCCTGGGGTTACGGCGTCGTGTCCTCTGCCGCTGGATTCAGCGCGAGACATTCATGATTTTCTAAGGCACCTAAACCCCAGCTGCCTTCTCATAGCGAGGACCGATACTTGGCCCAATACGATTCGTGAGGTGTCAAAAGCAGGACTCCCGACACTGCTTTTTTCGACCACGTTTCACGAGGGTTCAAAACGAACTTCCTGGGTGGCCCGAAGAATCACGCGTCAGACGTTGGCACTTCTGTCACAGATTCAGTGCGTGAGTGATGATGACAAAAAAATGCTGAACGAAATGGGATTAACCAGCGTGGAAGTCGCCGGCGATACACGCTACGACCAAGTTTTGAGTCGCCTTTTGGCAGAAAAAACGCCGATGGTGACAGCCCAGATCGCGGCCATCAAAAGTGTAATTCACGAACGCTCTTTCACGGCAGGAAGCGTTTGGTCCGAAGATCTTGACCCTGTGCTTCGCGCCTCGGCAAAAATTCAGGGGAAAACGACTCACACCCTGATTCTGGTGCCCCATGAAATCTCTGAATCCTTTTTGATGGAAATGGAATCGCGGGCCTATGAAACCGGATTCAAAAAAGACCGTGTCGCCAGGCTCAGCCGCCTCTCGAACGCAAAAGCACCCGTCGATTTATTGATTGTCGACACCGTGGGACTTTTGGCCGAACTTTATCTACTAAGTGAAGTCGCTTTTGTCGGCGGGTCATTTCGTAAAACTGTTCATTCGGTGATGGAGCCGCTGGCCGCCGGGTGCCTCACCCTCGTGGGCCCTCTTCACACGAACAACCGTGAAGCCATCGAGTTTCAAACACTTAAACTCGAGAGCGACTCTTGGCCCTTTGTGAAAAGCGTCAAAGACCCTTCGGAATTCACTGTAGCCCTAGAATTTATTTTAAAGCGCGGCCAAGAGCCTACCGCGCGAGCAGCGGCAGCGAAACAGATCGAAGCCGCGGTCTTTGCCCGAGGCGGGGCGACCGCGGATGTCTTAAAATGGCTTCAACGTTCACTGCGTTTAACGACGGGTGCTTGAACAATCGAATCGGGTTCAAGCGTCACAACACCTGTAAAGCTTGGCGTTGCCGTTTTAAAGACACCCATCAAACGATCCACTGGCATTTCGCCGATATTGATGTGCTTTGGAAGATCGTCAAAGGTCTTTGGACGCGCTTCAACCAACCGAACGAACCGAGCATAGTCCGCACGACTACGAAGAGTCATCAGATACGGATGATTCTCTAAAGCCGTTGGATCGTTCAGAGCTTCGTCACCGATAGGCTGCGAGAACTGATAGTATCGTTCGTCGACAACGAGCGGCTTTTTGTTAACCACACCTTCGCAAACAAAAAGTCCCCGGCCGATGCGATCAAGTTTTTGCGCCAGTGGCATTTTGGTTGGCAAAGCCGCTCGGAAGTATCCGAAATGCTCTTCAACAAATCTTTGCGAGAATCGAATCGACGTGCAGCGCTCGTACTCACCAAGAGTAATACGCATGCCACGAAGCTCGACCGCAACGTTCTGACCAACGTTCACACTTAAGTCTTCGCCCATTGATTTCGACTCGGATCGGCTGAAGCTTGCCGAAAGACCAAGAACATCCAAGAATTTTTCTGCCGCCGTCAGACCTGCTGCTTTCAACGCACCTGATGCAGCCGACGTTGGGCTGAATGAGTACGAGAACGATGCGCCCTTGCTGAGTCCATACGAACTTCCTGCACCGACACCCAAGAACATCAAGTTACCGCCGCGACGCTCGCTGTCCGTCAAATTAAAGACTCGAAGTTTGTGCTCAAGTGCGAAAACACCCTCAACACCGTTTTTCGATTTGCTGGCGCCGGTAAGCACTTCTCTCAAGCATTCTTCGTTCAACTGAAGACGACGTGATTCTGCTTTCACACGGTCCAAATAGCTGTACTTCACTTCTTCTTTTGCGTTTCGCTGAAGAACAATGTCCTCGACAAATACGACACAAAGACGCGCTGCCAATTCTTTTGTGACGCCGCCGTTACTGAACAAGGCGTGCTGCACGCTTGACGCCGTGACTTGGTCTTTTCCGTTCACGCCACGGAACATACTGGCCATCGGCGACATGGCATTATCCTTAAAGCTGCTGCGCGGATCGATTGAGCTCAATCGGGCCATAAGATCCGAGTACGAACGACCTGGCGCCAGAACCTGATTATTTGACTTCAAGAGTGGGTCTTGAACCAAAATCTTCGACTCGTTGTTAACGGCCGCGTATTCGAAATTTCCTTCTTTAAGGAGTTTCGAGAGCTTCGCGTTCTCGGTCATTTCCTTCGTGTACTTGCGCTCAAGCTGATCCCAGCGAACGATCATGTCGCTCACGGATTTATTAGCCAAATGGCGAATACTTCCGAAGAACTTAGCACTTTCAGAAAGCTCCGACGGAGGAATTCGGTCGTTCTTTTTCAGCTCATCGCAATCAATCGTATTGCAATATGATTCCGACAGATCGTCTGTTGGACGCATCGATGCCGAGAAACCATTCGAATAAGCGACGACAGGACCGATGAAGGTTCTGGCAACGAGGCCCGAGTTCGAGTCGACCAAGGGATCAAGATTTCCTTTTACGAGAAGCGTCTGCCTCTGCTCGGGAGAAAGTTTAGATTCATCGATCGTTGCAATTTCAATCATGAGATTGCTTCGGATCTTTAGAATTCTAAAGTCTCTAAATGCCATTTCCACAGGTGTGTTGATAATACCACTCGCCACACGGACAAGCTTTCTTACGGCTGTCACGTACTCAAGCGGGTCACCATCCATCGGACGGTAGTCTCGCTGAATTGCGACTTTCATAAGATAAATTCCGTCCCGAAGCGGTTCGTTTTTCATACGACCTTCGGTCAAAGAACTGTATCGAAGCACACGCGGGCTCAGCGTGAGGTTGTACTGCTTAAACATCTTGAGATTGACGAAGTTATCGACCTCATATCGGAAACCCTGAGCACCCCACTGGAACTGAGTGATGAGAAGTTCAGACTTTGGGCGCGGAACAAGGTTCACTTGAGTGACAGATTCTTTTGGAACTCCGCGAAGATCACGAGCGAACGTGAAACCGTTGTTGTCCCAAGGGTTAAAGACGATCGCAAGGCGCTTCGTAAAGCCAGACGCGTGACGAAGACGAACGACTTTCAGAATGTAACGTTCCGGTGCAAAGTACACGTGGTGAACTTTATCAGTGAAAATCAAATCACCTTGGTGATTCGTTCGGACTGGATCCACCGAACCGTCAGACTTTTCAACGACGAACTCGATATCGCGAAGCGGAGCCCCTTGAGCCAAAGGATTCGTCACTCGTGTCGTTACACGATACTTGATCGTACGCTCTGTGGTCGTCTCTGTTCGAAGCGGATCCATGATTGGCTCCGGGCGAACGTCGACAAGACCAAACTCGAACTGCTCAAGACGCGTGATACCTGAGGGAAGGTTCTTATTCACGCACGAGAGAAGATCATTTCCGGCTTTAAATCCCTTAGCGACAGGATCTTCTGGGAAGAGTCGCGGAATGTCGTTCGCACCAACGCACTCGTTCGACAGAAGATCTGAGGGTATCGCGGTCGTTTTTGTTCCTCCTGTACCTGGGTTCACAAGAGCAATCGTCGGAGGCGGTACGATGGGACTCGGCGATGCCGACTTTTCCATGGCGATACCGGTCGATACATCAATGCACGACTCAACATATTTTTTGGCGCTGAAAGATCCGGGCGCACCTTTGTAACCAGCAGGACGTTCGAAACCAAACTTCATACCCAAGAGACCGTTTTGATCTCCAAGCATCCAAATACCGTTGTAAGGAGCAAGACCAACCGTGTTCTCTTTCGGCGCGACTTCACCCACAAGCTCAAGCTGCCCGTAGGTGCTTAAGTACTGGATTCGCATTTTCAGTTCTTCTTGAAGGCGACCCGCCACCATTTTCATTTCAGCCGACGGAGCTGATTTTGCCAAAACGATACACTGATTATTGAGCGG
The DNA here is from genome assembly GCA_001464715.1 of Bdellovibrionales bacterium Ga0074137. Classification (GTDB taxonomy): domain Bacteria; phylum Bdellovibrionota; class Bdellovibrionia; order Bdellovibrionales; family JAMPXM01. The sequence goes on along the minus strand of LNDT01000005.1, from coordinate 85,495 downwards.
GCCTGCGCCCGTTTTTGCGACGACCCAGAACTTTAGTGCGAAGACTCCGTCCATGAGTGGCATCGGATCTTCTTCACCGCGGGTGTTATAGCGAAGAACTTTTGGTCCCATCGAAACGCTGAAGTCGATCATTCCAGTTTCACTGCCACCTGGATTATGCGTCGAATTCACGCGCATGTCGTTGACCCACAAGAAACGCTCAAGCTTTTCGCCGATCGGAGTTTCACCCTTAAGTGCAGCTGTTACTTCTGACGCTTTTACCAATTGTGATTCTGGAACAGGTCTTCGGTCGCAATCACGTACAGATTCCGCCGCATCCCAAGGATTGATACAGATGGCGAGGTCACGGGCACCGGTGTGCATTCCATCGGCGGCCAAAGTTCGCTTGATAGCGATAAATTTTGCGTCCGCAAGGCCATTGTAAGATAAACGTTCGGTCCAGTTCACACAGCCCGAACCATCACTTCGTCCACCGTTTTCAACGGTGATCGTTCCTGCTTCGGCGCCGATCACAGCGAATTTGTGACCTTTGATAATTTCGTTCGTTCGTTTGTCTTGAACGCACGCACGGAAGCTAAACTGCTTTTCAACAGGGATCGAAAATCCAGCGATGTTTTTCGAAACAATCGCCTCGCCCGTGATTTCTCCGTTGATGAAGAAGGTCGCGGCCGACTGGTTCAAACCGCTTTTCGAGGGGTCTGAAAAATTGGAATTTGGATCCGTGCCGCGTGGTGAGGGCTTCATACAGCCGACGAGCGCGATGGATAGGACCATCATGAGGCTAGACACCATGAACCGCGAACTTCGAATGAGAGCTGGCATTTTAGAGAATTTCATAAAACGTCTCGAACCCAATTTTTAAGGTCTGTTGGCGGCTTTGGTTGATATTGAAATTGATCACGTCGGCATCGATGTAGTCTGCTTTGAGTTTAAATCGTTGCTTCTGGAAGAAAGCTTCCAAACCAGCGGAGAATCCGGAGCGATTGTTATGACCCGCGATCGAAGAATTGTAGAATCCAGGAACGGCGTCGTCTTCGATAAAGAAGGTACTTACCGTTGGCCGCAGATTAATTTCTCCCGGAACTCGAACATCAAATCCAGTTAGAATGTGCTGAGCGTTTCGGAAACCTTCGGGAGCCGCCGTATTCTGAATAACGTAACCCTCCAAAGTCCATTTGATGCTCGATCCGAGAGAAACGTCTATGTCGCCCCGGGCCATCACACCATCAAAACGGTAGCGAAACCTTGAAGTGTTCGGACCGATCTCGTCGGTCGAGTTTCCATAGATGACGCTCTCAAGGGCTACGGCAGATGGAAGACTGTTGAACGCGAAATGTGTGACAGCCGCCTGCATTTTTAACGAATCATTCGGCTCGATCGTCAGATCTACCGTCTCTGAAAGAAACGTCGGAGTAACTTCGGCATCAACAGTTCTGGTCGAAAGCGTGCGCGATGTTGGTATGGTCTGCTGCGCCCAAACACGAAGTTTGAATTCTTTCGACGATCCAAAAACGAGTGTTTCTCGGACACCTGGAAAGGCTTGTTCAGAGATAAAAAGAGGAGCCCGAAAGACACCCTGATCAACAGCGCCACCATCGACGTAAGCTCGAAGCAGCGACGAATTTACCATGCGCCAGTTTAAGATGGCCTCTTGGAGATAAACACCGCTGCTTCCGACGTTATCACCAAAGCGCGACTGAGCATAACCTGTCGTCAAATCAACACCGCCTTTGATACGGGCATTGAGGCTTTCCATCAGCTGAGCTTTAAAATCGCCGCGCAGAGTGAGACCGAAAAACTGAGCTTGTTCACGTTCGTTGGCGAACGAATCAAATCCGCTTCCGATTTTGTAAGCGAATTTCGTTTCCTTCGAACGGCGCCAAGAGGATTCATTCCCCATGGTCGACTTCATTTCGCCGTTCGAATAACCAACCGGTCCGTCATCGCTCAGCGACGCCGCAAGAGTCTCTGACGAAGTCTCTGTTTTGTTATCGGTCCGGTTTTCGGTCTGTGATTCAGAAGAGACAGACTTTGAACTAACGGTCTTTGAGACAGCTGGTTTTTTCGCATTCGAACGGTTGGTCGAAGAGGCCGATTGCGCATGAGAGTCTACGAGCCCACCCGCGGTCACCGCCGCGATGACTCCTACCAGACAGCTTTTAAGTACCATTCGACTTGGCCGCATTCCCCACCTACCTGTTCCCCTATCTATACAAAAAACATTCTCCGCGGGTTAGGTTAAGGTCAGGCCAATATGCCTCATAAGTAGCTGAAATCAGGTGATTTTAGGACACCCCTGGGGGCTTCATGCAGCCAAATTGGGCTCTTTGTAGGGGGCGAAGTGACATAAATGAGCTCTTTGAGGAAGCTCAAAAACCCCTAAGATTCCTCAAGAAAACGAAGGGCTCTTAGACCGAACCAACTAAAAGCCTCTCCATTGACCACGGCTATAGCCCTTGAATTTAAGGCCAGGTCAGAGGCGTTAAGGTCACTGGCGGCAGCAAAAGGATAGGGCTCGCTTGAAAAAAGGATCACGGCCCCGTCAGGCACGTCTAAGGCGATAATTTCAGGGTATTTAGATTCCGCCGGGCCAGCAAAAATTCTCTTCCCATCCAGCGGATACTTGGCCGTCGGAAATTTGGCCCGAAGCATTTCACCAATCCACGTATCAAAGCGAACAACCATCCATGGATTTCGCCAGATCACATAGAGAATCGGACAATCCGTATTGAGGATAAGATCCGTAAAGACCGACTCAGACCCAACTGGCATTTTTGAAGGGCGCGGTTGGTTCGCCTGAATCCACCGCTCATGAAGCTTAATTAGCTCCGTGGCTACTGGCTCTGGCGCAAGGGCTTTTGCCAAAAGAGTCAGATCGCGAAGAAAGGTCACTCCATTTTCAACATGAGTCACCACGATCTCACAGTCGAATTTCGAGAAAAATTCGAAGAACGATTTCGGGTTTTCCTCTCGGTCCAAAACCACGATGGGCTTTTGGCCCGACGAACTCTTGAGAAGAATCTCGAGCTTTTCAGACGCATCGTCGGCCAACGTTTTCGTTCCGCCAAAAACTGGGATACTTTTCGCTAAATCCTTGGGGTGGATACAGAACCTTGTGCGTCCCTGAACGTTCACTCCGCAGGCGATGAGTGTTTCTGTCCACGACGGCACCATTGAGATCACAGGGCGCAGGTCGATCTTTGCATCGTCCAATTTAGTGCGTCGATTTTCATAGGGACAGTTGCGACATTTTGATCCACAACATGTGCCGCGAGCGATCAAGTACTCTTTTGTAAAGACAAGAGCTCCATCGGCTCTCACATTGAAATCGCGACCCTCCAAAGTTTTTGGAGGATCAGAGTCAAAAAATAGGTGCGCTAGCTCTTTGGGCGACGATGAACTCACGCTTAACCAGCTACGGCGTTTTAGGGATTTTTACCAGCGGGAGTTGGTGACGGCTTTGGATTCAAATCACCGCAAACCGGTGTCAAAATCTCGAGAACTTCCGTCTGAGCAAGCTTTAGGGTTGGAAGTGACGCCACCCCGTGCCCACCGGGCTTCATGAGACGATCATCGGCGACCTTCGGTGTGGGCTTCGAGTTTTTCGAGCTCTCAGCGGTGGTCGTAGCATCCGCTGCTTTCGACGTAGCCTCTTGTTGTGCCGAAGCCTTCTCTAACGATTCACAGTCGCGGCCCTTTGTAAGGCCCACGCTTTCGGCCATTCGAACCAAAAGCTGACCGCAGAAGAGCAGCTGCTGCTCTGTTGGTGCGGCTCCTTCGGCAAGTCCACTTTTCAGCGATCCACTTGAAAGCTCCGACAAATCATCCTTGATCGAAATGGATGAATCTTCGGAAATGACCAGTTCAAGGATAGAATTGATCGCATTCGGATCCAAGGTCTGAATTGGCTGGGCTTTCGCCGGCGGCTGCGCGACAGATTTTTCAGGCACTATTTGCGGTGCTGCACCTTCGGCCGAAGGCTCAACGGCCTCTACGCGCGGTGCGATTTGTCCGTTGAAAAAAGCGTCATCACTTGATGTGCTGGCTTTTGCCCCGCGAGTTTTTGCGGAGGCCATGCGGTCTGTTGGACGAAGCGGTCGAAACGTAAACCGCGTCGCTAAAGACGATCGTTTAAACGGTGATTGGATCACAGGTCCACACACCGACGACAAAAACTGCTGTACGCTTGATTCTGTCGTCATTTTAACTTCGTCACTAATTTCACTGCTGGCGACTTTGTAGCTGATTTTAAATGCAGCAATATGGTCGATTCCGAGGCGGCCTTTTTTAGCGACCATTTGAAAGCTCGGGACTACGTCTTTGTCGACGGCTTCGCCGTCAGAACCTTTTCTGCAAACTTTAGTCGGTGGGGCCTGAAATGTCTGAAGCGATCCCGAGAGTTTACTTTGCGCGCAACTATCTAGCTTTGTGGTCATTTCTGTTTTTGGTGCAAACTGGCCCGTAACTTTGCCGGCATCGCCAGAACATGCAGAGATCAAGAAAGTAATTCCGCCCATGAGAGTAAGAGTCAGCGTCGATGAGCTCACGGCTTGAGCGATTTTTCTTTTGCTACGATGACTCACAAAAACCTCCAGGTGGCGCTTTGGACGACATCCAAAAAGCGTACGGCATCACCTTGTGCTGCAAAACCCGGTACACGCCATTGTTGAGTCGAGGCTAATTGGGCGTGATGAGGATCTGTTTTACGAACTCAGATCGGGCCCACACCGCCAAATTTCGTCACTTGCTTGCTGCGGCGCACATGCTAGAGCTTCACAGAGGAAATCAACGGATACCGAAGAGGGAGATCAAAGTGGGTTCAAAGCTTTCGCCAATGAAAGAACTGCCACCAAAGTCGAAATATAAAAAAGGCGATGTGCTGGTCGTCTTCGGCGAACTTTTCGCGCGTGGTTACGCCAATGGTATTGTCGACGAGGCTGAACGCGCAGGGCTCACCGTGATTCGTTCAACCGTTGGCCGAAGAGATACTTCAGGAGACCACGCAGGCCAGCTGCGTGCCTTGAATGCCGACGAGATCAAGCTACAGAAAACTCCCTTCATCAATATTCCCCTCGAAGCTGGGTTTGATCTCGAACCGGCTTTTGACGGAGGTCCAACACCAAATTCTTTTTTTGAGGGCGTAAAGCTGAGCGAGTGGTCCGACGCAAAAGCCGACTTTAAAAGTATCGAAGCGTCGCGCCAAAAAGGCCAATCACGATTTCGAAATTCAGTGAAGTCGTACATTAAAGAACTTAAGCAGCACATTCCCAAAGGAGCCAACGTCATTTTCTGCCACACGATGGCTGGCGGAGTGCCGCGCACAAAAATCATCATGCCTGTGATGAACCGTGTCTTCAAAGGCACGGGCGATCGGCACGTGGCTTCGAAAACTCTTTTCGAGTCAGATTTAGGTCGATTCGCGCTGATGAACTTTGAAGATGTCACTTCGGAAACTTTCCGGGTCCTGATTGAAGAATCCGAGAGCCTTACAAAGCAGATCGAGGCCGACGGTGGATCGGCTCGATATATCGCCTACGGGTACCATGGAACAGAAGTTCTGGTCGGTGGCGAATTCAAGTGGCAGACCTACACGCCCTATTTCCAGGGTTGGGCTAAAATGAAACTTGAAGATGTCGCCACTTCGGCGCACGCGAAAAAAATTAAAGTGACCGTCTATAACTGTCCCGAGATTCTCACCAATTCCTCTTCTATTTTTCTAGGTGTTGAAGTTTCGCTTTATCCACTTCTGGGAGCTCTTGAGCGAAAGCTTCAAACCACATTGCCTGAAAGCGGGAAATCGAGACTGAAGTCGATTCTTTCTGCCTGCAAAGAAAGATTAAAACCAGAGTGTTCAGTGGCAGATATCATGAGCTTCACTGAAAACTACATCGAGAGCGATCTAATCAAAAATCACTCTCTTTTTAACGAATGGCCCCAGAACAACTCTAAAGAACAAATGGAAACGATGCTCGGAGCCAGCGAACACCTTTTTTCGCAGCACCGAGATGAAAAAAATCCGATCACAAGCGTTTTGTCAGAAGAGGTGTTTCGAGCAACGGGATACGTTATGTTTCACGATAGTTTCCTTTGCGAAAAACCCGTTCAGTGGTTGGGACACGATGTTCTGACCGACGCTCTGGCAACTGGGAACACACTTTGAGTTTAGCGACAGGTTATCCGTTCACTTATCGCGACCTTCGCCTCACCGGTTACTCGCTGGCGGGGATCTCGACATCGATCGGATTTCCAGAGGCAGATGTTCTGTTCGACGTGGCCCAAGGGCTTCCCTATCAAACGCCATTCAATACGATTTTGCTGACCCACGCTCACATGGATCACGCCTCGGGCCTTCCCTATTTGATTTCTCAAAAGTCGATGCAAAGTCGCCCAAAGCCTTTAGTTATCATGCCCAAAGAAGCGATCGACCCACTCAAGCGAATCATGTCGATTTGGCACGAGATCGATCAATTCGAGTATGCGTTTGAATTTAAGGCCGTCGCCCAAGGCGAAAATATCCCTCTCAAGGGAGATTTCTTTGCCCGTAGCTTCCCCACTTTCCACCGCGTGCCCTCGCAAGGTTATACGATCTTTAAGACCAAACGGCGCTTAAGGCCCGAATTCTCCGGCCGCACACCACATGAGCTGGGGGCTTTGCGGAAAGCGGGCGAAATACTTGAAGAGACGCTTGAGGAAAACCTCATTTCGTATACTGGCGACACACGAATTGAGTTTCTTGAAAGTGACCAGGCCCGCAAGTCAAAGCTACTTTTCATGGAAGTCACTTACTGGGACAGCAAGAAGTCTGTCGAAAACGCACGTGAGTGGGGGCATATTCACTTTGATGAGCTTTTACCTAGGCTCGATAAGATCGAGGCAGAAAAAATAGTACTCATTCACGCTTCAGCTCGGCACACTACAAAGGCCATTCGAGACATTATCGAGGACAGAGTGCCAGAACACTTAAAACCAAAGTTGGTTCTCTTTCCGCGCCCGGTCTAAATATTTTGGAAAGGAACCCCCTTCTGTGAATCGCTCATCCATCACGCCCCTCCTCTTCTCAACTCTCTTGCCGACTTTACTTTTTTCTTCGCTCACGTTTTCACTTCTAGGCTGCACGTCGACAAAAAAAGAAAGCTCCGCTTCAGCCACTCCGAATTGGAGCGGCAAAATGCAAGAGCTTTCCGGCGCCCTGAATGCACTTCTTCCGCTTGTATCCGATAAAGGTCAGTTTGATGATCCGAAGAATGCCGCTGCGATTGATACAGCAACACTCCGACTTAAAAACCTCAGTCACCAAGTCCGCAAACTCGACAAACCTGCCGCTGATCCCGCTTACGACTCGATTGCGCAAATGCTAGATGAGGACCTTTCAAGAGCCGTCTCGGCGCTTAAAAATGGACAGCGCGATTACGCACGTCTTACGGTTCGAGAATCGATCGGATACTGCATTCAGTGTCACACTCAAACTGCAGGTGGACCGAGTTTTCCAAAACTAGATCTTGGCTTTGACCCATCGAAAATGTCCCCTCTGGCCCAGGGCGATTACTATGCAGCGACAAGACAGTTTGACGCCGCCCTCGGCGCCTACCTCTCGGGCGTTAAAGATTCAAACTATGCGAAAAAAGATATGTTCGGCTGGGAGCGAGCCGCAGCCTCAAGCCTTGCGATCTCCGTCCGATTTAAAGAGAGTCCAAAAGAAGCAAAATCCATCACGCGAGCTATCATTTCAAACTCTCAGTCATCGCCTTCGATGCGTGAAGCCGCGCAGTCGTGGTCGTCTTCGATTGATCGCTGGAGTCGTGAAAAGAAAAATAAATTCAAAGGCGAAAATGCGCGACTTGATCGTGCGGAAAGCCTCATCGCTGAAGCGGACCGAGCTCGTGAAAGTAAAGCGGCTCGAAGCGGCGATATTTTGTTTCTTCGTGCCTCAGCCGATCTTCATAAGTGGCTCAGTGAGCATCCAGCTGGGGAAAAGCGCGACGGGGCCTCACGCGCCAAAGCTCTTTTTCTGGCGGGACGAGCTGCTGAAGAACTCCGCGAGTTGAATTTTTGGACTCTACACGAGCGCTACTATGAGCTTTGTATCGATGCCGCCCCTGCGACAAGTCTTGCTCAAAACTGCTTTAAGCTTTTAAACGATAGCGTTCTTATGGGCTACACGGGATCTTCAGGCCTAAGCTTACCGCCGGAAGAGTCAACGCGGCTTGCAAAACTTAAATTCAAAGCGTTTGGCGATAAGACGCCTTAAAATTAATGCTGTGGAAGTCTGAGCAAGTCCTTTTCGATGGCGATGAGTACTTTGCCGCTCTGTTTTCAGAGTGGTCAAAGGCCCGTAGCGAAATAGATTTTGAAACTTACATTTTCGATGACGACGACATTGGCAAAGCCGTCACACGTGAACTCAGTCTCGCCGCCCAACGGGGCGTTCGAGTGAGGCTTCTTGTCGACGGTATTGGTGCCAGTGGTTGGTGGCAAACCCGAGGTGTTGAACTTCAAAAAGAAGGCATCGACGTTCGCGTTTATCATCCACTCCTCACCGCACAGCTATGGCGTCGACTGATGATCGATTTCAATGTGATTCGGCCAGAAAGAAAGCCAAAACGCTCTCTCGTTCTAAGACGACTCAATCGTCGCAATCATCGAAAAGTTTCTGTGGTCGATGGCAAAGTCGGCTTCGTAGGCTCTGTGAATGTCACTAATTGCCACTCCGAGAAATTTTCGGGGCCAAGCTTTTGGCGTGACACCTGCGCGCGCCTTGAGGGTCCTGGAGTCTTGGAACTTAAAACTGCGTTTGAGCACGCGTGGCAACGAGCCCAATCAGTGACAGCGCCGCGGAAACTAAAAATACGTTTTTCTTTAAAACGGCGCGACGTTCCCACGTCTCGCCCCGTGAGCCTCAACTACACACGGCGTTTAAGAAAACAGTCGCGGCTTCGATTCGTACAAGCTTTAGAACAAGCTCAGGAAAGAATTTGGATCTCCAATGCTTACTTAGCTCCGCCATCCAATATCGCACGCGCTTTGCGAAGGGCCGCGAAACGTGGCGTCGATGTTAGAGTGATTGTGCCATCAAGATCAGACGTTTGGTTTATGTCGTTTATCGCCAGAGCTTACTACCGTGCGCTGCTTAAGGCCGGAGTGAGGGTGTTTGAATATGGACCAAGATTTCTTCACGCAAAATGTCTGATCATCGACAGAGAAGCGATGATCGGTTCAACAAATATGAACCGCCGCAGTTTTCTGCACGACCTTGAAGTCGATGTCAGACTTGATCATCCCGACTCCATCGCAAAACTTTCAGATCAATACATTAAGGACCTTGAAACATCGGCAGAGGTCGTTAACCGTGGTACGATTGTTGGATCGCGCTTGGGGCGCCTTTTGAATTATCTTTTCCGATATTGGGTCTGACACATGTCCAGTGATTCCGTGCTTCGCGTTCTAAGTTACAATATTCATAAGGGCTTCGCTCTTTCTCAACGATTTGTTCTTGGAGGAATCCGCGATGGCATTCGGCAGGTTCATGCCGACATTGTGTTTTTACAAGAAGTCCTTGGCGACCACAAAAACCACCAGGAAAAAATCAAAGAATGGCCAGGTCCTCAGCTCGAATTTTTAGCCGACGAAATCTGGCCTCACTATGCCTATGGAAGAAATGCCGTCTACTCGGCGGGGCATCACGGAAACGCCATTCTTTCGAAATTTCCCATTTCAAGTTTTGAGAACATCGATATTTCAAACAATCGATTCGAACGACGCGGAATTCTACATGCCGTGACCACTTGGAAGGATGCACCACTTCATCTTCTTTGCGTTCACTTAGATCTCACCAGCAATGGACGTAAAATTCAGAACGAGCGGATTGTACAGCGAATTCAGGAAAGTATTCCTGCCAATGAACGCCTCATCCTTGCCGGAGACTTCAACGATTGGCGCGGCCTCGCGACGAGCCACTTTGAATCGACTCTTGAACTTAAAGAAGCTTTTCAAACAGTTCACGGCGCGCACGCAAAAACTTTTCCTTCGCCGTTTCCACTTCTAACTTTGGACCGAATGTACACTCGGGGATTCGCACCGCTCACGGCTCTCTGCCACGAAGGCCCACCGTGGTCGGCGCTGAGCGACCACCTTGCCATCGAGTCTTCGTTGCGACCCGAATAGTCTTTTAAATGAGAAGCTAGGCTCTTGAGGGAAATCGGCAAATGAATTCGGCACCCTCGCCGGGCCGCGATCTCACGGCAATCGACCCACCGTGCGCAAGAACGATGTGTTTTACAATGGCGAGGCCAAGCCCAGTTCCACCGACTTCGCGCGCACGCCCCGCATCGACACGGTAGAAGCGCTCAAAAAGTCTGGGTAAATGCTCTTCAGAAATTCCAGGCCCCGTGTCCCGAACAACTAAGACCGTATAACCTTGGTTTGCGCCCGTACCAGGCTCCCAGCAAATTCGTATTTCTGTACCATCTGGCGAGTACTTGGTCGCATTGTCGATCAGATTCACAAGCACTTGTTCGATCCGGGTCGCGTCACCAAGAACTCGGTCGGTCTTAATTTCCAGCCGCACAGTGTGACGTTTTGAGCGTCGCCCCTCTAAAAGCCTGAGGGCTTGCTCCGAAATCTCTGCCGTTGAAACCAAAGACTTTCTAACTTCAGCGCCTGATTCCAAAACCGACAGATCCAAAAGATCATTCACAAGGAAAATTAAGCGGTCCACGTTTCGACTGACGACATCTAAAAAACCGACCGCATCTTCGGTGCGAGAGTTTTTAAGGTCGTCTCGCACGGTATCGACGTAGCCTTTTATAGAGGTCAGCGGGGTCTTTAATTCATGAGAGGCATTGGCGACAAAATCGATTCGGATTTGCTCGGACGCCTTCAATTCAGAGATATCGTGAAAAATCGCGACGGCCCCGTAGACTTCTGCGCGGTCGTCTCGCGATAGAAGGGGCGAGACAGCTACGGAAAATTCTCGCTCGGACGAGTGAAGTTCTGTTCTTAGTCTCACTCGAAAGGTGCGCGTTGTTTTTTCGCTGAGCACACGATCAAACGCCGTCAAGAGTTCCGGAAGACGGAAGCGCTCTTTCAGCGGAAGTGCACTGCCGCCGGTCGCGCCAGCACCAAAAAGAACTGCAAAACGTGAATTAAAATAAAGCGGTTCAGTCTCTTTTCCCATAGCGACAATGGCTTCGTTCACAGATCCAAGAATCGTCACAAGTTCTTCTCGCTCGCGAACCAATAGGGCTTCACGTTGGCGAATTCCCCTTGAAAGACTTTCGACCGTCTTTTCAAGATCCTGCCACTCTCCGGGCTCATCGATAAAAGCGTCGTCGTTCTCTTCGAACGATCGGCGCGGTCCTCGTCGCTTCATCGAACGTAGGATACGCGCCATGGGACGAAGACCGAGGTAAGTGACAAAAGAGATCCACAAGACACTTGAAATTAAAATTGCGGCAAAAAGCCACGAAAGCTTCTCATCGAAGGTTCGAACAAGTTGATCTGCCGCTGACGCATCAATAGCCTTGGGAGCCGCTTCTAAAAGCGAGAGAGCGTGGTAGCGAAGTGTGTAGCCCGTTACAACAAGCCCGACCGTGAAACCAACCGCTTGAAGCAGCAATGTGCGTGAGGCCGTTTTCCACGGAAAATACTGGGCATTCGCTTTGAGCGAAAGACCAAGCCGGCGCCACCTTCGTGAAACTTTATCGAGAGCGATCACAATCCAGTGATTAAGCCTCTAATTCGGGCTTAACGCGATATCCAACGCCCCGCACCGTCTCAATGACATCTGCGCAGGGTCCGAGTTTTTTTCGGAGTCCAAAAACATGCGTATCGACCGTGCGTCCAACAACACTCACGCCATCACCTTGGACCTGAGAAATGAGTGAGTCGCGCGTGAGAACACGTCCCTGACTTTTCGCAAGCGCCATCAAAAGCTTGAATTCGCTGGGTGTGAGAGAAATCGGCTCGTCTTCGCATTTTACTTCGTACGTTTCAGGAAAAAGCGAAAGTCCGCCAAGTCGAATGACCTGGAAAGGAACTCGTGCCGTGGAATTTTCCGAAGAGCGATCTGTTCCGCCATCGAGGCGCTGTTCAGACGTTGCGCCGGCAAAATCAGCCGGCTTAAGACGTCTTGTCAAAGCACGAACTCGCGCCACTAAGACAGACGGCTCAAAAGGTTTCGTCAAATAATCATCGGCACCAGCGTCGAGGCCTTCGACGATGTCTTGAGGTTCACTTTTCGCAGTGATCATGAGCACAGCAAGTGCTGACCTCTCGTATTTCTTTCGAAGTTCGCGCGCAAATTCAACACCGCTCGAACCCGGAAGCATCCAGTCCAAAATGCAGACATCAAATCCCGAGGAACCGTCTTCGGAATCAATCGCCGCAAAAGCACCGCGCGCCTCTTCGACGGAATTCACGGCCGTCACCGAGTGACCTGCTCGCTTTAAGTGGACCGCAACCAGATCTCGAACATCGGCCTCATCTTCAACGATCAAAACTTTTTGACCCGAATTCAAACCAGTTCCAATAAGCGATGTCATGAATCTCTCCTTGATTCCGTTATCAAACCTTGGCTGCATTTCTTTTCCCAACTCCGTGACGGACATCTTCTCCCGTGCAAGCGAAGATAACGTCTTCAGCAATATTGGTTGCGTGATCGGCCATTCGTTCCAGATTTCGCGCAACAAGAATCATATCGAGGGCCGGTCCGATTTGGTCGGGTGAAGTGCGCATGAATCCAACCATTTTCTCGAAGACCGAATTTTTAAACTGATCCACTTCATCATCACTTTCCAAAACACGCTGAGCGAGCGCAATATCATCTCGCATGAAGGCGTCGAGTGCGTCGCGAACCATGGCTTTCACCAAGCCCGCCATTTTTGGAAGATTAAGCTTCAGATCGACACCACCATCTTCGATGTAATGATCAACGTTGTAACCGATGTTCATCGCTTGGTCGCCCATGCGCTCAAGATCTGTATTAATCTTGATAATTGCCAAGATCAGTCGAAGATCGGCTGCAACAGGCGAAAGCCGAGCCAAGACTTCAAGGCAGATGCTATCGATCATCATATTTTCGTCGTTAATTTTTCGCTCGATAGATTTTAGCTGAGCAAAACCGGATTGATCTCTGGTTCCAAGCAGAAGTGTCGACGTCTCGATCGCCTGCTCAACCAAGCCCCCCATAGCGAGGATGCGGTTCTTAAGTTCGCGAAGTTCGATCTCAAATTGACGAATCATGTTCTATCTCCTCAACCGAATCGGCCGGTAATATACTGCTCGGTTCTCGTATCTTTGGGCTTCGTAAAAATACTCTTCGTCGGCCCAACCTCAACAAGCTCCCCCATAAGGAAAAATGCCGTCTGGTTTGAGATTCGCGCCGCCTGCTGCATATTATGAGTCACTATTAGCACCGTCACGTCGTTTCGAAGCTTCATGACAAGCTCTTCGATTCGCGCGGTCGAGATCGGATCAAGGGCCGACGTCGGTTCATCCATCAATAGGATCTGGGGCTTCACGGCCAGCGCACGTGCGATGCAAAGTCGCTGCTGCTGACCGCCCGAGAGCGATGTTCCGGGCTTTTTAAGCTTGTCTTTGACCTCGGTCCAAAGTGCAGCCTGTATCAATGACATTTCGACGACCTCATCGAGGATATTGCGGCGCATGACACCCGCAAGCCTGAGTCCTGCAGCGACGTTATCGAAAATCGACAATCCCGGAAATGGATTTGGTTTTTGAAAAACCATTCCCACCCGACGACGAATCGAAACCGGATCAACGCCGGAGGCATAGATATTGTCGCGGCGACCGGCCCCAGGAATCAGGACTTCGCCGCTGACGCTGGCTCCGTCGGTCTCTTCATGCAGTCGATTCAGACACCGAATGAACGTCGATTTTCCGCAGCCCGAGGGACCGATCAACGAGAAGACATCGTTTTTTTGCACGACCAGCGAAATATCTTTCACAACATGATGGTCACCAAACCAAGCGCTCAGGCGCTTTGTCTCAAGGGCGGACCCGTCGGAAACAGAAAGTTTAGGCGACACCGGTGATTCCAAAGTCGGCTCCATCAAATTTTTCTCCGTGTCAGAATTCGAGTCACGAGGTTCAGTAAAAAAACAACGAACACTAGAACCAAGGCCCCCGTCCACGCCAGCTGGCGCCATGTCTCATCGTGACTTGTGGCATAGGTGTAAATCTGAACCGGCATACTCGCTATCGGACTTGAAAGACCTCGGAATCCGAACGAATTGGAGAAGGCCGTAAAAAGGAGCGGCGCCGTTTCACCGGAAACTCGCGCCAAGGCGAGTAAGATACCTGTCGTGATCCCAGTTCGCACTCCGGGAAGAATCAAACGCATTAAAACTTTCCAACGCGGAAGTCCCAACGCAAGACCCGCCTCATGCACGGCCGAGGGAACTAGTTTTAAAATTTCCTCTGTCGAGCGCGCCACGATCGGAACCATCACAATCGCCAACGCAAAGCCCCCGGCCCAAGCCGAGTATCCTTTTAAAGGAACCACAACCAAGGCGTACGCAAAAAGTCCGATAACGATCGAAGGTACACTTGTTAAAAGATCGATGGCGATGCGAAGCGCTTTTGCGGTCCGCGTTTTTTTAAGTTCAGAAAGCGCCATCCCACAAGCTAGCCCTAAGGGAACTCCCAGCGCCGAGGAAAGTCCCATCAGTACAAGACTTCCCGTGATCGCATTCGCCATCCCGCCACCAGACTCACCCACAGGTCTTGGAATTTCAGTAAAGAAGCTCCAACTAAGGCCTCCCCACCCGCGAAGCAGAAGATAGGCGAAGATAAAGAACAGCGGCGCAATCGCCGCAAAAGCCAGCGCGCACAAAACCGCCAGAGAAAAGTAATTTACCATTTTTCGTCGTCCGTCTCGAATCGAGAGTTCAATCATGCGCGACTCCCGCGTTCAAGATAACGAACCAGCGTGCGAGCCAAGAGATTCACAATCAGCGAAACGATAAAGAGCGAGAGCCCTACAAATGCGAGGCTACTTAAATGAAGCCCATCGGCTTCGTTGTATTCGTTCGCGATGACGGAAGCCATCGTCTGGGCGGGTTCGAAAAGTGAACTTGGAATCGCGTTTCGATTTCCGATCACCATCGTGACCGCCATCGTCTCACCAATGGCGCGACCCAAACCCAAAATCACTGCACCGATGAGGCCTGCTCGTCCCGTCTTCAGAAGCGCTAGACGGATCATCTCCCACCGAGTTGCTCCTAAACCTAACGCCGCTTCGCGAACGCTATCGGGAACGGTGAGCAAAACTTCGCGAGATAGCGCTGTGACCGTGGGTGTGATCATGATCGCAAGTACAAGACCCGACGTTAAAAGACCAAGTCCCAACGGTGGTCCATTAAATAAGCCTTGAGAAAACATCATCATTTTTGCCGAGAGCGACACAAGAGTGACTGACGTCATTCCAAAGGCGTCCGCCAAAAGAAGAAATGGGTACGCGATACCGGTCAGAACGTGCGCCAAGGCGGCCGCAAAATAAGTTTCAGGTCCAAACCAAGTCGCAAGAAAAGGCTGAATGTGGTCCCGCATCACTGGCGCCAAAACAAAGACGCCCCAAAGTCCATAGACGACGGAAGGAATGGCCGCCAAAAGCTCGACAAGAAATGCCACGATGCCTGCAAGTTTTCTCGGAGCGATTTCGCGAAGAAAGAGAGCTGTGCCGATAGAAATAGGCGCCGAAATCATCACAGCAATGGCACTGGAAGCGAGTGTACCGACAATAAAAGGTGCCGCGCCGAAAATCTCCATCGGCGGATTCCAATCGTCGATCGTCCAAAACTTCCAGCCCGTTTCCTTGATCGCAATCCAAGAGAGGTCCGCGATAAAGATCAACATTCCTACAAAAAGAAGAATCGTCGTCCAAGAAACTGCGCGAAGGCCCGCGTAAAAAACACGGTCGCCAATATTGGCGCGACCGCTCAAATTAGTTGAGCCTTTGGGGGAACGATTCATGGATATTTTGTAGCAAACCGCTTTGCCAAGAACGTGTCAGGATTGTGTTAGGCCACGCCAAGGGCTCTTAAACCCTGCACAAGTGCGACCGTGAGAACGTAGGCCGCGACATTGAAAATAATCAACTGTGCGACGGCAAATTTCCACGAATTTGCCTCCCTCACAGCAACCGCAAAAGTCGCTAAACATTGCAGCGCGATCATAAAAAAGATCATCAGACCAAGAGTCGAAGCAACGGTAAAAAGCGGCTGACCATCGGGAGCTTTTGCTTCACTTAAACTTCGAAGAAGGCCCGTCTCGCCAGACCCGTCGACGCCATCCTCACTTTCGGTCGCGTGAAAAATAACAGCTAGTGTCGATACAAAAACTTCGCGTGCAGCAAACGCGGAGATCAGGCCAAGCCCTGTGCGCCAGTCGCCGCCCATCGGTTCAAAGATGGGCGACACGACTTTTCCGACAACACCGGCATAACTTGATTCAAGCCGCACGGCTTGGTCTTGTTCATTGAAGTGAGGGAAAGTTGTCCCGATCCAAATTAACACCGAGAGCACCAGAATTACGGGGCCTGTTTTTTTAATGTAGGATTTTGTTCGGAGCAAAGCTTGTTTGATGACAAGATTCAGTTTCGGCCGTCGATACAGCGGAAGCTCGAGAATAAGAAATGAAGTCTCTTTCCCAAAAAGTCCGTGTTTTTCTGCGATAGTGCCGAGGACACGAGCTGCAAGGACACCGACGACGACACTTCCTAAAGAAAGCGCAGCAAGCCCCAATCCTGCAGCCAGCGCGCGGTCACCGAAAAGAAGTCCCAATAAAAGAGCATACACGGGAAGTCGCGCGGAGCAGCTCATGAGCGGCAAAATCAGCAAAGTCAGCATTCGCTCGCGGCGTGAGCTGATTGTACGAGCCGCCATCATCGCAGGCACTGCGCAGGCAAAGCCGGAGAGGAGCGGAACAAACGAGCGGCCGCCAAGACCGACAGCTTTCAGCGGCCGATCCACAATCGAAGCAGCCCTTGCAAGATAACCGCTGTCTTCCAGAAAAATTAAGCCGCAAAAAAGTATAAAAATCTGCGGTACAAAAACCATCACAGCACCGAGGCCTGAAAGAAGCCCGTCGGAAATAAGCTGCGAAGCTAGCTGCACAACAGGGCTCACTGAAAACTGAGAAGTCCAGGAAGAAAACCCCTCGGAGGCAAGAGAGAATCCGTTGTCCACAAACTCCATCAGAGGTTGCGCGAGCCAGTAGATCAAAGTGAAGAGGCCGGCCATGATAATAAAAAACAGGATCGGACCCAAAACAGGATGAAGGGCGAAGCGATCCATCCTGCGAGTGGATTCCCGTGGACCTGGTGGATTTTTCCGTGAATTCCCGTCCGGCAAAAATTTTGGTGAAGCTTGGTGAACGACAATATCTTTTATTCTTTTCGCCTCGCGAAGATCATTTCCCTGAGGCGCCCCGGAACCTGTCATTGGAATTCCGCTGGACGAATTGTGGCTGATCGCTTCAAGGCTGACGGCTTGATATAAGAGATCCTCGACGTCGGTTCCGACTTCTATAACCAAAAGCCCAAGTTCTTCTGACAGCTTTTTAAGATCTAATGACTGACCTTCAAGTCGAAGAAGATCCAGCATAGTGACTGCCACAAGAAGTCGAGGAACACTCTGCGAAGACGCTTCACCCAGAACGGATTTTTTAGCAAAGAGCCTCTTCAAACTAACTACGATCGCAAGCTGCCTCGACAGCTGAGTCGCATCGACGACCGCTATCACCGTATCTGGATTTTTCGCCTCTAACGCTTTGAGCGTGATTTCTTCGTCCGGCGACCGTGGGGACAGAGAATAAACTCCTGGCGTATCAATGAGCTGAAACTCTCGCCACGGGCCAGAATGCAGATCCACGGTCGAGCCCGGATAATTGACCGCGCGTGATCGCAGTCCCGTCAGTCGATTAAAGAGCGTCGTTTTTCCGGAGTTAGGTGAACCGATAAGAAGAATTGTCTTCATTCACGGACCTCCGGCTCACGGACCTCTCGCACACTGAAGTGATTCGCCTCGGCTGGTCGAAGCGCAACGACTGTATCGCGAACAAAAATCAGGATTGGTTCCCCTAAAGGAGCGCGTCCGAAAAACTCGATCTCCTCACCGGCGGCGATTCCAAGATCGCTCAAGCGGCCCAAAATCAAAGGGTCCCCATCGCTCAACACCGCTGTCACGGAAAGACGAATATCGACATCGCGGGAATTGCCGGCTTTCGACGTGTGAGCTCGAACCCAATCCGTGAGGCTAACATGTCCTGTGGCGTCGGAATTGCGGCTCATAAGGTTCGACCGTAGGTTGTTTCGCTGTCAATTTCAGCGCGTCCCGACAAGTGAGACGGAAATGAGAACGCGCAACGATCCTTCACTGTTAAAAAGACCGACCAGAAGTTGCTTTTAGATATCTTTCTATCGCCGCGCTAAAGCCCACCTTAAGAGCATCGCACACCAACGCATGACCAATTGAAACTTCATCGATCCAAGGTATGTGCCTGATAAGGACCGGAAGGTTCTCGGCCGTAAGGTCGTGACCCGCATTCACTCCGAGGCCAGCAGCTTGAGCAAAACGCGCGGCTTGAACATAAGACGCGATCACTTCAGCGGACTTTGGACCGTCAAAATTTTCAGCGAAGGATTCGGTGTAAAGTTCAATGCGGTGGACTCCGATTTCTTTCAAAATTTTCGCATCGGACTCAGAGAAATGAGCCGGATCTATGAAGACCGAAATTCTAATTTTTGGCAGACGTCTGACTACATCTTCCAAAAGTCGTCGCGAGGCCTGAACTTTAAAACCGGCATTTGATGTGATGGCCTCTGGCGGATCCGGAACGAGGGTCGCTTGATCGGGCTTTACTTCCTCAACAAGTTTGATCCAGGCCTCGTCGGGAAATCCCTCGACGTTAAACTCGCCCCGCACCAAAGGACGAAGAGCACGCACATCTGAAAACCGAATATGTCGACCATCGGGCCTAGGGTGAACCGTGATGCCGTGGGCCCCCAATTTCTCGATCTCTACAGACCAGGCCAGCACATCGGGGTTGTTTTTTCCGCGAGCATTACGGAGTGTCGCAAGCTTATTTACGTTCACGGAAAGCTTTGTCATTTAAAAACCTCACGTTTCATCTAGCCTATTTGCCAGCCGTTCGCTAGGTTCAAGGCCATGTCGCAATCACTTAAAACTGTCAAAGGCATGCGAGACCTTCTTCCCGAAGTCGCTCGGAAGTTCCGCCACATCGAAACCGTTGCAACTGATCTCAGTCAGCTCTACGGCTTTGAGGAAATTCAAACTCCCATTTTGGAACCCACCGCACTTTTTTTAAGAACCTTGGGTGATACCAGCGATATCGTCACAAAAGAAATGTACCGCTTCACGGATCACGGCGGCGATGACTTGGTGTTAAGGCCCGAAGGGACGGCCGGAGTTGCCCGTGCTTTCATCAACGAAGGTCTTGCTCAACATTTGCCGCTAAAACTCTTTTACCACGGTCCGATGTTTCGACGCGAACGCCCTCAGCGCGGACGCTACCGACAGTTTTTTCAATTTGGAGTCGAAATTCTTGGAGTTGAAAAACCTCAAGCAGACATCGAAGTTATTGCGTGCGGCTACCGAATTCTCAAATCTCTTGGTGTCTTGGGAACCGTCACACTGCACTTGAACACCATTGGGGATTCAGCGTCGCGAAACGCGTTCAAAGAAAAGCTCGTCGCATACCTTTCCGACAAAAAAGATCAGCTCTCAAAAGAATCCGTCGAGCGCTTAGAGAAAAACCCACTGCGTATTTTGGATTCAAAAGATGCGGGCGACAAAGCGGTACTTACCGGTGCACCCAAACTCAAAGATTCACTCACAGAAGAAGCGCAGCTTTTTTTCAATAATGTCGTCGAAGGCCTTGGAATTCTTGAAATTCCTTATGTGATCGACGAACGCCTTGTGCGGGGTCTTGATTACTACGGTCACACTGTTTTTGAATTCACAACGACAGCCCTTGGCGCTCAAAGCGCGATTCTTGCCGGAGGCCGCTACGACGGTCTCATTTCAGATCTGGGCGGGCCGAAAACTTCCGGGGTAGGTTGGGCGTTTGGTGTCGACCGCATCGTCGAGCTTTTGCCAGAATTACCTGTGGCTAAAAAACCCATTGCCATCATTCCGATGGGGCCCGAGGCCGAAACTATGGCCTTAAAGCTGGCTGAGGACTTGAGATCCAACGGCCTTAGCATCGAACTTGGATTCTCTGGGAACCTGGCTAAACGCATGAAAAGAGCCGACAAATTAGGAGCGAGCCACGCCGTTATCTTGGGTTCCGATGAAATTGCAAAACAAGTCGCGATGGTGAAGTTCCTAAAACTTGGGACGCAAGAAGAGGTGCCAATAAGAGACCTCGTCGCTCGCCTCAGCCACTCGTCGACAAAAGAACCCTCCTGATGTAATCTCCCCGCCATATGATGGCGGCTTCAATTCCAAGCACAGTGAAGGCTTTCACTCTCTCCCTGGCACTTTTGCTGGGCGGCCTTACTTTCTCCGAGCGTTCCGAAGCCGCTTCAGTTCTGACGTGTGGTCTTGATTTTCAAGTCAAAGGAACCGACATCCAAATTCTCGTCGGGTACTCAAGACTTCGCGGTGTTGGAACGATTTCTTGCATTGACGCTTCTGGAAAAAAGACTTCGCTCCCCATCAAAGTGACAGTCGGCACCCCGATCTTGTTCCCTCGCGTGTCGTTTGCACCGTGGCTGATTGTTCGTGGGTCAGCGACAGATGTTAAGTTTCTTGGTCAAGGCCCAGAAACGCTTCGCGGAAAATACCTGACACTTGATATCCGCGTTGCTGTGGATCGAGGTGCCGCGTCGATCTTGGCGCTTGAAAGCGAAGATGGATCGATTGTTATCGACCTTATCCTTGACGATGTCGAAGGCTTTGGTCTGGCCGTCGGCGGAACAATCGTCACGATCGAGTAGCGACCTAATGCGCGATGGCTTGTCTCTGAGCCGCATTCTCGGTTGGCTCATGCGATGGCAATTGAAACTCAAACGACCCTAGATTCTGATTATAGTTCGCTCGCTCGGCTGGCTGAGGACAATCCGTCGGCGTTTTTTGAGAAGATCGCGCACCGACTTTCATGGTTCAAACCGTGGGACAAAGTCACAACGACATCCTTTAAAAAACCTGTGTCGATTCGGTGGTATGAAGGCGGAAAGTTAAACGTTTCTTTCAACTGCCTGGACCGGCATCTTTCAGCGAGAGGCGACAAACTGGCGCTCATCTGGGAGCCGGACTCGATCAGCGAAGCTTCAAGAACATTCACTTATCGTGAGCTCGCTCGGGAGGTCGGACGATTCACTAACACCCTGAAGTCTTTGGGGGTCACCCGCGGTGATCGTGTCACGATCTACATGCCGATGATTCCGGAGGCTTCGTTCGCGATGCTTGCGTGCGCACGTCTTGGCGCCGTACATTCGGTGATTTTTGGAGGGTTTAGTCCCCAATCGATTGCTGACCGAATGTTTGACGCAAAAAGCGACATCATCATCACAGCTGACGAAGGCCTTCGTGGCGGAAAAATAATTCCTCTCAAAAAAAATGTCGATGAAGCTCTGAAACTTTTGGCCGCGCAAACGGACTCCACACCCGTCAAACATACTTTGGTCGTGCGCCGAACTCATAACACCGTTCCGATGACCTCGGGCCGTGATCTTTTCTACGACGAAGTTTCAAAGACGATGAGCGCCGATTCACTTCCCGTGGAAATGGACTCAGAGGACCCACTCTTCTTTTTGTACACCTCAGGATCGACTGGAAAACCAAAGGGCGTTCTTCACACCACCGGCGGATACCTAACTTGGGCCGCTTTCACACATGAGCTGGTTTTTGGTCTCAAAGAAGACGATGTCTACTGGTGTACAGCCGACGTCGGATGGATCACGGGACATAGCTATTTGATCTATGGTCCACTGGCCAACGGCGCGACCACCGTCATGTTCGAAGGGGTTCCAAATTTTCCAGATGTTTCAAGATTTTGGAACGTCATTGATAAGTATAAGGTCACAGTATTCTACACGGCCCCAACGGCGATTCGCGCACTCATGCGCGAGGGCGAAGCGCACGTTAAAAAGACGTCGCGCAAATCACTGAGACTTCTTGGCAGTGTTGGTGAGCCCATCAATCCGGAAGCGTGGAACTGGTATCACAAGGTCGTTGGCGATGGACGCTGTCCGATTGTGGACACTTGGTGGCAAACAGAAACGGGCGGAATTCTAATTTCGCCGATTCCCGGCGTTTCGAATCTTAAACCTGGATCCGCCTTGAAGCCTCTTCCGGGAATAAAAGTTCAACTCATGGATCACCAAGGCGTAGTAGCTCATGGTGCCACCGAGGGAAATCTTGTCATCACAGACTCTTGGCCAGGACAAATGCGGACTGTCTTCGGTGATCACGCGAGGTTTGAAGAGACTTATTTTTCGACTTATCCTGGCACCTACTTTACTGGGGATGGAGCAAGGCGCGATGCCGACGGAGATTTTTGGATTACAGGTCGTGTTGACGATGTCTTAAATGTTTCCGGCCACCGTTTGGGAACGGCCGAAATTGAAAGCGCTCTTGTCGCACACAAGAGTGTCGCTGAAGCGGCGGTCGTTGGATTTCCTCATGACCTCAAGGGCACCGGAATTTACTGTTACGTGACTTTGAAATCGGGAGTTTCTGGAACCGATGCTTTAAAGAATGACCTCATCCAGAAGGTGCGAAGCGAGATTTCTGCGATTGCAACACCGGACGCAATCCAATGGGCGCCGAGCCTCCCCAAGACGCGATCGGGAAAAATTATGAGACGGATTCTTAGAAAAATTGCCGAGGCAGCGGCCGGCGAAAAACGCGACGAGTCTTTCACTTCGAAAAAGCAAGACCTTGATCTCGGAGACATTTCAACTCTTGCTGACCCGAGTGTCGTTGATGAACTCGCACGAAATCGCGAAAGCCTAGGTTTATGAAATTACTTTGAGCGGCCCTCAGGACCAGCTTCTTAAAGGTTTCCCCCCTAAGGTGGACATTGAGCCGAGCTCGGAGGAAAATAAGAAACGATGTCGCAACCTTCGCAGTCCTCAGCCACCGTCGCCGGAACCAAACGTTTTTTTGAAAAACTAAAATCAGCGCCCGCTGATACGACTTTTTCACTTCCGCCGTCGCGCCTGGGCAGAACGGGACTCATGGTTTCACGCGTGGGATTTGGCGGCTACAGAATTCACGAACATGATCCTGACCACCGCTTAGCGCTGAAAGCCGCTATTCAATCGGGAATAAATCTCATCGATACAAGCTTCAACTACACCGATGGTTCCAGCGAACGAATCATCGGCTCGGTACTTTTGGACATGATCAACGACGGACTCGCCAAACGGGATGAGATTGTTATCATCACCAAAGCCGGCTTCATTCAAGGCGCCGCTTTGGCCGAGGCCAAACGAATGAAGGCCCGTGGGGAACTTTGGAATGACGTTATCGAAATGCCAAACGAAACATGGCACTGCATCTCGCCTGCTTTTTTGGCTCACTCGATCACGCAATCTTTGGAACGCCTGAAAGTCGATACGATCGACGTACTTCTCATTCACAACCCAGAAGTATTTTTTAAAGCCTCACGGAAAAACATTGAAGATCGAAAGCTATTTTTAAAGCGCCTATTGAACGCGTTCAAACATCTCGAAGGTGAAGTCGCAAGCGGCCGCATTAAACACTACGGCGTCTCATCCAACGGATTTCCCGAGCCTGAAAATCAATCGACTCACGTGCCACTTAAAAAACTTGTGGATCTCGCGAAGGAAGCCGCGGGTTCTGAAGATCACCATTTTTCAGTCGTTCAGTTTCCGTTCAATCTTTTCGAACCAAATCCTGCACTGTACCCGCAGCAAGAAGGCGAAATCCTCTTGGACGTCGCTAAAAAACTTGAACTTGGTGTGCTCACAAATCGTCCGCTGAACGCGCTTCGCGAAAGTCGCGTCGTTCGACTGGCTCCGTTTCGTAACCACGATCCGGTATTTATTAAGGGTGAACTGCATGCGGCTCTGGGGCGCGCTATCGAACTTGAGCGTGAACATCCGTTTCGCCCGAAGGATCCTCCCCAGGGCGTGCGGTGGGCACATGAACTTCGGGAACCCTTAGCCGAACTGAGCGATGTTTTGTCGTGGCGAGATTTTGCGCTGACCAAAATTTATCCCTCTATTCGACAAGCTTTGGGCCGCGTTCCGATGGAGGCGCAAGGATGGCGTGTTCAATACGAAACGGCGATCGCAAAATTTCTCGATCTCGTGACGTCCGATCTTGAATGCCTTGCCAATTCTCGCGCGCTTCTTTTGATTGAAAACTTGGAAACGCTTGAACCAAAACTTAAGACGGACACATCGCTCTCGGCGAAAGCACTTTCGGTCTATACGGGGCTTCCACAAATTCATTCTGTTCTTGTCGGAATGAGAAAGCCTGATTATGTCGCCGACCTTCGCTCGGCCCGCGCTGGCCTCACTGAGGCTGAGACACGAAGTCTTTTAACGAAACTACAGCGTCACAAGAGCTAACGAATAGAGCCCGAACTCTAAAGCCGGATCTAGCCAGAGCAAAAACACCTTAAAACATCGAAGTGTTTGCAATCCCCTCGATCGAAGTACGAAGTACTTACATCGAGGGGTGAATCATGACGAAAAAGCACGCAGTTAGGTTTCTAAATACTTTCGTTTCGAGTCTCGCTGTGAGTCTTGTGGTGAGCGTTGCGGTAAGCATTTTAGGCTTCACGTCCAACGCGGTGGCCAGTGCGACAGGTTTCAAGGCGAGTTCGGTCGAAGTAAAAAAAGCGGATGGGACATTTGACCGGCGCATTTACACCGAAATCTCTCGCGGCCCTGCAAAAGCCCCAGTTGTAGTTCTGCTCAATGGACTCATCTACGACATCGAACGATGGAATCCCGTGGCCGAGGAGCTTGCGAGTCAGGCTCTGACGATTGTACGAATGAGCTTTTCTGCTCAACCTGAAAGTTTACGCCTTCTAGAAGATGGTGAAAAGCCGTCCTTTCATATGAGAGGACTTGAACTTTCTGTTTTGAGTGACGACGTGAGAGCCGTTTTGGATCACCACCGAATCAAACGAGCAGTTACCGTGGTTGGTCTGTCTTATAGCGGTGCCGTCGCCACCGAATTTGCTAAGACATATCCCAAGAGAGTCGAGCGCGTTGTTTTACTCTCTCCCCTTGTCGTTCCCTTAGACAATTACAATCCCGCCAGCGCGCCTCTTCGATCGATGCTAGATAGCGTGCGTTTTTGGGAGGATGCTCCTTGCCGGTTTTACGGCTGGCTTTCGCCTTGGCTCTGCTCATCGACAGATTTTTGGTACGACTCTTTCTACAACTACTTTTTTGAGTCGTATTTAAATCAGCGAGTCACTGCAGTGCCGGAAGATATTGAGCCTGCACTCTATAAAAAGTCAGTTTTTCAATTGGTTCGAGCGACAAGAAACTACGACTTAAAAAATGAAGTGGCCGGCATCAAGAATCTTCACATGGTTGTCGCTCAAAATGACGAGCCGAATCTTTTGGCAGATCAGCGATTGGCGTGGTCGCTCACTCCGGTAGAACAGAAACGTAGTTTTGCAGAAGTCACCGGCGTCTCTCATGCACTTCCGGACGAGGCGCCTGTCACTACCGCGAGCTGGATCCTTGATATCGTGACAAAGGAACCTGGCCTTGCCGCCGGTGAAGAGTACGTCGTCGAAGGAATGTAAGTGGTAGCTTGTGCCGCAGGCGCGCTTTAGGCAGCGTCTGTTGCGCGCAAATGCGGACTTGGATTAAGTCCGGCAAGAACAGTCCCGTTCACTTCTGAGAACAGTGATGGCTCCTTGATGTTCCATTTCGGGTGAGCCTTCAAAAATACTTCGACAAGCTTCGGATCAAATTGGCGACCCGAGAATTCGACAAGTTCCTTGTAGGCGACTTCTGTTGGAAGGCCTTTTCTGTAAGGTCGACTCCACGTCATGGCATCGTAAGTATCAACGACAAGAATAATACGGCTTGCGAGCGGGATATTTTCACCCATTAAACCGTCCGGGTAACCGCGTCCGTCAAAGCGCTCATGGTGATGACGTACACCGGGGACTGTGAGTGCAAAAAAATCGACATGGCTGATCGGCTTTAGAATTTCAACCGACAGCACCGGATGGGATTTCATCACTTCATATTCGCTATCAGTGAGTTTTGCAGGCTTCATCAAAATTTCGTCAGGCACTCCGACTTTACCGATGTCGTGAAAAAGACCTGCGTACTCGACGATCCGACTTTCCGATTCACCAAGACCGGCTGCCATTGAAAGCATACGCGCCATTCGTGAAACCCGAACACAGTGGTCAAACGTCTCAGTGTCTTTGTTTTTAACTTTGGTCATTATGGTCTGCGCGACCTCGACTGACCAATCCGGAATATCATATGCCATCTATAGAGCTTATCGGCTCAAATCCAATGTGCCTCTAGGGCGCACCTCGGGAAAATTCCTAAGATTCAAATAAGGTTAAAAATAAAAGGGTCATGAATGTCTCAGTCCGAGACGTTCGTGACCCTTTTCTGGACCTAACAACCAGCTTTTCCGAGATCTACTTAACAGCTTTTTCCGCTGTCTCGAAAGCCGCTTTGCGAACGTCATCCGCCATTGCCATTGTGAATTTCACGGCCTCTTGCTGGTACTTCAAAACTTCCTGCGCCTGAGTCGTCCAGTACTCGGTCGCTTTTCGCGAGATGGCCATACCCTGTTCGGCTACAGTGTAAGAGGCACGGATTTGTTGAGCGACCAAGTCTTTCCACGTCTGACTCGCAGACTCGAAACCCTTCATGTCGTAGCCACCAAAATCCATAAACGGTGCAAACGCGGACTTCGCCGTTTTTTCTGCCATAATATCCTCCATAAAAATTATTGGAATAAACACTAGCTGTCGAAAGTAAGGATTCTCTGCCTCCGCCGAAATCGCAAAGAATTGAAGTTAATCGCAGCGATTATTCGGCAATTAGAGCAACAGCTCGGTTGGAGCTTTTAAACTCTTTGTGAAATATATTAAACACGATGGAGAAAAAATCTCTTATTCAACGCGCCCTCAAATCGATCGATCAAGATCTTGAGGATCGATTTTTAAAGTGGGCGCGAAGCCCACGTCTTCTTGCGCTGATGGCAAGATCTGTGAACGCGAATTCGACACTGAGAATTGAACTAACAAAAATGCAGTCCGAGATCTCAAGCTTCAAAGCGCGCATCCGATGAAGGGCCTAAATCTTCTCGAGCGCATTCCGACGTCGCGCTGGACTCAAAGTGTGATCAGTCGTCCCCTCTTTGAAGCAACACCGTCCAAGACGATTTACTCAGAAGGATCACTGCGCGTAAAAATTTACGAAGCCCACGAGGCGCCCGCAATAGGCCAGGTCATCGTCTTTCCTTCTCTCATCAACCGACCTTATGTCCTCGATCTTGGGCGCGGCCGAAGTTTGATTGGCGCTTTGGTTCGCGCGGGCCTTGAAGTTATACTGATGGACTGGGGCTCCCCGGAGGACTCCGAGCGTGATCTTGGGCTTGAGGGACTCCTCTCAGGCCGCCTCAAGAGAGCTCTCGACACCGTTCATGCTCATTCCGAATTTGAAAAGGACGATGCAAGACCCCGCACTCTGTTAGGTCACTGCCTGGGCGGAAACCTCGCCCTTCTTTTTGCGGCCCAGGAAAATCTGCGCAGCGATCCACTCAAAATTGATGGACTCATTCTTCTCACCACTCCCATCGACACTGCGAACACGGCACTTCTCAACACTTGGTTTCAAACACCCGAGTGGGACGCCGAGCGATTCGCTCAGAGTTTTCAGACGATTCCGTGGCCTCTTCTGCAGCTGACGTTTCAAATGCTTCGTCCAACGATGACGCCAAAGAGGTGGTGGATGTTTGCAACTCGTCTCACGGAAAAAGACTTTCGTGAATCGTGGCTTCAGATGGAGCTTTGGT
Source organism: Bdellovibrionales bacterium Ga0074137 (assembly GCA_001464715.1). Lineage (GTDB taxonomy): Bacteria > Bdellovibrionota > Bdellovibrionia > Bdellovibrionales > JAMPXM01. The sequence goes on along the minus strand of LNDT01000005.1, from coordinate 57,470 downwards.
CCAATGACAATATCTCTTTTTCTAGCGAACTTTTCCGCGACCTCCTAATTCCTCTCTACAGAGAAAATGCAATGATGAACGCGGCCGCCAAAGGCCCAGGAAAAGAAGCTCTGAAGCCACTGTGGCGAAATCCGTCAAAGCTGACGCTTCCAATTTTTTCGCTGGCCGCAATCGATGACCACATTGTTCCGATTGAATCGACGCGCGCGCTTAAAGAAGCTCTGCCATTGGCATTGCATGAGTTCTATGAACAGAAAGGCGGCCATATCGGGGCCTTACTTTCAAAACGAACCCGAGAGTCTCTTTGGAAAGATATGATTCGATTTGCATCGACAGGCGGAGCTAAGAACCAGACTTCCGCGAGCGCACAGGCTGCGCCCGCCAAAAATTCCTATCGTACCGATCCAGAGCTTCGCGCCAATCAATCTCAGAAATCTGCTGCGACAAGCGTCGAAGCTTGAGCTCTGGCAATATCTCGCGGTCAGAAAGAATTTTTCTAAAACTGGGGTGCTCATCAAAGTTCGGCGCAAGCTCAAACATTAGGGCCGAGTAGCCGGCCAAATCTGCAATTGTTTGAAATCCAAAACTGCGTCCCCGGTCGACGGAAACACGGACTCGTTCTTCCAACTGGTTGCGCTCTAAATGCTGGACGACTTTGGAGTGATGATTTCTTAAATGCCAATATATGACTTTCACAAGATCTCGCTCAATGGCCTCTGAACAACTCTGAAGCTGCTCGCGTTCAAGATCTAAAAGGCAAGCCTCCGGGCGCACAGCACGCCGCGAGCGCGCACCCACGGGAGATTCGATCAAACGGACTTCCATCGTCTCAAGATCTGGAAGACCGAATGAATCGATGGGACCAAAAAACTTGGCGCGCGCGCTGGAACTCCATGTTTCAAGAAGTACTCCCAAAACGGAAGCGTCATGAAATCTCAGAAAATAAGGATTCTGATCGGGGCCGCGAGCAATAACGAAGCGCTGTAAATGGTCCGCAAGCTCATCAAGAGAATACCTAGAGACAACAAAGACTCCCCACCTTTCGGTCGAGAGTCCATCAAGGACAAGTGACAATCCTTCGACCGGAACTTGCGTGAGGCGCGGCGGCTCATAAGTCACTTTATCCCATGCGATCATCTCAAAAAATTGAGGATCCGTGTCGCGCAGTTCAAGCTTCCTCTGCGCACCGAAACTGAAAGTCTCAAAGTAAGGATCCACCAAAGCAAACAGGCGTCCTTTCGCCGCAAGAAGTGAGAGCTTCTCGCGGGAGGCAACGGCGTCGACGGGCCGAAGCAATGAGCCATGTCGGCCACGGTGTTTATTCTGGTCTTCATCTCGCGTTTGCGAGGTAATTCTAGGAGCGCCCATTAGAAAATTATCGGCGCTTTCGGCCCACCGACTAAAGCGCTATCTCGAATCAATACAGTGTGTGATGAAGTCTTAATCCGCGCAGTCTCAGACAGGGACAGATCAACCGAAACAAGCTCAAATAAGTGTGCAACAACAGTGCGTCAGAAATCTGACTGCCGCTTTAGAGAGCAAACTTTTGACAGTGCCGCGACAGATTTCCGACGGGTAACGCGGTCGCTTTGACACCCACAAAATAGGTCTGCGCCAAAACAACAAGCATGAAACCCCGCGAAATGACGCAAAAACCAGGAATTTGGCAGAGCTAACGACGAGGCGCCTATGCCCGTTTTTTAACGCCAGTTTTTTTTAAATTTTCCTGGTACCGGTGGTCTTAAATCCTCTTTGACAGAAAAAAAGTGGCGCGAGTAGCGTCGACTCAAGAGCCACGCGGTTCCAATTCGGAACCACGCCCAAAGACGCAATTTTGAAACGCAACTTAAAACGCAACCTAACGACGCAAAAAGAACGACCGAGAGGAACATCCACGATGGAAATTCACACCGAGAAAGTCGCTGCTAAAGCCACCGACGAAACATCCAGCGAAAAATCAGAATCACAATTCGGTCGCCCTGCAAGTTCAAATGCAGCGAACATCGCCCCTTCGATGCGAGTAAAAAAACGAGACGGACGCCTAGAGCCCGTCAATGTTTTGAAAATCGTCGATCGTGTCACCCGTCTCTGCGGCGGATTGAACGAAGTCGATCCTCATCGCGTTGCCATTCGCGCCATCTCGGGCCTCTATGACGGAGCCACGACAAAAGAACTCGATGATCTTTGCGTTCAAACGGCGTCTCTTCTGATTTCGGAAGAGCCCCAGTACTCGCTCCTCGCGGCGCGCCTCTTGTCGACCTACATCGACGAAGAAGTCGTATCGTTAGGTGTTCGAAACTTCATGGAGTCTGTCGACTTTGGTTTCGCTAAAGGGATCATCGCAAAAGACACAGCCGACTTCGTAAAGAAGAATCGCGAAAAACTTGAAGCCGCCATCAACCCCGCACGCAACACTCTGTTTGAGTATTTCGGACTTCGCACGGTCCACGATCGCTATCTTTTAAAAGACCCAAAGAGCCGCGCTGTCTTTGAAACACCACAGTACTTTTTCATGCGAGTGGCTTGTGGCCTTGCACAATCGGCCGAGGAAGCTGTTGAGCTTTATGAACTCATCTCGCGACTCGACTACATGCCGTCGACTCCAACGCTTTTCAACTCGGCAACGCTTCGACCACAAATGTCGAGCTGCTATCTTTTGGACTCTCCACAAGATGACCTTGGTTCCATCTATGCGAAGTACACAGACATCGCTCTTCTTTCGAAGTTTGCTGGCGGCATCGGCGTGGCTTACCACCGCGTTCGCTCGCGTGGCTCACTCATTAAAGGTACCAACGGGCACTCCAATGGAATCGTTCCATGGCTAAAAACTTTGGATTCTTCGGTTGCAGCCGTGAACCAAGGTGGAAAACGAAAAGGCGCTTGCTGCGTTTATCTAGAATCTTGGCATGCGGATATCGAGGAGTTCCTCGAGCTTCGCGACAACACAGGTGATGAGGCCAAGCGCACACACAACTTGAACCTCGCCAACTGGGTGCCAGATTTATTCATGGCGCGTGTTGAAACAGATCAAATGTGGAGTTTGTTCGATCCAAAAGTCGTTCCACACTTCACAGATCTTTTCGGAAAAGAATTTGAAGCAGCTTACCTTGCGGCCGAGGAAAAAGGTCTTTTTGCCCGTCAAGTGAAGGCGCGAGATTTATACTCGCGCATGATGAAGACACTCGCACAGACCGGCAACGGCTGGATGACATTTAAAGATGCTTCCAATACCAAGGCGAACCAAACCAAAGTTCCCGGAAACGTGATTCACCTCTCAAACCTCTGCACAGAGATTCTTGAAGTGACTTCCGACAGTGAGACAGCTGTTTGCAACTTGGGTTCAGTGAATCTAGGACGCCACATTACTGAAGGTGCGTTTGATTTCGAGAAGCTCACAAAAACTGTCCGCACGGCGGTGAAGTTTTTAGACCGAGTGATCGACATCAACTACTACCCGACCCCGACGGCTGGTGCGTCGAATTCGAAGTGGCGCCCGGTCGGTCTTGGCGTGATGGGCCTTCAGGACGCTTTTTTCCGATTGCGTCTTCCGTTTGACTCCGAAGAAGCACGTGAACTTTCAAAACGCGTTCAAGAAGAGATTTACTATGTAGCTTTGGAAACAAGCTGCGAACTGGCTGAAAAATTCGGTCCTCACCCGGCGTTTAAAGACACGCGTGCGGCCGACGGCGTCCTTCAGTTTGACCTCTGGGGAGTTGCGCCCACAAATCCAGCTCGCTGGGACGCGCTTCGCGCGCGCATTGTGAAATCCGGACTTCGCAATTCGCTTCTGATCGCAATTGCACCGACAGCGACGATCGCGTCGATTGTTGGAAGCTACGAATCGATCGAGCCGATGGTATCGAATCTCTTTAAGCGCGAAACTCTTTCAGGCGAATTCTTGCAAGTGAACAAGTACCTGATCGAAGAGCTTAAAGGTTTGAACCTTTGGAATGACCGCATTCGCAATGAAATCAAAAAAGCAGAGGGCTCAATTCAGGGCATTTCTGATATCCCCGAGCGCGTTCGTGAAATCTACCGAACAGCATGGGAGCTTCCGATGAAAGCCTTGATTGAAATGGGCGCCGACCGCGGAGCCTTCATCGATCAAAGCGCCTCGCTGAACTTGTTCCAAGAAAGCCCTACGATTGGGAAACTTTCTTCGATGTATATGTACGCTTGGAAAAAAGGCATCAAGTCGACGTACTACTTGAGATCTCGTCCGGCGACATCCATCGCAAAGGTCACACTGACCAAGGAATCGTCTCAAGCCGACGACGCGAGCGGTGAGGCCACAGCGAAAATGAACGCTGCCAAAGCCGCACTGGCTGCACAACTTGAAGCTGCAAACTCGGCGAAAAGTCGCGAAACGGCGGCGGGAAATGCGGCCGCGATGGATGCTGCAAATTTAGCAGGTGCAGTCGAAAAAAAATTATATTCTGATGCGGAAGCTATTGCGTGCTCGCTTGAGAATCCGGAATCGTGCGAAGCTTGTTCTTAAGAGGTTTTTTTTAGAAAAGGTTTTTAGAAAAAAGACAGAAGTAGCGCTCAAGGAAATGGGCGCTTTCAACGAACTGCAAGAATGCAGAAGGAATGGGATTATGCTGCTCTCACCAGGTTTCAATCTGACCCTTCGCCCGATGAAGTATCCGACTTTCTACGAGATGTACAAAGACGCGATTAAAAACACTTGGACCGTCGACGAAGTCGATTTCTCAAAGGACACGAACGATCTTGCAAGTAAGCTCACGCCAGCCGAGCGACACTTGATCAATCGCCTGGTCGCATTTTTCGCGACCGGTGATTCCATTGTTGGGAACAATCTTGTTTTGAATCTCTACAAGCACATCAACGCTCCCGAAGCGCGTCTCTACTTGTCTCGGCAGCTTTACGAAGAAGCGCTGCACGTACAGTTTTACCTCACTCTTCTCGACACTTACATTCCCGACCACGAAGAGCGCGAAAAAGCGTTTTCGGCGGTCGAGAATATTCCGTCATTGAAGCGAAAAGCCGATTTCTGTTTCAAGTGGATGGACTCCATCAATGAGCTCGACAAACTTGATACAATTCAAGATCGCCGTCGCTTCTTGATGAACCTAATTTGCTTTGCGACGTGCGTAGAAGGTCTCTTCTTCTTCGCTGCTTTCGCTTACGTTTATTTCTTGCGCTCAAAAGGTCTCTTAGATGGTCTTGCGTCGGGAACAAACTGGGTTTTTCGCGATGAGAGCGGGCACATGAGCTTCGCATTTAAAGTCATCGAAACGGTTCGCCAAGAAGAGCCTGAACTTTTCAATGACCAGATGAAGGACATGGTTGTCGAAATGCTCTCCGAAGCTGTCGAGTGTGAAATGCAGTTTGCAGAAGACATCTTGGGCGGCGGAATGCTTGGCGCCGGTATTGCCGGACTTTCACTGACCGACATGCGCCAGTACCTGCAATTTATTGCAGATCAGCGAATGATGGCCCTTAATATTCCACCGAAGTTCAACTCCAAGAATCCGTTCGGTTTCATGGAACTGCAAGATGTCCAGGAGCTGACAAACTTCTTCGAACGACGCGTCTCGGCCTACCAGGTCGGCGTTTCGGGACAGGTAAGTTTCGACGAGTCCTTCTAAGCTAAAACTAGTTCTTAGGTGCCATCGACAAATACCGAAATTCGCCATCGTCGATGGCGATGGAAACAAAAGAAGCATCACTAGAAGCCGACTCACTCGAAAGAGTGAGTCTTTTTATTTGTACCGAAATTTTTTTTCCCGCCCTACTGAGCCACAGGTCGGCATCAGGGATGCTTGCACTTCCCGCACTGCGATCGATCGATAAAATTTCCTCATCCAGCATTTGATCAATGTCGATGAGGTTTAGAATCATACCCGATTGAGGATGAGGCGTTCCTTCGACGGCGAGCTCAAGATTCCACTCACCAGGAACACCTGAGACCACGCCGCTGAATTTTCGCTTTCTGACAAACGTCACTTTCAGATTGGACGAACCTTCTTCTCGCATTTAAAAAAAACTCTCCGTAGAATTAGAAATGCCAATCGCCGTTGTCCGTTTCATTGTTTTTCAAGCCGTCTGGTGGGTTCTTGTTCTCTCACCGCGGATCGACGCTCAAATAGGTTTACCGGTCTCAGACGCCTTGTCACTGATCGTCGCATTTGCAGCGGCATTTTGGATCGTAAGAGGAAACTCGCAAAGCCGCGCTCACTGGACGATCCTCCTTACGGCTCTTATCGGATACTTGATAGATAGTTTTTTTGTCACCTACGGTGTTCTGCAGATCCCGCCAGAGACTCCACTGATAGAGTTCGGGGATTTCTCGATGGCACCGCTTTGGCTTTTGGGACTTTGGATGGCCTTTGCGGCCGTTACTTTTTCGACAGTGACACTCGATTTTGCAAAACACTTTCGAACACGAAAGACCACCGTCGTTTCACTTTTAGTTCTCGCCTTACTCGGAGCCCTCGGTGGTCCTGTCAGTTACGCCGTCGGTGAGCCCCTGGGGCTTCTTACAATTGGTCCCGAAAAAGTCCTGGGACTGGCAATCCTTGCTACAGAGTGGATGGTCATGTTTCCGCTAATTCTTCTACTCTCGCTGAAGGCGAAAAAAAACGGTCGCTGAATTTCTTCAGGGCGACCGTCTTCGCTGACCCGATCCTTCGATCGGAACTGCTTGATAAGAAGCTTACTTCGCTTCTGGCTTCATTTCTTCTTTAACAGCTTCTTTCATATCCGAAGCGGCTTCTTTTGTTTTCGCAGCAGCTTTCTTTCCGGCTTTAGCCATTTTCTTTCCAGCGTGCTTTGTCGCGTCAACGGCGTGATCAGCCGCTTTATCCATTTTCGCAGCTGCACCTTCTGCGGAGTGAGCGTGGCCTGAGTGATCACCGTGGTCGTCTGCAAACGCACCTGTTGATACAAGAGTCATTGCTGCAAACATCGCTGCTGCTACTTTCATGCTGAACTTCATACTGAATTCTCCATTCCTCTTAATAAGAGGAAAAACAAATCTCGATGTCTCGAGACTTTTAGGGCGTTATTGCCTTCATTACCCGACTAGCGTAAGTGAAGCCCACACAGTTGCAAGTAGATCCTTGATCTCGCCAAAGGGCTTTGAATTATTATGTTAAGAATATTATGCTGAGAAAGCTCAATTCAATCTTCCTAAAAGGACTCTTGGCTCTCTTGCCAATGGCCCTTACGGTTTCTCTACTGACATGGGTTATACAAAGCCTTGAAGCGATCTTCGGCGATGCGCTATCGGTTCTTCTTCCAAATGGGTTTTACATCCCCGGTCTCGGTCTGGTCCTAGGTATCGCGGCCATTTTGGCGACCGGCGTCTTAGTGGAAAACTACTTCGCAGGCTCCTTCTTTAAGCGTTTTGAAGACTTATTAAAACGTGCGCCCGTCATTAAAACCATTTATTCACCGCTGAAGGATCTTGCCGACCTCTTTAGCCGCACGAAGGGCTCGGGCCAAAGCCAACAGGTGGTTTTTGTTTCGATAGCGCCCGGTATTGAAGCGATGGGGCTTGTGATGCGCGATCGGTTCGACGATCTGCCAACGGGCGCCGTTCCTCTTGAAAAAATAGCGGTCTTTATTCCGCTCAGTTATGGATTTGGAGGATTCACCCTCCTTATCGATCGATCAAAAACTCGTGACGCAGGACTGCCAGCCGAACGAGCCCTTCAGCTTGCCATCACTGGCTGGGTTCGCGCTGGAAGCCGCGAGAAAAATTAATAAGTAACCCCTAGAACGATCGGACAGTGATCCGAACCCTTAACTTCAGGCTGCTGAACCATCCAGCGCACGGCGGCCTTCTTTTTTTCCGACACAAAGAAATGATCCAAACGCCAACCGACATTTTTCTCGCGCACACCGGGACGATAACTCCACCATGTGTAGTGTCCGGGTCCCTTTTCAAACTCGCGAAAGACGTCGACAAAACCGTGCTTCAGAAACTTTGAAAACCAAGCCCGCTCTTCCGGTAAGAAACCTGCATTTTTCTGATTGGTTTTTGGATTGGCGAGGTCAATTTCCGTGTGAGCGACATTGATATCACCGGCGAGCACACAGGTGCGCCCCATTTTTTCCAGTATCACCAAGCGATCCAAGGCCGCTTCACAAAATTCGAGCTTATAGGGAAGGCGAGCTGCATCTCGCTGGGAATTTGGAAAGTAGCTATTGATCAAAGTGTAAGAACCAACGTCGACTTCAAGCCACCGGCCTTCGGAATCAAATTTCGAAAGTCCAAGGCCTTCCCTAACGGCACTGGGCGACTTTCGACTGAGCGTCAAAAGACCGCTATAGCCCGCTTTTTCAGCCGTGGCCCAAGACGCACTTTGAAATCCAAGAGCTTCATGGAAATTTTCAAGAACTGATTCTAAGACTTCGGGACGCGCTTTCACTTCTTGAAGCTGAACAATATCGAGATCACTCGACTTAATCCAATCGACAAGGCCTTTTGTGTAGACCGAACGAAGACCGTTCACATTCCACGAGGCGACGCGAAGCTCGCCGGGTTTTCTTTTTGTAAGACTCAAAGGGGCACTCCTTCGGGCGGCGGAAGCTCATCTTCGGGATCATCCGGAGGAATTTCTTCCCAGACTTCAAAACTCCGGATCCTCGATTTAAAAATGAAAAACCACATCGCTCCAAAAATAAGACCACAGAGTAAACCCATGCCGTGGACCCGCTCAGCGACTTCGGGCCGAAATTCTTGCGGCGCAAACAGCAACAATGCAACACCAAGCGTTCGAAGAATTCGCCCCGTCATTCGGTACTGACGACTGATTAGAAAAAAAAGTGAAAGCCAAAGTCCGCCCAAGACATTGACCACGCCGCTGGCGCCAAGAACATTCACTTCCAAAGGGTACGTCGGAAGCACGATGAGATTCGCTACGCCGCCCAGAACAAAAGCCCATATCGGAAACAGCCAAACGCCGAAGTGGCTCGCAAGGAAACTTCCGAAAATGACGAACATAAAGAGATTACTTAAAAGGTGGGCGACATCAGCATGGGCGAAACACGCACTCCATGGACGCCACCACTCGCCATGTTCGAAAACACTGAGGCCCGAGACGGCAAGTTTCGAACCGAAGTTTGGAAAATACCATCCAAGAACGGAGATGAAGGTGACAACGGCGGCTGCAAAAAGCGTGGTTGTCAAAGAAGAGCCCGACGGCTTTCGGCTGAGAATCGTGCGAACAAGTTTTCGCTGAACCGAAGCCGTTTCCGTCAAAGCTCGACCTGCATCCCGACTTCAATAACTTGATTTGCGGGGATGTTGAAGTACTGCGTCGCGCGGTACGAGTTTCGCGACATGAAAGCAAAGATATGTTCGCGCCAAATCGCCATTCCGGGGACTTCGCTGGCAATCAAAGTTTCCCGTCCGACGAAGAATGTGATTTCAGGAATTTCGAATTTTAACCCAGTCTCCTGAATTCTCTCCATCAGCGCCATAACGTCTGGTGTTTCGACAAACCCAAAGTGAGCTTCAACTTTAAGAACGCCGTCACAGATCTTTTCAATCTTAAGCCGTTTACTTTCAGAGACGTACGGAATCTCTTCCGTAAGAACCGTCAGAATTAAAATTTTCTCGTGAGTGACCTTGTTGTGTTTGACGTTGTGAACCATCGCCGGTGGCGTCATCTCAGGGTCACCCACCATAAAGACGGCGACACCTTTCACGTGTGTGATCGCCGGATTTTCACGGACGCTGTTTAAGAACTCGCGCAGCGGCGGTGTTGACGCGCGCATTCGAACGGCCAAAATTTGTCGTCCCTTGCGCCACGTCGCCATCAAAAGCGCCATGACCAAACCGATAACAATCGGCACCCACCCACCTTGTGCAATCTTTAAAGCATTCGCAGAGAAAAATGCGATATCGACGATTAGAAAAAAACCAAAGACGGCGGCGGCGGCGGGCAGTCCCCATCCCCAGCGGCGACGGGCAACAAGAAATGCCAGACCCGTAGTGATGACCATCGTCGCCGAAACACTTATTCCGTAAGCCGCGGCTAAATTTGATGACGACTTAAATGTCAGAACCAACCACACACATCCAATCAGCAGCGCATAGTTCACGTGCGGCATGTAGATCTGACCGATCTCTCGGCTCGAGGTGTGGATAATCTCTAGACGTGGGCACAAGCCCAACTGAATGGCCTGCTTCGTTAAAGAAAAAACGCCCGATATCAACGCTTGGCTTGCGATCACCGCTGCCGCAGCGGCAAGAGCAATCAATGGATAAAGAGCCCACGTCGGAGCCAGTAGATAAAACGGATTTTCAGCCGCAGCCGGCGTGGTCAACAAAAGAGCACCTTGACCCAGGTAATTTAATACAAGGCCCGGAAGAACAACCGTGAACCAAGCCCACCGTATCGGCGTTTTCCCAAAGTGCCCCATGTCCGCATAGAGAGCTTCTCCGCCCGTTACGACCAGAAAGACAGAACCGATAACAAAGAAGGCCTCTCGCCCATGATCGATAAAAAACTGAACAGCATACATAGGATTGAACGAAGCCAGAACCGACGCGTTCATAAAAATTCCGCGCACACCCAAAATTCCGAGAGTTACGAACCACAACAAAATGATGGGTCCGAAAACAGCGCCGATTTTTCCTGTCCCGTGACGCTGCTGAAGAAAAAGCACGACAAGAATTCCAACCGTAATTGGAATGATGAAACTTTCAAGCCCTGGAGCCGCGACTTTAATTCCCTCCACAGCCGAAAGAACTGAAATGGCTGGTGTGATGACACCATCACCGTACATAAGCGCCGCTCCAAAAACTCCGAAACCAAATAGAATCCACTTTCGATCGCGAAGCCTTGCCGGGCAGGCAAGAGCCGTCAACGCTAGAATTCCACCTTCACCGCGGTTATCGGCGCGAAGGATGAACAACATATACTTGATACTCACAGTAAGAATCAGCGCCCATAGAATTAGAGACAAAACACCTAAGACTCGATCGGGTGTCACTTCCATCGCGTGCGGACCATAGAAGCACTCACGAAGTGCGTAGAGTGGTGACGTCCCGATATCACCGTAGACAATACCAAGCGCCGTCAGTGCCAGCATGGTCAGAGGTTGTTTGGTAGTATGGGACGGAGAATTGCCGTTGGTCTCGCGTTGCGTATCGCTCATGATGGCTGTGAGCCTACGCGCAGGATCCCGACCTGTCGAGCCCCTGGGACTGCGTTTAATTTCATCTGAGCTTTCTCCCTACCCATATCGAGACTCTGGCCTCCGTATCGCTTGCTAAACCGAGCCATTTTGCGATGATTAAAGAGGCACCTAGGGTTTTCGTTCTACGAATTTCTTTGCTGGGGGTGGGATCTTCAATCCGCGATACGAGTCAGGTCTAACGCAAGTTCGAGCCTTGGTTTTAAATTCGAGTTACCAACCGGTGAAACTCGTCAGCTGGCAAAGAGCTCTTTTGCTTTGGTTCCAAGGAAAAGTAGAAGTTCTAGAGTATCACTCCACCGTCGCAAGATCCGCCCGCCAGGATTTCCCAGTCCCCTCCGTTCTTCGTCTCAAACGCTTCATCAATAACAGACGCTTTAGTCGCGTGAAATTTTGCCGCGAGAATGTTTATCGCCGCGATGCTTACACGTGTCAGTACTGTGGCGATGAATTTGGTTCGAAAGAACTCACGCTGGATCATGTTGTTCCGGCTAGCAAAAAAGGACGAAAAGATTGGACGAACATGGTGACCGCTTGCAGAAAGTGCAATCACCGAAAGGCCAACCGAACTCCGTTGGCAGCCAATATGCCCCTGTTATCTGAACCTCGCGTACCAAGCTGGCTTCCGCCAATTCGGTCGCAAGTAAGAATCGATTCTTTGCCAGAGTCGTGGCGAATTTATTTGCAAAGCTTGGATGAAAATTTCCTAGAGCAAATCACCGACGACATTTCGAAAGAATTTGAAGAGCGAACCGGCTGATTTTCTTTTTCTTAGAAGCGAACGCCTATCGGCCCGTAAGCCCAGGAAGCGCGGCTGATAGACCGTCGATAATGAACTGCGCCGACATCGTGGCTAAAACCAGTCCCATGAGTCTTGAGACGACATTCATACCGATACGGCCAATGCGGTCCGTAATTCGGTGAGCTTCTTTTAACGTCACGTAACTTGCGACACCCACAAAAGCGATCGCAGCATAGAGTGCCAAAGGCCGCATAACGCCCTCGGCTTGATCGGAAAGCATAAACACCGACACGATCGCACCGGGCCCTGAGAGCAAAGGAATAGCGATCGGAAAAACTGCGATCTCGTCTTTTGCGGCGCCTTCGCGCTGCTCATCTTCAGTCGACTTCGTGCGCGAGGTTCTTGCGTTGATCATGTCGAAGGCGACAAAAAATAAAAGCACACCCCCGGCAACCTTCAGTGCTGGCAAAGTGATTCCATAGAATCGAAAAATGAATCCACCCAGCGCCGCACAGCCGGCCAGTATACAGGTCGAAACGATGGCGGCCCTTCGCGCCGTCCGAGCGCGACGCTCGTGTGATTCACCGTGAGTCATCGCGATAAACGGCGCCAGCGCCCCGATGGGGTTAACGATCGTTATAACGGTGGTCAAACAGACTAGGAAAAACGACGACACGATTAAATACCTTCTTCAACGTCACTTTTCACTAGAGAGACACGGAAAGCAAACACGAACGAATTTACCAACTCGAATTTAGTTCCTGTTCCCCGAACGGAACAGCTCGGTCTCGATGGAAAGTTTATCCAAGCTTAGTGTTTTCCAAATATCGGTTCCATTTTGGACGGTCGAGACTATTTTCAAAAAAAACGGATTCACTTTAGGGGGCTATTTTGGCGATTTATTTTTGGATCCAGACTCGCGCATTGCTTCTAACTCTGCCGTTCACCTTACTTCTATCTGCGGCTTGCGTCCCCGAGACCAGAACTGAAATCGTCACGGGCCCGGCTATTGAAACGATCGAGATTCCAGTCGCCATCCAAGGAAGCGTTGAAGCGTTAACCGTCCCCACGGTGATCCTCGTCGATAAATCGGTCGGTATAAAAAGTCTGCCTAAACCTATCGCCGAAGGTTCTCAGAGGATTCAAAAACTGGGCGGCGCCGTTGCAAAAGTATTCTCGGTGCTTGGCGAAAGCGGAACTGGTTTTTTTATTTCAAAAGATGGGCTGTTTCTTACCAATGAGCACGTGATACCGAGTCGTGCCTGTGTCGGCAGCAAGTGTCCTGGGTACAAGCTCGTCACTGGCTTTCATCCAGGCGGATCACCAAAAGTTTACGCAGACTTTGACGTACTCGCACAAGACAACGGCAACTACGATTTTTCGCTTTTGAAAGTAAATTTAAAGCCCGGCGAAACTGTCGAGTTCCTCGAGCTAGATTTTGAACCGGTGACTTTTGATTCATTGTGGAACGGAACATCTCACGCCGTCCTAGGACACCCCGGTGGCGCCAGCCTTCACTTCTCTGAGGCCAGGCCCTACGAAGTAAACGATGTTTCTTTGCGGTTTCAAGGCGTTCTCATTGGCGGTAACAGCGGGGGCCCGCTGATCGACTTAAAGACAGAGAGAGTCGTTGGGCTTGTAAAACAAATGCGCACGATGCCAGTTCGTGACGGTGCTGGAAGTGCCTATTTCCAAAATCTGAACGAAGCGACGGCGCTGACAGACCTCAACAAATTGTTCATAGATAAAACAGGTGCTGGTCTACTTGCCGCGACCCCGATCAGACCCATGAAGGATTTCCTATTAGCGGACACAGTTCTTGCGGCACCGGAGAACGATGATTTCGGAAGTGTTCTAAGACGTCCGTCGAATGATATGAGAGTTATGACGGCCCTAGGGCTCTTCGTTCGGCTTGTGGGCACAGAGCATGAACGCGAAGCCCTGACTTTGATGCTAAAGAAAAGTCCAAAATTTAGCGGCCCTATCAATACTATGACACTTTCCGGCCTTCTAAACTTGTCATTGGCGGTCGGACGACCGCTTCGGTTCGAGCCCGCCGAGCGTGCCTCGCTTGAAGCCGAACTCGAAAAGCTTCCCGACGCGGCGACAAATTTTAGACCCAGAATTTTGTTAAATTACTTTGACGAAAATAGACGAACCCAACTTCAAATGGAATGCCTTAGAAACGTACCAATGTTTCCTCAAACGGCAGTACTCGCGCCATTTAACTGCGCCTCAACAAAGTTCGGAACCGGAGAAAGTATTTTCCCACTTTTTTCTAAGTGGCTCATCGAGGAGAGTGGCTACAAAACAATGGAGCAACTGGCATCGGTGATCGGCCTTCTCATGATGTCGGCGCCGTTTCCGATCGAGAGTGTTGACGACCTAAAAGCTATTTCAGAAATCAATACCTACCTTGATCGTCATGGCCGCGATCTTGAGGTCGTCATGCGCAGCGACTCGTCGGCCATCGGCATTCTGACAGGAATGTTGAGTGTCGGCTCATTTGGAAACACATTTTTAGCAGAGTCTAAAGCGGGAAATTTCACGGTGCCAGCGCCGATCGCGGAGCACATCAAAATACTGAAAAGTGTACCCAGCGAAAATGCGAAAGAACGGATCGAGAGCATTGAACGTCTCATCGAAAAACTTCAGTCTTTGGAGCTTCCAGACTCCACGAATGCTCTGGCGAAATCTGATCTGGTCGGAAGCGAAGAGCTCAAAAAAATTGTGAAACACTCGCGCGGTATCGTATCGCTGAAAGATCTCGCCTCGCTTCCCATCGCTTCGGGATTTTCTATGGGCCTGTCGGCGCGTCTTGGGATTTATGAGATGCTGTCTGAGCGCTTTGATTTAGTTCCTTGGTCGGCCGCTTATCCTCAGTTTGGGATCGATTGGCACATCGTGAAAAATCACACTGAAATTTTTCTGACTCGCGTTCAAGAAACCGAAAGGCCCGTGGTCTTTTTTGTTCCAAACAAAACTTTGTCGTATCAGGGTCCAAGCATCACCGTCGACGAGCTGAAATGGTACTTGGCGGACACGAGTCGCATGAAAAACACGTACTTCGTTTTTGGAGCTTACGACTTGATTTCATCCGACCTTGAAAAAGACCGCGAAGACGCTGGCCTTTCTTCGGATCAGTTTCGAGCTCTCTTCCTCAGAGCCATCGGAGCTTCGTCGAGTTCTTACGATCAGCTTCTTTGAGCTGAGATCAATGGGTCTGGTTTTAAAGAACTTGATCTGAAAGTCGATTTCATCAACAGGATCTCGCGTGACTCCAAATGAAAGCGAGTTGATAATAGCCAAGATCCGCTGTGGGTCCGACCTAAAGAACGCAACTTGGAGAAAACGATGTCTAACACGAACGATTCACGCCGAAACTTCCTGAAATTTTCTGGATTAAGCCTTCTCGGAGCCGCCGCTCTTGGCAAGCTGACCCTCACTTCGGCTCCTGCAAAGGCGCAGGCGGCGAAAGCTCTACCACTCGTCTCTGAGTCCGAGCCCTTGGCGAAAACTCTGGGCTATTATTCGGACGCGACGAAGGTCGATACGAAGAAGTGGACCAAGCGTGCTGCCGCTGACGGAAAAACTCAGTTCTGCAACAACTGCATCCTGTTTAACGGCGCAAAACCCACCACAGAAGCTCAGGGCCCTTGCTCGCTCTTCCCTGGCAAACACGTACCAGCAAAAGCATGGTGCAACAGCTGGGCAAAGAATCCAGCAGCAAAGGCATAGGCCTCGCCAGAGTCAGAGCTAGAGCCAGAATTTGAACCAGACCGTCCTTTCGTGTGGCCCTTGTGGAGAATCTCTAAAAGGGTCACACTATAAAGAAGCGGAGGACACTGGATGAAAACAGTCTTGCTAGAAAATCGAAGTTTAAGCTTCTCATCTCTACTGAAGCTCGCTTTTTCCGTGAGCACGTTGATGCTTCTCTCATCCTGCGCGTCGACCGACGAAGCCTCTCGTGATCCAGCTCAAGATGTCGTGACCGACACCGCTTCGGCCAGTTTCGTCGATGACAGTGTAAGCCAACCATCTCCGGCGTCACTTGCGGCCGCGGATTTGAAATGCCCGCGCTACAAGATCTACTACATCGATCCATCGACACAGTTCTTTACACCTCCCGTTCCTCTCGAGGATCATGCCGAATTCGTCTTCTGCGCCAATCATGCTGGAATTGATGAAATCCGCGCGCGACTAAAAAAGATGAACCCTATTGGAAGTCAGGCCGACGCCGGATCGGCTCGGATTAAAGTTATTCCTCGTGGTCGCGCGGATGACGCGATCATTTTTTGCTCGACCGGCGAAATCACCTACCGCGGAAAGCAGTACCGTCTTGATCGCCGCGCGTACGAGCCTGCTTTACTCTCACTTCGTGAAGAGGGCGATCGGCAACGAGCTCTGGCGATCGAACGAGAAAGTGAAATGGGCACCGAGACCGATCCGCGAAACCCGGCGTCTTTGAAGCCTAAAAAGTAAACAATCGCCGACTTTGGCCCCCGTTAGCCGCTATTAATGGGCCGTTTTAGCCAGGGTCTGGAAACATTTACACCCACCAACCCTTGATTTGCTTCAAACCTGTTACCCGACTTCAACATTAGGTCGGGGGTATTTTTTATGAAACAGGTCACCGTCTTCAGTCTTCTATTGAGTGGTTCAGTTGCTGTGCTTTCAGGCGTTATTTCAGGGCTTCTTTTGAGCGCTCCTTCAAAATCTTTTGCTCTCGAATCAAACAATCAACCTCTGCCGGCCATCACTGAAGAGTCGGCGCGCGCGCTGGGCTTTCGAAGCTTAAGTGAACTCTCCTCCTACTTTGAGATCGCAGAAGTCTCTGTTGTAGAAAACAAACGTGGCTTTACGGAAGATGAATTGCGCCTCACGGGCTTCGAGCTTCTCAATGGGACCGCGAACACAGTGATGTACAGCGCCGCTTCCCCCTCGATCGGAGAACTGATTTCAAGTTTGGCTGGCGATATTGGCGACATCAAATCGTGGGTCACTCTGGGAACGAAAATTTGGGATGTGATCAAAAATAATCAGCCCGTCGTAAATGTTCAGACGCAGACAGTGTCCGTACTTCCCCTAGCTTTCTCGGACTGGCGATTGATGGAAACTTGGAAAGGTCCAATGGCGAAGAGCTACACGATCTCTGCCAAAAACCTCTACGGAAAAACTGTGATCTCTCACACCTACACCGTCGCTTTTTACTACGGTGGAAGTTCAGAATCTCGCGGACAGTTCCTGGCCAATGCTACGATTCTTCCAACAGACGTCGATGTATCTTGGGGATTTACTCTGAACAGCAATGTGAAGGTCGGCGACCCTCTCAACACGGGAACAAAACAAAATCCCGTGCCTGGAGTTGATTTAGGTCTTGAGTGGTCAATGAGTTCGGTCCTTAAAAAGACTCAAGGCATTGATCAGTTCTTCGTACGTGGCGACGGTACGACGAGCCACGTGAACGTTAACTAAAAAGCCTAACCCTGACGCGCTCGTTTATCGACAGCGAGCGCTGCTTCACGAACCACTTCAGAGAGCGTCGGATGTCCGTGGAAACTTCGGGCGATATCTTCGCTCGAAGCTCCAAATTCCATAGCGACAACCGCTTCGGCTAAGACGTCGGAAGCCCTTGGACCTACGATATGAACGCCCAAAACCCGGTCTGTCTTTTCGTCGGCAATAATTTTCACTTGGCCATCTGTCATGCCCATGGTTTTCGCACGAGCATTCGCGACGAACGGAAACGAACCGACGCGGTACGCGACGCCCGCTTTTTTTAGTTCCTCTTCAGATTTTCCGACAGCAGCCATCTCGGGCCACGTGTAAATCACCCAAGGAACCGTGTCGTAATTTACGTGCCCTGGTTTTCCACCCAAGATCTCGGCGACAGCGACGCCTTCTTCTTCGGCCTTGTGCGCGAGCATCGGTCCTCGAATCAGATCACCAACCGCATAGATGTTCGGAACGTTTGTTCGAAAATGCGAATCAACATCTACGACACCTCGGCCGTCGACTTTAATTCCAAGCTTTTCAAGGCCAAGCCCCTGGCTAAAGGGTTTTCGCCCGGCCGCCACAAGGACTTTATCGCCTTCAAACTCGATTTGTTTTCCGTCGGCCGTTTCGGCTTTTACGACAACACCTTTTCCTTTGGTGTCGACCGCGGTGACTTTTGTGGAGAGCGAAAATTTCATTCCCTGCTTTTCAAGAACACGCATTAGGACTTTAGACAGACCAAGATCCGCCTGACCTGCGATATTTGCTGCGTACTCAACAACAGTGACTTCACTTCCCAAACGCATCCAAACAGAACCCATTTCAAGACCGATCGCACCGCCGCCGATGACGACAAGCTTTTTTGGAACTTCGGGAAGCTCCAACGCTTCGGTGGAGGAAATAATTTTCTTTCCATCAAACTTCGCAAACGGAAGTTCGATCACGGTCGAACCCGTTGCGAGCATGATGTTTTTCGTCTCAAGGATTTCGGAAGTCCCTTTTTTCTCACCCGCCAAAAGCTTCACTGAAACTTTTGAAGCCGTCTGAAGTTCGGCTTCGCCGACGAAGTAGGTGATCTTATTTTTCTTCATCAAGAACTGAACGCCCTCGGTGAGACTTTTGACGATTTTTGCTTTTCTCTCCATCAGAGCTGGAAGATCGAGTTCGACTTTGGACATCTTTAGTCCGTGCAGCGCAAACTCACCATGCTGAGCCATCGAGTAATGCTCGCTCGATTCCAGCAGCGCTTTTGATGGAATACATCCGACGTTTAAGCACGTTCCGCCAAGTGTGCCGCGCTTCTCAACAATGGCGACTTTAAGTCCCAATTGAGCGGCGCGAATAGCACCCGTATAGCCTGCCGGCCCACCACCAATAACAACCACATCAAAAACGTCAGCCATATGTCTTCCTCAACTCGACCTAACTAGATTTCGAGCAAGATCCGCGACGGATCTTCGATGTTTTCTTTCACACGAACCAAGAACGTCACAGCTTCTTTGCCATCAAGAACCCGGTGATCATAACTGAGAGCAAGATACATCATTGGACGCACTTCGATCTCTTTTTTCCCACCTTTAACGACAACAACGGGGCGGTCTTCAATTTTGTGAAGACCAAGAATTCCTGACTGCGGAGCATTTAAAATCGGCGTCGACATGAGTGAACCGTAGACTCCGCCATTAGAAATCGTGAACGTCCCGCCCGAAAGATCATCGACAGAAATCTTTCCATCGCGAGCTTTCGTCGCAAAATGCTTAATGCCAAGTTCGATCTCAGCGATCGACATTTGATCCGCATTCTTAATAACGGGAACGATCAAGCCTTTTTCAGTTCCAACGGCCATGCCGATATTAAAAAAGTCGTGATAGACCATATCGGTTCCGTCGATACGAGCATTGGCCAAAGGAATTTCTTTAAGAGCTTCGATCGAGGCCTTGACGAAAAATCCCATGAAACCAAGGCCGGTCCCGTACTTTTCTTTGAACTTATCTTTGTAGCGCTCGCGAATTTGCATCACGGCCGTCATGTCGACTTCGTTGAACGTCGTAAGAATCGCGGCTGTGTGCTGCGCTTGAACGAGACGCTCGGCAATTCGCTTTCGAATCGTCGTCATCGGAACACGTCGCTCGCCACCTTTGGCCACTTTTGCTGCGTACTCGGGCGCTTTCGCCACAGCCGTCGCGACCGAAGCACCGCCGGCACCCGCACTCACAGCACCATTCACTGAAGCTCCAAGGCCGCCGGACCCACCGCCGCCACGAGCCGCTTGCTCGGCGTCGGCTTTAGTGAGGCGTCCATCTTTTCCAGTGCCAGCAATCGATGCTGCGTTCAAACCATGCTCATCCACCACGCGGCGAACAGCAGGACTTAAGACTTCGGCATTGGGCGACTTCGAACCACTCATAGACGCCGCTGATGACGCCGCTGCCGGTGCCGCCGGCGCGGCAGAAGACTTAGCGGCGTCCGTATTTTTCAGAGGTTGTGCGAGTCCCGCAGTGGCAACGCCTTCGGTGTCGATCATCGCCACAGTCGCGCCGATTTTTACGACGTCCCCAGCTTTTGCCGTGGTGGTCAGAACGCCGTCACTTGGGGCAACGACTTCGACGCTCGCTTTATCAGTCTCAAGCAGCAAAATAATTTCATCGCGCTTTACAAATTCGCCCGACTTTTTCGTCCACTCACCGATGGTCGCTTCCGAGATAGACTCGCCGACCGCAGGAACTTTGATTTCTGATTTCACTTCTTACCACCTTTACGCGCTGGACTCATTGTCAGCGCGACTTTCAAAAGTTCTTTCTGTTCGGTCGCATGTACTTTTTCAGAGCCCGTCGCCGGGCTTGCTCGCTCGTCGCGACCCGCGTAGCGAACTGGGACATCAAGACCTTCGCTTTCAAGAAGCTCATCCAGTTTTGGTTTCATCATAAACCACGAGCCCATATTCTTTGGCTCTTCTTGGCACCAGACAATGTCTTTAAGTCCCTTGTAAGACTTCAAAACCGGAGCCAGTCGGTGCTCTGG
The DNA here is from genome assembly GCA_001464715.1 of Bdellovibrionales bacterium Ga0074137. Taxonomy (GTDB): domain Bacteria; phylum Bdellovibrionota; class Bdellovibrionia; order Bdellovibrionales; family JAMPXM01. The sequence goes on along the minus strand of LNDT01000005.1, from coordinate 37,036 downwards.
GAATGGGTAAAGCTGCTCGACGCGCACAAGAGCAAACTTCGACTGCTCTTTTGCATCCAAAGCTTCGCGCGCAGCCAGAAGATCGTAGTAAACTTTTCCGCTGCAAAGAATAGCGCGCTCAACACCGGACGACGCTTTTCCCGTTGTTGCCAAATCAGGAAGAACCTCTTGGAATGAGCCTTCCGTAAAGTCAGTGATTTTTGAGATCACTTTCGGATGTCGAAGTAACGACTTCGGAGACATCACGATCATGGGCTTTCGGAAATCTCGCTTCATCTGTCGACGAAGCGCATGGAACAATTGTGCAGGCGTCGTCAAATTCATGACCTGCATATTGTCTTGCGCGCAAAGCTGAAGGAATCGTTCAAGCCGTGCGCTTGAGTGCTCAGGCCCCTGACCTTCATAGCCATGAGGCAATAAAAGAACGAGTCCCGACATGCGCTGCCACTTTTGTTCGGCCGAGGAAATGAACTGATCGATGATGATCTGTGCACCATTCACGAAATCGCCAAACTGCGCTTCCCAGATCGTCAGGTAAGTTGGATCCGAGGATGAGTTTCCATACTCAAAACCCATCACCGCAAATTCCGACAAAAACGAATCGTATATGCAGAATTCAACTTCATCAGGCTTGATCGTTCGAAGTGGCGTGTATTTTTCGCCCGACTTCGTGTCGTACCAAGCGGCATGTCGGTGCGTAAAAGTCCCGCGAATGACGTCTTGGCCCGTGAAGCGAACCGGAGTCCCTTCCGTGAGAAGTGTCCCGTAAGCCAAAAGCTCACCCATGCCCCAGTCAACGCTTCCTTCGCCCTTCATCATCCCCGCGCGAGACTCGATGAGTTTTGCTACTTTCGGATGGACGTTAAATCCCTCCGGCACTGTTGTCAGAATTTCGCCAACTTTTTGAAGTGCGGCCTTACTAGCTTTCGTGTTGGTGTCTTTTGAGAAATCCTCGCGCGTCGCACGGCGAAGGCCCTTCCACAGGCCGTCAAACGCCAAGGGCTTCATCGGTGGCGGCGTTTTTTTTGCCGTCTCAAGAGTCACTTGAAGTTTTTCGATGCGAGCCTTGTAAACCTTCTCGGGCTCATCGTCCGAAATGACCGACTCTTTCACGAGCTTTTGAGCATACAGATCATACGGCGTTGGGTGTTTTTTTATTTTTTCGTACATGAGCGGCTGCGTGAAGGCCGGCTCATCACCTTCGTTGTGACCAAAGCGTCGATAACAAACGACATGGACGACGATGTCTCGCTTAAATTCCTGCCGGAATTTAACAGCAATCGTCATCGCTCGGCAGCAAGCCTCGATGTCATCACCATTGACCAACACAACGGGCGTCTGGATCATTTTTGAAATGTCGCTGGAATACGGTGACGATCTCGCAAACTCGGGCGAAGTCGTAAACCCCACCTGATTATCGATCACCAAATGAACAGTTCCGCCCACCGTGTACGCCTGAAGCTGCGACATCTGAAGCGTTTCTGCGACAACACCTTGGCCTGCGAAGGCCGCATCACCATGAATCAAAAGTGGAACAACTTTTTTTCTCTCCGAAGTGTCTCGGCGGCGGCGCTGTTTTGCGCGCACCATTCCGATAACGACCGGATTTACGGCCTCTAAGTGCGATGGGTTGTAGGCCATCGAAGCGTGAACTGGTTTTCCTTTAGAGGTCTTTTTATCGACCGAATAGCCCAAGTGATACTTCACATCGCCATCAAAGAACGAATTGTTCTCGTCGCGGTGCCCTTCGAATTCGGTGAAGATCATCTCGGCGGCTTTTCCCATGAAATTCGCAAGAACGTTCAAGCGACCACGGTGAGCCATGCCGATAACGAGCTCTTCCATACCAAGTTCGCAACCGACATCGACCATCGTTTCAAGCATAGGGATGACGGCTTCCGCACCTTCAATCGAGAAACGTTTTTTACCGACAAAGCGCGTGTGAATGAACTTCTCAAAGCTCTCAGCTTTCGCGAGCTGCTCAAACACACGAAGTTTATCTTCTTTGGACATCGACCACGATTCGCGGCCCGTTTCGAATTCACGGCGAAACCAGTTTCTCACACCAGGATTGGCGTCGGAAACATTCACCGTGATAGTTCCGCAGTAAGAAGCACGAAGGTGAGCTACGATATCGCGAAGTGTAGCACCGGGAAGTCCAACGACGCTTCCTACGTTGAACACCGTATCGAAATCACTTTCCGTCAAACCAAAGTTCAAGGGCGAAAGTTCGGGGAAAGATTTTCGACTCTCCGAGAGCGGATTTAAATTCGCTTCGAAATGGCCGTAGTCTCGGTAAGCATTGATGTAGCGATAAACTTCCAAATCCTTCGCCGAGAGGCCGACTTGTTCAGAGACACTTCCCTCGCCCGAAGGTTTCAGACCTTGGCCAAACTCAACACCTTCAAAAAAAAGTCGCCACTCGTCGCCGACTTTGGAGGGGTCAGTTTTAAAAGTGTCGTAAAGAGATTCCAGAAACTCGAGATTGGGACGACTTGTGAAATTCGCGACAGGCATCTTCAGCGTACCGGGTGCGGTATGATCCACGTTCAAAAGCTCCTTAGCTTTGGGCATTGTGTGACACTCGTTTTTATATCGCGATTCCCTTCTAACGTCAGGCGAAAACCCCGTTTGTACGAAGCCCGCGTCTTTGGTAAAGCTTTGAGTACCGTTAAGAAACAGTCACTAAAGTCGAGCCACTACTCTAGCCCGTCTCCAACCCGTCTCTAGCCCGTCAATAGGAGTCCACAATGGAACCACTCGCCGCCAGCAACAACGTTACGGCCCAAATTTCGGTCAGTCCTGAGGCTGCTGCGAAAGGCATCGCAGTGACTGAAAATCTCGCAGGCTGGGTTCATCAATTTGATCCCTTCCTTGTCCAGTTCACCGAGACCATTGGGATTCGGTGGTATGGGCTGGCCTACCTCGCTGGTTTTTTACTCGGCTACCTGGTTATGCAGCGAATAGCGCGCCGCGGCCTCGTCGCTTCCGACGGAACTCGAAGTCTTGAAGAGGAAAAATTGGGCGATTACTTACTCGCCGTCGTTCTTGGAACAATGCTCGGTGGGCGCGTTGGATATGCCCTTTTCTATAGCCAAGATCTCTTAACGGACTTCTCGAGTCAGTTTCCGTTTTGGGGAGTTTTGCGAGTTTGGGAAGGCGGGATGGCCAGTCACGGCGGTATGCTTGGAATTATTCTCGCCGCTGTCTGGTTCGCTCGACGAAACAAACAAGATTGGATGAACTTGGGAGACCTCACGACTCTTGGTGGCTCGCTGGGAATCATGGCGGGGCGCTTTGCGAACTTTATGAACGGTGAACTTTACGGTCGGCCGATCGCTTCTGCGGACTCGTTCGGCGCAAAGTGGGCCGTAAAATTTCCCACAGAGGCTTACTTGTGGTTAAAGCACGACGCCGAAAAATCAATCACAGACACTGCTCCCGACCTTCTTCCGCGATTAGCGAACGCGGCTCAAGCCGTCGGCGTTGAAAGTTCACGTTGGATGGACATCGTTTCGCGCGTTCGTACCAGCGGCACTGCAAGAAACGAAGTCCAGGTCGTGATTCAAAAAATAATCTCTGCGACCGAAACCCAAAACGAAGCTGTCGTTCAGGCGCTGCAGCCGGTTTTGACCGCACGCCACCCCTACCAACTCTACGGCGTCCTCCTCGAAGGTCTGCTACTTTTCCTGATCGCAGCGTTCGCCTGGAGAAAACCACAAAAGCCAGGAGTGGTCGGCGGAATATGGCTCGTCAGCTACGCCATCGTCAGAATCGCCACCGAAAACTTCAGAATGCCCGACTCACACATCGGCTACCAACTTTTGGGCCTGACCAGAGGCCAATGGCTCTCGGTCGCGATGCTGATCGGCTCCATCGCAATCCTCGTTTACGCTCTCCGACGGAACAAACAGAAAATCGGCGGCTGGAGCGGACTTAACTCTTAAGACTGACCTTCGACATGTTGGGCTCACGGCTCCTTCCCAAGTTCCGCGACACGAGCATCGTGCCCTCTGCCGCTCCGGCTCGGGCTCCTGCCCTCGGGTCGCGCTTACGCGACCTCCCCGAATCGGAGGTCGCGTAACTTGGGAAGGAGCCGCGATCCTCAATCAAGGGTTGTAGCTAGTCTTAATAGTTGAAGTGCTTTTTTGCTGTTGCAGCTATGTCATTCGCTATGAAAACTCTTGCGAACCATTTGCTGTCTGCGGGTACGACTTTCCATGGACTTTGCTTTATCGAGGTTTTTCGGAGCATTGCTTTGTAGGCGGCGTGGTAGATGTTCCACTTTTTTCGGTTTCTTAGGTCTTCTTCGGTGAGTTTCCAGGCTTTCAGAGGATTCGACATTCGTTCCTTGAAGCGCTTTCTTTGCTCTTCGTGGCTGATGTCGAGAAGGTACTTAAGGACTAAAACGCCGTCGTCGCGAAGCATTTTTTCTACAGCTAGGATTTCGCCGTAGGCGCGGTTTCCGGTTTTGGGGGAAATAATTTTTTCGACACGCTCGACGAGAACGCGGCCATACCAGCTGCGATCAAAAACCGCAATCGCCCCAGGCTGCGGAAGTCGCTGGAAGAATCTCTGAAAATAGTGCTCATGAATTTCGACGACATTCGGTTTTCCAATGGCATGAACTATAATTCCACGTGGATCAAGGTACTGGGCTATTCGCCGAATCACGCCGCCTTTTCCGGCAGCATCGTGACCTTCAAAAATAATGATCATCTTCCGACCATCAAGGTGCAATTGATTTTGAAGCTTCAGTAGCTCGGTTTGCGCCTGCTTTAGCTGCTTTTCATAATCATCTTTTGAAGAAAAAAACCGTTGGCACTTCTTCTGTTCAATTCTTGGCCGCAGGGTCGGGAATTTTCCGTTCATTTTGATTCTCCATAGCTAACTTTGAGTTTCATCAAACTCGCTGGCGTCTCCGCCGACATCATCACCAAGATCGCTGTAGAGCTTGTCGAAGGTACCGATTTTCTCGCGCAAAAGTGACAGGATTTTCTCTTGTTCCAAACGGTCAGGAATTGCGACCTGCTCGGAAAAAATAAAGTCAGGCCCGTCCCCTCGAAGTCGACATGCAATGTCGACTTGATCCCGAAGACCAAACGACTCGCGAATCTGCTGTATTCTCGCTTCCGGGCTAAAGATCGCCTCCGGACGGGGCGAAAAAATCTCGATATCTGAATAGGCAATTTTTCGAACCCGAAGTCGGCGATGATCCACGATGCCCATCGCGGTAAATTCCAACACGAATCTCGCTCGCCAAATTCGAAAACATGTCCAACTTAGGACGAGTGAAAAAATAAGAAAAATGAGCGCCGCAAAAAGCATCGCTGATTCTTCTTTTAGCAGGATCTCAAGCGGTCGACCCCGCGGCGCCGAGAAACTTAAGATGACGAAAAAAATCAACCAGCTTGAAACGGCCGCGCGCGCCGCTTGCCACTTTTTTGACGAATGAAATCCGATACCGATATTCACCCTCTAGCGCCGCGTGAGCTTTCGCAATCCTTGAATCGCGACTTGAACGGTTTCATCATCCACATGCGGCGCAAAACAGATTCCAAAAAAGAAGGCGAAAAGTGCTTTGATACCGGCTGCTGGAAGCTCGGGAAAGAGTTTTTGTAGCTTTTTAAGATAAGCGGATTCGAGGGAACGAATCGAAATACCGATTTCGGTGGGTCGATCACGGTGGAGCAAATAGAAATTGCAGAGATGCGGCGCCTGCATGGCGACTTCGCGCGAAAGCTTCACTGTTTCGGCCCACTTCCCCTCGCGCCAAAGAGCCACACGATCGGGACCCGTCGCAATAATTTCTTCGCCGATCACATTGATCGCTTCGCTCAAGATCGCCGACTTAGATCGACCGAAATGATAATAAATTAAACTTCGCGTGATGCCGGATTTTCTGGAAAGCTCGGACATAGTCCACTTGAGATTCCCTTTTCGAAAATCGAGTTCAAGGGCAGCGTTTAAGACTTTCCAAAATGTAGAATCGCGGTCTTTCATTCGCTGGCGCTTTCGACGATTCGATGGATTCGAAGTGGACTTCGGAATTGAGCCACCAGAGTCATCTTTAGCTGGGATATCGGCGATCACTTAAAATACTCCCCTGAAGAAAGTTCTGATTGTCTTAAACCCTACCCGAATGATGAACTTAGGTCATGAAACAATCAAGACGTTCCAAAATGTCGCTTCTAGTCTCATTATCAACTTTTATAGTAGCTACTCTCGCTCTGATCTCGTTTGAAAGCTTGCAGACACCCGACGCGCACGCCTTAAGATCCACGCCAGCTCCTAAAAAGAAGCAAACTCGCGCCGCTTACCGCGCCGATCTCGACCGCGTGATCGCCGAAAACAATATTCCCTGCAAAGTCTCACTCGACTGTGAAGCCATCCCTCTTGGATCAAAATCCTGCGGCGGACCAACCGAATACGTCATCATGAGTCAATCGACGCGAATGAAGGCTCAGGCCGCTGTTAGCGACCTCACTAAAGTCATCACCGAAATGGATCAAGAGGCCAACCGCGAAGGCGGACTGATGGGCACTTGCGAAGTCATGGTTAAACCGGAGCTACAATGTAGCGCAGGCGTTTGCTTGAAAGCTGAATCGAAATCGAACTGAACTTGAACTTTTAAAAACTGCTGTCGAGATTGAAGTTGTGGTCGCGGCGCCTTCCCAAGTTCCGCGACACGGGCCTCGTGCCCTCTGCCGAATCGGCTCGGGCTCCTGCCCTCGGGTCGCGTCGTCGCGACCTTCCCGATTCGGAGGTCGCGGAACTTGGGAAGGCGCCGCGATCTTATACCTTCGCCGAACAGTTTTTTTAAGTATCAGATTTTTCGATTTCGCTTCAGCTTCGCTGTCGCTGGCGAATTGGAATTCAGTCTTTAACTTTCGTGCGCAGTGGACCTGTCGTCAGGTCTTTTTGGAAGGCTTCTTGTAGTGCTCGGACTTCTTTGGCGATTCCGCCAAAGTCGTGTGCTGAGGAATCATTTTCTTCGATTTTTCCAATTGGTAATATGTCGAGCGTTGTTCCTAGCATCACGGCGCCTCGGGCGTTTTCTACGTCGGCTTTGGTGAAGAGTTTTGTTTCGCCACCGATCCCGATCTCTTCGGCCAATTCCAAAGCTCGCACGGCCGTGATACCTCGTAGGATTCGATCAAACTTCGGGACTATCAGACGGCCGTGACCGTCGATGATTGCGAAGTTTTCTGTTGAGCCTTCGGCGACGAATTGTTTTTCATCGAGGCTTACGACGAAGTCGATACCTCGATCGAGGGCTTCTTTTTTCATGAGGACATTGGGAAGGTAGTTGCACGTTTTTGTTCGTGCGAACATTCCCTCTTTGACGGCGACCGAGGACCAGCCAACCGTTACGCCGTTCTCATATTTTTCTTTCGCCAATGATTTTAGCGTTGTGATCGCGCAGTAGACTTGCGTGCCGATGGTCTCATAGGGGTTTGTTGTAAATCCGCCGGGACCTCTGGCTATGAAGAGTCGAATCAGTCCTGTGGTAAGACCGCTCGCACGAACGGTTTCTAGAATAATTTTTTTAAGCTCATCTGTTGAAACCATTGCTGGCATCGCGATATTTCTCATCGAAACTTCAAGACGCTCTAAGTGACGATCCAGGGCGTAGACAAATCCATCTTGAAACTTCACTGCTTCAAACACCGCATCACCGCGATGAACCATGTGATCATCGATCGGAACGATCATGTGGTGAGGTTCAGTTGTGATTCCGTCAAGAAAGCTTGAAAAAAAAGCTTTCGTCTCAAGCCTAGTGCCTTGCGCTCGACTTCTTAAAACTTCAAGAAAAAGTGTGTCGTTAAGACGTTTCATGGCTATCATTGAACCATATGGAAATGTGGCAGGCATTGATTTTAGCAATTATCGAAGGACTCACCGAGTATCTTCCGGTGAGTTCAACGGGCCATATAATCCTGGGCTCAGCACTCATGGGAATCGAAAGTGATCCCTTCGTTAAAGACTACACGGTCATTGTCCAGTTCGGCGCGATCCTTTCTGTTTTGGTGGTCTACCGAGACAGAATTTTGAAAGCGATGAAGTCCGGGCCCAAGGTCTACGTTCTTCTTCTCGCTTCCTTCGTACCGGCTGCTTTCTTCGGGCTTCTCTTAGGAAAAAAAATCGACTCCTGGTTGGGTGATGTTTCCGTGGTGGGTTGGTCACTTCTAATCGGCGGAATTGTTCTTTTATTTTTAGACCGACTTAACAACCGATTTGAAAACACCTCGCTTGAGCGGGACGGACTTAAGCTTCCGGTCAAAACTGGAGTCCTCATTGGCTTCGCCCAGTGCTTGGCCTTAGTCCCCGGGGTCTCAAGATCCGGAGCTTCCATCGCAGGTGCAATGGCGCTGGGTCTTACGAGAAAGACAGCGGCGGAATTTTCTTTTTTCCTCGCCGTCCCGACGCTCACGGCCGCCACAGGCTATAAGCTTCTTAAAATGGGCGATAGCCTCAATCTTGAAACACTTCCCGTGATTGTCGTCGGAAACATCGCTTCTTTCATTGTCGGCATCATCGCCATCAAATCATTTATCGGCTTTCTCGAGAGGCGCGGTTTTTTCTGGTTCGGCGTTTACCGCATTGTCCTGGGGCTTCTGATTCTTGGAATCACACTCTCAGGTCACACACTGAAAATGGTGGATTAAGATGGTCATCGTTTTTTTTGATGGATACTGCGGTCTGTGTAGCGGCGTGGTCGACTTTTTGATCGAGCGCGATACGAACCGTCGTCTTCGCTTTGCGCCTCTTCAAGGCACGACAGCACTTTCAAAACTAAAGGCGTCCGATATTCAAGATCTGGATACTGTCATTGTCGTGCGGGAAGTGTCGGCTTCTGATTTAGCAGAAGGTTCCACTTCTGGCACGAAGACCGGCACGAGTTTCAGAAAAAGCACTGCGATTTTCGAAGCATTAAAAGAACTTGGCGGAGGCTATGCGCTTCTCGCGCGCGCGCTTGCTTTTTTCCCTCAAGCACTTCGCGACGCCGTCTATGATTTGATCGCAAAAAACCGATTCAAAATTTTCGGTCGCAGGGATTATTGTCGCGCTCCCACAAAAGAAGAACGCGAACTTTTTCTGCCATAAAGAGGCCGCCTCCAGCCTAGCTAGTTACGAACAGCCTCAATACTTCCAAGCACAGAACTTTTGTTACGAGCTTTCACTCGTAAAGTTTTCTTTCCTTGGACGGTCACAAGAACTCCCGACAAAGACAAAGTTCCTACGCCACTTCCGGCAACGTTTCGCATGTAAATATCGCCCGTCTGCGCGTTGTAGGTCACATCCATCGCAGCCTCTAAACCTGTCCCACTGCCCCCGTCGAGACGCTGATAAAAACCAGTCAACACTGGTCCTGTGGCAACACCAGACTCTGACTCACCCTCAACAAGGACGAGTGCGATTTCAACCATGTAGTCGTTGCCGTTCAGCGATTTCATTCGGCCCGAATAACGACCTTCGATGGGGCCATATATTTTTTCAAATCGCTCGCGATCTTCCGACGATGCACCCGCCACCGGCGCCGATGCGAAAGACTTGACCCTCACCGCCTCGTAAAATCCCCAAACGCCACCTTGCCGCGAAATTTCGAGGTTAAGCTTTCCCTGCGAAATCGATCCGCGCAGTGACAAAATCGCTGGCACACCGGACGACCCAGCTCCCGACGCAGAAGCCGCCGCCGATTGAGCCGTCATGATCAGACGCCCTGAACGATCATAGTCTCCAACCAAGATAATGTCGTCTGTCTCTGTCACAAACTCGGCCGGACGGAAACGTCCGCGAAGTGTCGGTCGAAGCCTTGGAGTTCCGTCCGAATTCGTTCCGTCTTGAATGTAGTAAACGTAGATCGAAAGCTCGCCCTTGAATGGTGAAAGACCAATCGAAGCATTGGAAACGCTTCCTTCCCAAACGCCTTGAACACCGCTGTAAAGGTCTTCCAGCGCTTTTGAATCTTTCGCCTGCTGTGTGCGCGCATCTTCAGAACTTGAAACTGATCCGACATCACCACAGCCACTCAATAAAAAACTGACGGCGGCCATCGCACCTAAGAAATTATGTTTCATCTTCAGTCCCCTCAAAAATTTCATCATCTATTTCCCACCCAAACCAGAGTTCGCGTTTTTCACAAGCTCATCGCGCACGGCGGCCCAAGTATTCAAAGCAATCATGTAGTTTCCAACCGCTCGCGCGCGCTCTTGCTGCGATGAAAACAGGTCGTTGAACGCACGGATCAGCTCAACCAGCGGCGTACGGCCCTGTCGATACGCTGTCTCAAGCTCTTTCACGACGCGAGTCCTCTTAGCAACGATTTCGATCGAAGACAGTGCGCTGTCTCGGTAAGCGACCGCTGTGCGCTCGGCATTGGCTATGGAATCACGAATGCGGTCTTGCGAAAGTTTGAAATCGATCTGTGAAATTTGATAAAGCGCTTCAGCCTCGGCCCGTGCTCCGCGGTAAAGCGAAGAATCCAGAGGCCATTCAAGTTCAACTCCCAGAGCATACGTGGGTTGCGATGCCGAGGTCATTTTCGAAAAAGCCATGTCGCTTGTTTCATCGACGCCGGTCGAGCGCGCCCGCGCAACGAGATCAAGACGCGGACGATTGATGCTATCTTGAGATTTTTTATTTCTCTCTGCGTTTTCGAAACTTACCTTTGAAATCACAACAGGCCGAAGTTGTGCGATGTCGACCGCAGCCATTTTGGGCACTGCCGGAATTTCAGCAGCTTCGGTCGCCTGCATCTTGAACGTGATCGGTGTCGTTGAATCAAGTTGAAGATTTGTTCTCAAATTATCAAGACTTGCTAAGTACTGAGCCGACGATACTTTTACGTTCTTATCGGCGCCCTCGAACTCGGCTTCAAGTCTTGGAAGCTCTCCGGGTGTTGAAAGATTGTAGCCCGCTTTTCTGCGCACAGCTTTGACAAGCTCTTCGTACTTTTGGCGAGCGGCCGTATTTTCTTTCAACTGAACTTCAGCGACATAGGCATTCCAAAAAAGATTGAGTGAACTTAAAATGGCTTCTTCAAGAGCTTCTTCGCGCTGAAGTTTCGCTGCGAACACCGTCGCATCGACCGTATCAAGAATCGCACGATCCGATTCACCCAAGATATTGCTCCAAAGTGCCTGGCGAATTGAAAGCGTCACTGCGTTCAAGGCCGCATTGGGACGACGAAGGTTGCTGGTGAAGGTACTCAAAACAGACTCTTGAGAAATTCCATTGTAGTCGACCGTGACTGTTGTGCCGGTCGACAGTCGCTTCGAGAGCGAGGCCATGACGGTCAATGTTTTATCGCTGGGGTTTCCTGTCCCGGTGAGCGTCAGAGCTTCTGTGTACTCGTAGGTAGGACTCACTTTTAAAATGAGATCATAGAGACCGCGCTGTCTTTCCGCTACGCCTTCGGCCTGCTGAGCACGAAGCTCACTGGTCTTCACATCGGGGGCTTGTCTTAAAGCGATGTCGACAACGTCTTGCGGAGAAAGAACCAGCGCCGATGCGGCATCGGCGAAGAGTAAACCACATGAAATCAAAACTGAAGAAAACAAGGTCTGACCGAACAGCGAGCGAGCCTTAGCGTACTTGGACAAGAAAACCTCCGGAAACAGTCAGCGGATCAAAAGTCATTGCTCCCGTACCCTCAGAAAGCGCCGAGCGATGAGCCAGCGACGCGATGAAAGCAAAGCGAGGAACAATGTGATAAGAAAGATCCACCGCCAGCGCCGCAAACGGGCGATGGAAAGTGCCGACGAGATCCGTAAAGCGTGACGACTGAATCGCTGTCAAACGACCGATTCCCAAGCGAGCTTCGAGATTAAGTTTCGATGATAGATCAACACCTGCCGCAACACCGGCTTCGTAGCGAAGTGTATTGAGGGCCACATCGTCATAGCGAAATCCGCTGGGTGCGACGAGCGGCATTTCTTGCCTTGAATAACCAAAAGCCGTGTAGCCGCCAAGATTGACGGTCTTTCCACTGAAAGCACCCACCGAGAATGGAAGCCAGCGAAGATCAGCTTGAGCCAATAGTCCGCTTGGAAGTCGTCCGTAATCAATCGTGTCGCCCGATACAAACTGGCCGGCGCCCCGCGGCTGATAAGATTCGAAGGTCAGAGCAAAACGAAGTGCCGTGCGCTCGATCGCTGTTGAAAATGGCTGAACCTCTGCGCGAACGGTGGCCGGCGTCGGCAAAATTCCGCTGGGGGCTATCGCTGACGGTGTGGGAAGAACTTCCGCCTGGCCAGTGAGTGCTTTCTTATTTTTCTTGCCGCCACGCTTCATCTCGGCTGGTCGATCGATAACGAGCTCTGATTCGGCCTGAGCGCTCCAATCAAGATTGGGCTTTTCAGCTTTAGTCTTCGCGATGCTTTGAGAGGTCGAAAGAACGACAGCCGAAAAAACCGAAAGAAAAACCAGCGACGTCTTCACGGCTCGACTCCCATCGAAAACTCGCCACAACCATATTGCGAGACCCGATCAAACGAATTCGTTTTCAACCGATATATTTCTGACGAAAGGCCACCTGGAAATAGAGCAAAGACCTCACGCCCATCGGGCGAGCTGCGAAGATCCTTTAGAGAGACACGGCGCGAAGCCAAAACGCCCGATTCTATCACGCGGCGCGCCTCCAGTGGATAATCTAATTCAGTCTCTGTCATCGCTAAAACTTTAGATTCATCAAGACTGAGAACGCGAACAAAAACTTGTACGATTTTGTAACGAAGCGAAACTCCCGACGTCGGGTCTCGTTCGATATTCTCAAAACCGACCGCGGCCATAAGAGTGCCGGTCACGCCATCGCGCCAAAATGCGGCTGCGGAAGAAAACATTCCTTTTTTCGGCAGATTTTGAACTTCAAACGACGACGCCCGAACCGCACCGCTCGAAACAACCCGAATTTTATTTTTCGAATCAATGGCAGCGAAGCTTTCTCCTGATACGGGGCTGACCGCGATCAGTGGACGCCGAAGCGATCTTGCCGTTTCCAAAGTCTTTGAACTTCGAACCTGGCCCGAAGAACCAGCGGTGAGTGAGAAAAGAGTTGTTTGAACAAACGATCCATCAAGCCTCGTCACTGAAAAAATCATGTCGCTCTCGCGAAGCGAAGGATTCACATTGCGTGACGCCGCGCCTACTTTCACGGAGCCCATTGGTTGCAATGTGACCGCGTCCATCAGCTGATAGCCATCAACGGTCCCGATGAGAAGGTACTTTCCCTGATCACTGACACCAAAGGTTCGAAGACCGTACCCCTCGCGAGAGGCCACAACCTGAAGTGAGGGGTCCACATCGATTTCGCGAGCGATCTTCTTCGCAACACCCGATCTTGTCGAAACGTCTGTGTCGGCGACGTAAACATTCCGAAGGCCAAGTCCGACTCGGCCGCCGCCCACAACAGGTTTTGCCGAAAAAAGCAGTCGTGCTTTACCGAACGCAGGAATTGAAACCAACTGAGGCAGCCGGTGCTCCTCTAAGTTAGCTGGACCATTGGGATCAAAAGATCCGTTGGAATTTGCAAGACCGACACGAAGTCCCGCGCCGAATCCCGACGAAGAGGCTTTTGAAGAAACTGAACTGATATACGGCGGGTAGCCATCATCGCAAAAAAATCGGTAGTCGGGCTTCACTGTCACCGGCGGTCTTACAGGACCCGGATCAGTGTTTCCGTTCGAAGTATTTCCCGGCCCAGTGTCCGCGGAATTTTCGTCTTCGGAATCTGTGGAGTCAGGATCTACGGTGTCGGGCGCAGGCGCGGATGGTTTTTGCGGACCCGTGAGAAAAGTGTCATCAGCCTTTGAACAGCCGATAGAACCGACGACAAAAATTCCCCCAACGACAAAAGCCAATGCAGCGGCAAAAGTCTTAAAATTCACAAACACCCCCCCGAGTGAGATAACGCATTGGGACTACCTCGAACAGGTGTCAGTCGCCAAGAAACCTATTAAGGTCTTTAATAATTCCAATGGAGATTCAAAAGATTGTGACTCGTACCGACATTTCCGTTTCCGATTCGCCCTCTGATTCACCCACTGATTCACCCACTGTTTCGCCGAAAGCAGCACGCGATCCACTTGCTGAAGCAACACTGAAGCTTTCGTACCTTTCTTTTGGGAGAGACAAGATTTCTCTCGGTGAACTCCTAGAGGCTGTCGGGGCTCAGGGACCGTCACTTGCTGCAGCGCTCCTTACGCTCCCTTTCTTACAACCGATCCCTCTTTTTGGTCTGTCCACGCCGGCAGGTCTTACGATTGCTGTTTCTGGTGTCGGACTTCTTCTTGGCAAAAAAGTATTGCTTCCGAAGAGATTGGCCGCCGTCAATCTTCCGGCCGATAGTGTTTTGAAAGCGGCCGAGTTTTTGGCGAGATTTGAAGTAATGTTAAAGCCTTACTTGAAGTCTGAATCGAACGTTAATCTGAGCGATTCAATCACTCGCTTTTTAGGGCTCATGATCGCAATCCACGGCGTGCTGTTGGCTCTTCCTCTTCCGATTCCGTTCTCGAATGCTGCGCCAGCGTGGCTATGTCTGTTCGCTTCCCTTGCAGTTCTGTTCGCCAGTCGAAGACTTTTTTGGGTCTCAGTTGCGGCTGTTTTCGTCAACATCGCTTACTGGACGGCACTAACCATGGCCACCGTATGGGGCTCGACCGCGCTCGTCGAATGGCTAGGCATTTCGATCTAGCTCAACATCAAAGCTGACTTCGCATCAGTGCGCGCGCATTCTATTTGGAGCAGTTCCGAGCTCGGTCCACCGAGCGCCGACACGGGTGTGACGGCTAAGATTTTTCGAACGACAGTTTTGGAGACGTGATGCAGTCGATTTTTTTGAACGATGATGAGCCGCAAGAGAAAAAAGAACCCAAGGGTGAGAAGGGACTTCCTAATCCTATCGAACTGGAACTTTTTGCAGCTCGCATCGTGATGATTTATGCGCCTGTCGATGCGCGTCTCGCCCACGCTGTTTGTGCGAAACTTCTTGCTCTCGAGCGCGCTGACGCCGAAGCACCCGTGTATCTCTTTATCAACTGCCCTGGTGGCGAAGTTTATTCGGGCTTTTCGATTTTCGATACGGCGCGATTTATTCGACCAAAAGTTGTCACAGTCGTTACTGGCCTCGCCGCCAGCATGGGTTCGATCATTTCTTTGTGCTCGAAAAAAGAAGATCGCTACGCTTTCCCAAATTCAAAATTTCTCGTTCACCAACCGCTCATGAGCGGCGGACTCACGGGATCGGCGTCGGACATCGCGATCCACGCTCGCGATCTGATTGAAACTAAGAATCGAATCATCGATCTCTATGCCCAAGAGTGTGGCCGTACGGTCGAGGATATCAAAAAAGCCCTCGACCGAGATACTTGGCTTAACCCTCCGCAGGCCAAAGAGTTTGGTCTGATTCACAAGATCATCACCAATAGATCCGAGCTCAAAGATCTGAAGTAGATCTTGGTCCAGTCTCGACCCCGCCGACGCTAATTTGCGGCGGGAAAATCCGACAAGTTTCATATGGCAAATTCGAAAGCTCAAATGAGAGAGCTGAAGAGAGAGCAGCTTCCAAAAGCTTCGGCTTTTGCATTTTCTCTTTTGTTAAGCTCACTTATCCATTTTACTGTGGGCGCACCTGTTGCCAGTGCTGATGAGTTCTATGGTTTCTGCGAAACAGAGCCCGGACACATTTCTTCAAATGAATTCGCCACCCAACTTCATCAGATCTCAAATGCAACTTCAGAGGCGTCAAAGCCCCACGAAGAATCTATTTTCACAAAGGCTTGCCAAGATCCGCGCCTCCTTACTGGACGACCGAAGACGGGACTTTTTCAGCGAGTCATACCATCACAAGACTCCAAAGGACGCAGCTCCAATGATTTTTTAAAGCGCGTAGGAAAGCGAATTCTCGAATCGATGGAAGCTGAAGAACTGAAGCTTTCGGTGCGCGAAGACTGCCTCACGGGACGCCTTCCTAAGATAGATATCGGCTGCCGCGATACCGAAGCCTGGTTCAAAAACGAACTCACTCCCCTCGTCAAAAAAGCTCGAATCAATCTTGCTCTGGCGCAAACAACCGGACAAGCCGCGACACTCATGAAAAAAGCAAAACCCAAACTCAATTCAAAATTGGATTCTTTGGGAACACATAAAGAGGTCGACTGGTCGAGACTCAACTTCAGCGAAATTATCGTGGCCGGCGATATCCTAAATGAATACAAAGCCGAGATGCGTGAAGCGACGGCCTTGGAAGTCCGAGAGAAGAGAGTAAAGCCAGAAGACGCTGCAAAGTTTGAAAACGATGGACTTCTCGCAGCAAGATTCACCAACGGACTAACGTATGTCGAACTCTTAAGTCGAAATCCAATTCTTCAATATCTCTCGCAGTCGTATTCAAGTGAACTCGACGTCGCGCGGGCCATCTCAAAAATGAGGGAGCACCTTCGGAGTGACCGCGCTACCGCTGAAAACGCCATCAAGGAAATATCGAAAGACGGAAGTCGGCATGACAGTATCGCCGCCGGTTTGAAACTTCTCGATTATACCAGTCACGTGGAAGCAGAGCTCTTAGAAAGTCCCGAAGACTGCGGACTTGCGACTTCTCTTCTAAAGGTAAATGAAAGTCGGAAACTTGGAAATACATTAGCGATCGGCCTACCGCTTGTCGTCGCTTCCCTTGCACTCCCCATCGCTGGGCAAGTCGCAGCAGGTGCGGCCGTGGGTGTGGCCGGCGGCCTTGGGTATTCTGTCTATACCTATTCAGAGATGGTAAATGCCCGCGAGCGGTTCATCTCGCGGATTTCAGCGGATGATTCAACCGACTACAATCGCCTCAACAAAGCCGACCGAGAATTTAAAATTTCTCTCGCCATGGGCCCTGCCGCTTTAATGCTCGCACCTGCTGCGAGATTCGCATCGCTCGGTTTTCGAGCAGCCAAGGTCGGCTCAAGCCTCTCGCGCAGCACAGCTAAGAAATAAAACGACCCATCACGAGTAAGTGGACTTTTCGAACTTAGACGTTCCTCAAAGCCGCACTGAACCCGCTCGCTCACGCTCAACTCGAAGGAAGTGCACTCTGCGGTTGGCCGGAGTGTTGCTCTGCAGTTGGGTGCAATACGATCTGCAAAATTATTTGCGACGAACTTGAGGAGATCTAATGACGATGAACGAAGACACAGTAAAAGGTAAGTGGCTTGAAATTAAGGGCGAGGTTCAGAAAGCTTGGGGTAAACTTACTTCCGACGAACTCGACCAAACCAAAGGTGATGCGAAGGCGATCGCAGGTCTTGTGCAACAAAAGTACGGCGAGAACAAAGATCAGTTCGATAAGAAGTACTCAGACATCGTAAAGCGTTTTGAAGGCGCTCGAGATTCCGTCACTGATGGTATGAAAAAGAACCTCAAGTCGTAAAGCCTGTTCTCACTGCAAAATCAGACGCAAAAAAAAAGGAATCACCCCATGGCAATTACTACTAAAGATACTGAATCAAAATTGAACGGCCTCTCTTCACGCGGTTCTGTCGGAGCAAACCACGACACTTCGATGGCTTCGTTTGGTACGAGCGTCGAAAAATTCACTCAAGACGCTGGAAATCAGATTGGCGCTGCGATGTCGGAAGTTTCTGACAAAGCAACCACGTACGTGAAGTCGACACGAACTTACGTGGAAGACCATCCCTTCCGCGCTGTGGCTTACGCCGCAGGAGCTGGCGTTGCACTTGGAAGTATTTTGACAATGATGCTTCGTCGTAAGCATTAGGCTTCGAAATCCCCGGCGACGTTAGTCCGCCGAGGTCGCTTTCTCAATTCTACTTTATCCTGTGATCGACGTCGATCACGGGATTTTTTTTGGGGCCCGAAGAATCAGGCCCAAAACACTTAGACTTGAAGCCGCTTATAGAGGGTTTTTCGATCAATCCCCAAATCTCGGGCCGTTCGGTCTTTTGCACCGCCATTGAACGTCACAGCAAATTCAATGTACTTCTGTGTCACATCTTGCAGCGTCGGAAGATGGCCATCGAAGACGAGATCAAATTTGTGGCCACCACCACGATTCAATCCAGAACCAGAGGCCGTCTCTGAGGCTTCATCCGAAGCCTCTTTCTCGACGCGGCTCACGGAATCACTGATAAACTCGAGCAGCGAAGGTCCGAAGTCGCCCACGCACACTTCAGGTTTCGTCGAAAGGATCACAGCGCGTTCAACAGCATTTTCGAGTTCCCGCACGTTTCCTCGCCACGGATTCGAGAGACAATACTTCACGGCGTCTTTTGAGAAGTATCTCGCCGGAGATCCGTTCTCTAGAGAAAACCGTTTTAGAAAGCACTCAGCCAGCGGCATAATATCTTCAACTCGGTCTCTCAGAGGTGGAATCACAAGCGGGATAACGCTCAGGCGGTAAAATAAATCCTCCCGAAAATTATCGTTTGCGATTTCAACGGCTAAATCCTTGTGTGTTGCAGAGATAATTCGCGCATTTATCTCACGATGCTGATTTTCACCGACTCTACGAATTTTCTTCTCTTGTAGAACACGAAGAAGTTTTGCTTGAAGGCTAGGACTTAGATCTCCGATTTCATCTAGAAACAAAGTTCCGTCTTGGGCTTCTTCAAAAAGACCGACTTTCTTTTCAATCGCGCCCGTGAAGGAACCTTTCGCATGACCGAAAAGTTCACTCTCTAAAAGTGCCCCGGGAATCGCTGAGCAGTTGATCGCGATGAAAGGACCTTTCGCGCGCGGACTTTCGCGGTGGATGTAGCGCGCGAAGACTTCTTTTCCCGTTCCGCTCTCACCCGTCACGAGAATGTTGGCGTTACTTGGAGCCACACGTTTTGCAATTTCAAGCGCGGCCAGAAAGTTCGGGCTTCGTCCGATGATTCCGTTCGGTGAACGGGTCGAGGTCTTAACGACTTCACGAAGTGAAGTGATGTCACCTTTCAGCGTCTTGAGTTTCATCGCTCGTTCAACAGAGATCAGAAGCTGCGGAAAATAGATTGGGTTGACGAGAAAATCATAGGCGCCTCGGCCAATCATTTCCGCAGCTGTTTCGGCAGAGTTCGGATTTGCAATGAAAATAACCGGGAGCTCGGGATCTAGCTTGTGAATATTGTCGGTGAATTCAGCTCCTGCCATACGGGGCAAATGCAAATCACTGACGACAACATCCCAGCTGTTACCGTCTTCGACCCATGCTTCCAGCGTCGTCTCTCCATCTGAGAATTTCGACACTTTGAAAGAGCGAGCTTCGAAGAACGTCGAAATCTGATTCTGGACTTCTTCATCATCATCCACGATCACGACGTGGGGTTTTTTGAATTGAGTCATCACTATCGACCTACCTTTTTAAATTCTAATTCTCGAAAATGTCTTAACACATTCTTAGCGCAAGTTCGAAAACTCCACAACCACTCGTTCACAATTCGTACGCTCTTAACTCAGATGCTGTGTCGACGATTAGGCAAACTCTGTTTACGGCTTTGGAATTGCTAAACAGTGAATGAGATTCAGATGCGTTTGTGTGTCTTGATTCCGAAATCAATTTATGGAGGTTCAAAATGATTCGAGCAGCTATTTCGTTTTTTATCATTGCAATCATCGCTTATGTGCTGGGTGCCAACAATATTGCAGGCCTGTCAGTGGAAATTGGAAAGATCCTTCTTTTCGTATTCCTGATTCTTGCCGCTATATCTTTGGTGACGAGTCTTGTTTCTGGTCGAAGAAACAAACGACTGCTCTAGAAAACAGTTTCGACAAATATTCGACAATATGAAGAAGGAACAACATGAAATTCAAACCTAAGTTTTCACATCTCGCTCTCTCCCTCGCTCTTGGCCTTACGATCGGTGTAGTTTCGCACGCTGAAGAATCAACAATGGAAAAAGCTGAAGTCATGACGGACAAGGCTGTAAATTCAACTAAGCGCGGCTATCGCAACGTGAAGGATAAAGCCTGCGAAATGGTGAACGGAAAAATGGAGTGCGCCGCGAAAAAAGTCGGAAGCAAAGCAAAGGGTCTTACCGATGACGCCGCAGCAAAAGCCTCAGAGCTTAAAAACAAGGTGGATTAGAAATGAAAACACCAACAACACGCCACAATATCAAAAATCGATCCGTCAAAGAACTTTTCGCGACAGCACTGACACTTGTTGTCTTTATGCTTCTGTCGATCACAAGTACAGCAGCCAACGCTGAAGGCGCCGGACTGTTTGTTGAACCAGCGATCACGTATGAGCGCGGGGAAACAAAAGTTAATTATCCTTCACCGCTGTCGGACTCGACAGGAAGCAGCAACGGTTTGGGAATTGGCGCCCGGCTCGGCTTCCATATAATGGAGATCGTATTCCTCGGAGTCGACGGACGTTACTCGATGCCGCAGTTTAAGGACTCAGCCGTCGCTTACGATGCGACATCGACGGCGACCAACTGGGGACCTGTTGTCGGTGTTCAAACGCCGATCGTTGGTCTTCGCGTTTGGGGCTCCTACATTCTTGGTGGAGAGCTGAATCCGAATGCAAGTTCGGGGACAGATCTTAAGTTCGACAAAGCTCACGGATACCGGGTCGGTGCCGGATTCCGAGTGGCGATCGTCAGCGTAAATCTTGAGTACCAAAATCTCAAGTACGACCAAGTGACGCTTGAGCAGCTCGGGCCCTTCAATCCGGGCGAAAGACTGAGCGGCGTCAACATGACTGCAAGCTCATGGATCGCCAGCGTCTCCATGCCGTTCGAACTGTAAATTTAATAATTAATAGGAAAAATAATGAAACAATTAAATAGTCTTAAGTTCTCAGCTCTTGCGCTGACACTCGCCCTCGCGGTTGCGGGCTGCGCTTCGAAAGTAAATAAAGCGGATATATCTAGTTCAGCCAATCCAAAAGAAGAAATTGCAAAAATGGAGACAGATCTAAAAGAAGCGCAAAGTCGCGATGTCGACGTTCTCGCTTTTAACGATTACGACAAAAGCATCAAGTCTCTAGAAGAAGCAAAGTCGGATCTCGCCAGCGGCCAGAAGCAGGAAGAGATCATCGACGATCTTCGCATGAGTCGTGGCTACCTAAATAGCGCAATAAAAAAATCAGAAGGTCGCCGCAGTCAAGCGACGGCACTCCTCGATGATCGCCAGATGGCTCTGAAGGCCGGCGCTGCTTCTCACCCCGAACTAAAATCGGCATGGAGCAAAATTGACCGCGAAGTGATTAAGAATGCGGACGATTTTTCAAAAGTCGACACCGAAGACATGACGGAAATGCAAAGCCGGTACGTTGAACTTGAGCGTCAAGCGACTGTCATCACGGAACTCGGCGACGCCAAGGCTCGAATCAACGGCGCAAAGAATGACCGCGCTGAAAAACGTGCTCCGAAAACATTGAAAACAGCCGAGCTCAGCGTGGCAAACGCTGAATCGATTATTTCAACAAATGTGCGGAATCCCGCCGGCACTGTAGCAGCTGTCGCAAAAGCCAATTCCGATGCCAAAATGCTGACTGATGTGATGGAAAAAATAAAAACCAGCAGCACCAAAAATTTGGCTGAAGCCTCTGCTATTTCAATGGTGATGCAGACTCGTCAGATTTCGGATCTCAAAGACGACGTCACACTTCAGCAAAGTCAGACTGAACTTGCGAAGTCAGACACGCGTGCAAAAAATCAAGAGCTCATGGCGAAAGACCGCGAGTTAAATCAAAGCGAACAGGCTTTGGATCGCACACGAGCCGTTATCGGTGTGCAACAGGCACTGGAAAAAGCTCGAAGCGGCTTCACGCAGAGCGAAGCAGAAGCTTATCAGCAAGGCGAGAATCTTGTTATTCGTCTCAAGACGATGAGCTTTCCTAGCGGCGGGGCCAACCTTCCACCGGAAGCACTTCCCATCTTGGCTAAAGTGGCCGATGTCGCTCGCGATCTTGGAGCGGCGAAAATTCGAGTTGAAGGGCACACAGATTCAACGGGCGATCGCTCGAAGAATCAGACATTGTCCGAGACACGTGCACGCGCTGTTGCATCGTACTTCAAACTCAATGGGTTAGAAGATGCAGATGTTTCATCCGAAGGTTATGGTCTCTCAAAACCTCTCGGAACCAACAAGACGGCCGCTGGACGAGCTCAAAACCGCCGTGTTGATGTCGTCATCACTCCGGGACCAACGAACGTCCAATAGTCTCGACATCGTTAGCGTCCAATCCTCCGAGAAGTGACTAGAACTTAGTCACTTTCTCGGACTTAAGTCCTCTGAACACTGGTTCTCGTTATGGCCGCTCCCTTGCTCAATTAGTTACCAATGAACAATTTCAAGAATTTCCATGTTTCAAGAATCTGCATGATCTTATCTGTCACTGGAATGCTGGCAGCCTGCTCTCCGGCTGAATTCAGAATGTATAGCGATCTGACCGACACGAACGGCTCTCAAGGAGCGGTCGAAGATCCGACTCCCACAATTTGCGATCCATTTAGTCCTGACAATATTATTAGCGCGACATCGGGCCTTAAAGGTTCAATTCATTACCTTGAACCTGGAAGCCCCCAGTACACACGAAGTACCGACGTCATCAGTAAAGGTAAAATGATCGACGCCGACCTTTTCCTCCGTCGCATCTTCGTACCAACTCGCATTTTTTCGACCGGCTTTGCGACCGACGATGGAAAAGTTATTTCTGATTCGAACGGACAAGTTTTGAATGAATGGTTCGCACTGAACCTCAACAGCCGATTGCAACTCGGCCGGGGCGATACGGATGGCGACTACCAACTGGCTCTCTTGTCGGATGATGGCTCGACCCTAAGTCTTCAAAACGATCTTGGAGTCTTCGAACCGATCGTACAAAACGAAGGCCTTCACCCGACCCAGCTTGCGTGCTCTTCTAAAGTCATACGAATGACAAGTGAGACGCGGCTTCCAATGAACCTCACCTATTTTCAGGGCCCAAGGCAGCATATCTCAATGACACTCCTGTGGAGAAAAATACCTGCCGGCGCAACTCCAAACGCTTTGGCTGATGTCGAGTGCGGAAAATCCGGAAACGACTATTTCTTTAATGTGGGAACCCAGACGACTGAGGCTACTCCCAGAAAACCATACCAGGATCTGCTCGCTCGCGGATGGAAACCGCTATCGGATTCTAATTTCGAGCTGCAGTCTGGTTCGAACCGCTGCGCAATTTAGGAATCTTAATTAAAAACTTTGTCAGCGAAGCTTTGGTGACGTTAGCCTTCATTTAACACCAAATGGAGCTAACACCTTTGAAAATCTTGAAGTGCCAACTGTTCCGTTCGGCTCGCGTTAATGCGACTGTCATCAGTGCCATCGCGATTTTAATCGCTCCGACACTCGCGCCCGCGAATATTGTGGGTGTTGGAACTCAAAACTTTAATCCAGTGACCGACGGCCTCGATTACGTAACTGTGCACTCGTCAAAGACGCTCAAACCCGGTATTTTCAATCTTGGCGGATTTTTTAATTCAGCGACAAACACACTCCCTTACGTCGATTCGGGGACGCAAAGCCGAACCCAGTTGAACGATAGCCTTAGCAGCTCTGATTTCAGCATTGGACTTGGCATTTTAGAGAATCTATCTGTTGGGCTTAGCGTTCCTTCGGTGCTTGCGCAGTCGGTGGAAAATCGCACAGGCGTTCGCGGTGACTTCTCGTCCACGGGAAATACTGAACTTCGTTTCAATTCGAAACTAAGGTTTCTTGGCGGCGACAGTGGCGGACTCGCCGCCGTTGGAAGCGTCAACTTGCATCGAACACGAAACGATCCCTATGCAGGCTCTGACCCGGGACCAACTTATAATGTCGAGCTTGTCGCCGACAAAACGTTCACCAACAACGTTTCGGCCGCATTCAACCTGGGTTACCGCTTTAGAAACTCGGGAACTGCCATCGCCACGTCACTGATCGAACCCATGAAAAACCAAGTTATCGCGTCTGTAGCCGCGAGCTATCTTTTTGAAGATGCAGACACGAAGCTCATCGCCGAAATCTTTGGAGCCTTACCTGCACAGTCACAAGGCGTGAACCCCACAAGAGACATGACATCGGCCGAATTTCTCTTAGGTGTTAAACATGATCTCTCGCAAAAACTCGCCTTTCACGTCGGTGGCGGGACAGAACTTATCCAAGGTGTGTCGTCGCCGGACTGGCGCCTTTACACAGGACTCAACTATACGTTTGGGCCGGCTTGGAGAACAGAATCTGAAACCGATCACGTCGTTCGCATTGAACCGCCACCCATCGCCGTGGCGGCAACGGAAGTGAGCAAACCCACGTCCGAAAAGTTTTCGGTCGGTACCATTTTGTTCGAATTCGATTCTGCGAGACTTGTCAAAGATACTCCTATAATTTTGGCAGGTCTTGTTTCGGAACTTAAACGGCTAAAATTTGTTCGTCTCACAATCGATGGACACACAGATTCTGTGGGTCCGGTGGCTTACAACAAAGACTTAAGTGTCCGCCGAGCTAATGCCATCCGCGACTTTTTGATCGAAATAGAAAAGCTTGATGGCTTGAAGATCGAGGCCAACGGTTATGGACCCAGCCGACCGATTGCAAGTAACGGAAACTACCAGGGACGCCAAGCGAATCGACGAGTTGAATTTACGATTGAACGCTAGATTAGAAACGAGGACGAAATGACCAATGAGCCCATTACCACTTCCGTACCCGGACGAACTTCCGAAACAGTGTCTCCTCGGTTCATGAGACTCAAGGGACCAATTGCAGGAGTCGCCGCCGGCATAGCTAGCGACTTACGAGTCGACGTCACTCTGGTGCGCATCGCTTGGATAGTTTCCGTGTGCCTTGGATTTGGTTTCTTTCTTTACCCTATGTGCTGGTTGGCTTTTCCAAAAGCTTCGGAGCCAAACTCTGCCGAGCGCTCGCGCCTCCTCGGCGTCTGCGTTAGAGGCGCACGGCGCTGGAATCAGCCCGTGGGACTTCTGCGCCTGATTGCGATCTCTTTACTTTTCATCAGCTTTGGATCAGTGGCGATTGGTTACGTTATCGCGCACTTCGTAATTCCGGCGACGAATGAAGCTTAAGACAAATGAAAATTGCCTTCTTCGATACTCAGAAGTTTGAACGTTCCACATTTTTGGCTGCCAATGCCAGCCGTCACGAAATAAATTTCATCGAAGCGAGACTCGATGAAACCACGACGTCCCTCGCCGCCGGCTGCGACGTCGTCTGTTGTTTTGTGAATGACCGTGTCGATCGAACGGTGATTGAAAAGTTAGCCGGACAAGGCGTGCGCCTGGTGGCCGCAAGATCCGCGGGCTTTAATCACATTGACACAAAAGCCTTGAGCGAATTTCATATCAAACTTATTACGGTTCCCGAGTATTCCCCCCACGCCGTCGCCGAACACGCCGTCGCCCTGCTTCAAACGCTCAACCGGAAAATTCATAAAGCCCACAACCGTGTTCATGATCTTAACTTTTCCCTAGATGGCCTTGTCGGCTTCGATCTCTTTGGAAAAACCGTCGGCGTGATTGGCACGGGGCGAATTGGAAAAGCTTTTTGCCAAATCATGAATGGATTCGGAATGAAGATTCTTGCGGTCGATTCGGCGCCCGACACAACGTGGGCAAAGTCCCACAACGTGCGCTACGTCGAGCTCACTGAACTTCTACAAAAAAGTGATGTCGTCTCACTTCATGTCCCCCTGACGCCGGAAACTCATCACATCATCAACACACCAGCGATCGACAAAATGAAGAAAAACGTAATTTTGATCAACACAAGTCGCGGAGGTTTGATCGAGACAAAAGGTCTGATCAAAGCCTTAAAACTTCGAACACTCGGCGGCGCATGTCTTGATGTTTACGAAGAAGAGTCCGGAATATTTTTTAGCGACCATTCAGAAACTGGAGTGAATGACGATCTTCTTGCTAGACTCATCACATTCCCAAATGTGCTGATTACATCCCACCAAGGATTTCTGACCAACGAAGCTTTGACGAACATCGCGACGACAACAATTGCGAACATAACAAAATTTGAAAACGGAAAAGCAGAGACGACAAAAATATGAAAGTTCAATTTCTTGGCGCTACTGAAACAATCACCGGCTCTCGCTATCTTGTCTCCGAGGGAAATCTAAAAATTTTGGTCGATTGCGGTCTTTTTCAAGGCTACAAAAACCTTCGTTTGAAAAATTGGCATGCATTTCAAGTGCCACCTGCTGAGATCAGCGCAGTTTTGTTGACCCATGCCCATCTTGACCACAGCGGCTACTTACCGCGTCTTCGTATGAACGGTTTTAATGGAACTATCTTTTCAACCCCCGCCACTAAAGATCTGGCAGCTATACTTTTGCCAGACTCTGGCCATCTTCAAGAAGAAGAAGCACGATTTTTAAACAAACACGGCACTTCCAAGCACGCTCCAGCTCTTCCGCTTTACACTCAAAAAGACGCGACCGACACCATGCCTTCTTTTTCCACCCTTGGTTGGCGCGAACAAAAGACATTGAAGTCAGGTGACAATGAGCTCACTTTTTCATTCCACCCCGCTGGACACTTATTTGGGGCCGCGAGCATTCTCATCAGTAACGGGAAGAAAAGCATCGTCTTCTCAGGAGATCTTGGAAGAGACAATGACCCGATCACTCAGGCTCCAGACTTCAAAGAAGGTGCTGATTTTGTAGTGATCGAATCAACGTACGGCGACCGCGTTCACGAACAGATCGAACCAGAAAAAGTTATTGCAGAAACAATCTTGAAAACCATCGCACGCAAAGGCACGGTGCTTATTCCGTCTTTCGCGGTCGGACGGGCTCAGCAAGTTCTTTACTATATCCATCGCCTCAAAAAAGCTGGTTCGATACCCGATGTACCGGTTTTTCTGAATAGTCCCATGGCAGACAAAGCCAATGATGTGTTTTGCTCGCACGTGGAGGACTCGCGAATCAACAGAAGCGAAGCTCATGCAATTTGTGATGGTGTTAGAACCGTTGCGAGCGTGGAAGAATCCGTTGAACTCAATCTCAACAAAGACCCGAAAGTTATTATCGCCGCCAGCGGAATGGCCACAGGTGGCCGCGTCCTTCACCATTTAAAGTCGTTGGCACCGGATGCCAAAAACACGATTTTATTTGTTGGCTATCAGGCCGGCGGCACGCGCGGCGACGCCATCGTTCGCGGTGCAAAAGAAATAAAAATTCACGGTCAATATTGGCCAGTCCTCTCTGAAGTCATTCAGCTCGACACAATGTCTGCCCATACGGATTCGATCGGACTTATCAATTGGCTTCGTGGTCAAAAAAAGCGGCCGATGGAGGTTTTCGTCACCCACGGTGAAGCAAGTTCCGCCGACAATCTTCGACGAAAAATTGAAGAAACTTTTCCCGGGGTACGAGCCTCAGTTCCGACATTCGGCGAGTGCGTAAATCTTGATTGATACATTTAAATCTGAATTCGTTTCACCTTGAGACGGCCCAACTCAACGACAGATCAAATCTTTGCGCCATGTTAACGTTCATGAGCAATTTGGCCTGAAGCCACCACGTGTGGAGCCCGATAAGCTACATATGGGATGTTTCGGTGGTTACCGTACGCATAAAGTGGCAGCTCTTTTGGCAATATCGCTCGTGGTCGGGTGCGGAGCTTCGTTCGACCAGGATCCGCTCGTAGCTGGTCCAGGCACCACACCCACACCCACACCCACACCAACACCAACACCCACTCCCGCACCTTCGTGCCCAACGAACTTCGTAACTGTACCGGCAAATACAACCTTGGGAACTGCGGCCTTCTGCATTGCTCAATATGAGATGAAAGCCGAAACCAACGCAGGCTCTGATGTCTTCGATGCCTACACAGCTCAACTTGACGAAACACTTCACAAACCAGAATCACGTCCCAACGGAATCCCATGGGTTCGAATTACACACGCCAACGCAATGCTCGAATGTGCAAGCCTTGGTTCGGGCTACAGTCTTATCTCAGCCGCTCAATGGGCCGCCGTCGCACGAAATATCGAGTCTGTAGCGAGCAACTGGAGCTCGTTAACGGTGGGAACAGGAACGCTCTACTCGAATCATTCTGACAATGCGATTTCAGGGACTGCCGTCGCCGACGGCTTTGCCGTCACAGGAAGTCTGCTACTAAGTGCAAATGATGGATCAAACCCCTACGTCGGTACCGGCAATGCAAGTGGCGACGCTTGGGGCGCCGGC
Organism: Bdellovibrionales bacterium Ga0074137; assembly: GCA_001464715.1. Lineage (GTDB taxonomy): Bacteria > Bdellovibrionota > Bdellovibrionia > Bdellovibrionales > JAMPXM01. The sequence goes on along the minus strand of LNDT01000005.1, from coordinate 8,871 downwards.
AAAGAGCAGCGCCGGACTCTGACTTTATCAACGGGCGACGTAGTTTGGGATCTTTCCGGAAATGCCCGCGACAAAATCGCCATCGACACGGCAGGAAGTACAATATCTTTTACAGGTCCTGGAGCATCGACTTTTTACGATATCGATTCGGTGGCCGTCAGTTCAACGGTCAGTTCGATCGTAATCTCGGGCGGAGGAACTTTTTCTCTCAACTGGATATCGCCCGCGACGACGGCATTGACCCATGCTTCGAACGCCATCGGCCAGATATACATTCAGTCTGGCGCACGGACTTTGAAGCTTTTAACTCGCGGTGGAAACTTCTCGTCAGCTAATAGGCCCGGCCTGTTTGCTGCGGACTTCGACGGGGAAGCAAGCAATCTCAGTTCCTCGGCCAGCTTTCGCTGCGTGAAATCGTTAAACTAAAATCAATCACTGCTTGGAAATACAAAGGCCCTGCATCAGGGCTTTGTTCGTCCACGAGAAAAACCCAAGACTTGTCGACATCTGAGTTGTGATTCCCGTGATGCGCCCATCGCCGCAGGCTTGCATCAAATTTGCGTACGCTTGATTGACGTAATCGGTTTGACCGACAAAGCCGAAAATAACGAACTGCTCTGCATAGCCCTTTACTATTTCGCCACTTTCGATCGGCGCGTAGGGTTCGAAATCAGAGACGTGAGCCTGGTGAACCGAGTGCGCACAGCCGACGAATGACAGCACCAAAATCGGCATAAAAATAAAGAGACGGAGTTTATTAATTCGATCAGAGATTCGCATTGCAGAACCCTGTTGCGGTGACACGTTTCTTGAAAACAATCACGTAGGCGATCGTTTCATCCTTCGTGAGAATTCCCGTGACGACACCGTTGGGACACTGCCGCTTTAGGTCAGTTACAAGGTCGTCGATGAAATCATTGTTGAAATTAAATGCGAGGAAGATCGTTTTCGTGACTTCAGCTTTCACAACTGTCCCTCGGTTGGACGGAATTGGTGTCAAAGAGACCGAATTTACCGAGGCGCAGCCCGAAAAAAATCCAACGGCCATGAGACTTAAAAAAAGTTTTCCAATATACATTCTACGTGTCTCCATTTTTGCCATTACTTTTGCCCGTACTTTCGCCCGTACCTTCGTTTAAACTTTTCGCGGTCTTTCGGCAGAAGCCGGTCACCTTAACGATCTCGCCGGAAATTACGGGATACTTTCGCGTTTCACGGATCGACATCAGTCCCGTAATTCGCCCCGTCGGGCACTTTTCATATAAAGCGTAAATCAACTTCTCAGCGTATCGCTCGCTATAAACTGGATTTCCTGTTTGTGGTCCCATCTGAAACAACGCAATTATTGTCGCAAGATTACCTGCATTGTCGCCGCCGTTCGTCTGCGCCGCCCGCGCGATGGCACCGATCTCTTCAGCGCTCACGCCCGTCTCACTCATCATAATTTCAAACGGAATAAGTTTTTGATCATCGCGTGCATCAATCTGCCCCAACTGCACCTTGTGCAAGACAGCACAGCCACTTGTGCCGAGGAGGATCACCGACCAAAATAAAGGCGAAACTGCTGTTAAGAAAAAGGCTTTTAAATTCATAAGTGTTAAAATCCTAGAATCGACTTCCCAGTCCACGCAAGTGATAAAGAAGTACGATCTAAGGTTTCAGAATTGGAACAGAAATCTGGCTGACGCCGCGACCTTCAAGTGTCGCTCGCAGTTTCGCCTGATAAAGGGCCATAAGTTGCGCACGAACCTCTTCACCCTCAAAGCATCCCATCGCAATAGCGATAGCTTCTAAAGTCGAGAACCCATTGCTGAAATGTTCTTTCCGAAGATTGGCGTCCGCCAAATTCTTCTCGCTGATCCGCACTCTAGGAAGATGTTTTAGCTCTTCATGCCTACGATGAAGTTTCCCGGCCTGGCGCCAGTTCCCGTCAGACACGATCAGCTGCACCGGTTTCTTCGGCGTCATGGACTCGATGTCGACGGAGTCATCGGCGGGATACAAAACATAAGTCTCGTACTCGTCCGCAAGAATAGATGACAAATCCAAGGGCGATCGGTCTTTCCCCCGAACAATCATCTCGGAATTTACCAACGCATGCACCGCAAGACGCCCCGTATTTGTGGTCCGCTTCAGTTCGCGGTGATGAATCACCAGCGCCAGCTTTGTTTTTACTTCGATACTGGGAATGTGAGAGCAAATACAGCGCTCGAGGTGCAAGAAACACCTAGGACATGGCTCGGCTGTTTTACGTTTTCGAAGTTTATCCAAGGCGTCGACCCTACAACGGATCGCGAGCGAATAAAATCGGCCGTCGAATCCTGCTGCCGCGAAGCGACACCGCCGCGGAAGTAACTTATGCGACGGACTAGCGCCGACGTTTGAATTTCACTCCGATTGTATTGAACTTGAGTCCTAAGTCTTCGCTGGTGAGAGTGTACATAGTGAGATCGACCCACTCTCCTCGCAAAAAGACGGCTCGTTTTTTCAAGCCCTCTCGCCGCATTCCCAAGGACTTTGCGAGTCCGATAGATCGGATATTTCCGGGCTCAATCCCCGCTTCCAACCGATGGACTTTGATATCCCTAAAAGCGATATCGATCATGGCTTTGGCGGCCTCTTTCCCGTATCCAAGGCGCCAATAGCTATTGAAGATACGGTAGCCAAGGTAAGCGGCGTGAGAAATCCCGCGAACAACTTCCATGACCGATGCAAAGCCGACCAAGTTTCCTTTGGAATCGAACACACCCAAATCGTAGTAAGTGTCGGCGTCGCGACGCTTTTTCTGATCGGACAAAAGTTTTTTGAATTTTGCGCGCGTGAGTTCTTTTGCTGGTTGCGGCCCACGATCCCATTTGTTTTTGGGTGAATTCACTCCAAGATGAGCTGTCTTCCAAACATCGAAGTCCTTTGCCACCATTGGGCGAAGACGAAGACGTTTGGTTTTTCTCGATAATTGTCCCACAGCATTAAGACGCGGCTTTAGTTACAGAAGGCCGAGTAGCAGCGGCCGTCGTAACCATCGATTCGAATTTCGCATTCAAAACCGATCGACGTATCCAGAAGTCGAACAGTATTCACATTAAAGTCCAAGATCTCAATTCGGGATTTCTTTCCACGCTCTTGGCTGTCTTTCAGAGTAGCAACCATATCTCGAAATTCGAGATCAGCAAAAAACTGCTCCGAATCGTCCGGCGAGCAAAGCGAATAGCGCTTGAACGTCTTTTCCATCTCCGAAACAAAATCAGAAGCCAGTGCCGACGACGCGAAAAAAGAAACAAGAAGTGCCGCAAACAATTTCATATAAAACTCCCAGTGATTTGAAGACCCACCGGGGCTTATACCACGACCACCAAGCCAGACACTGTCAGCAATCGGTTTTGGAAAAAATTGTAAGCGCGAGGGACTGCCTTCGTTGCCGATTGTGAACGCGGCGCCTTCCCCTTTTCCGCGACCTCCGAAGCGGGAAGTCCGCGTAAACGCGGACCGAGGGCCCGGAAGGCCCGAGCCGCTGCGGCGAGCGCAGGACGCGCGTGTCGCGGAAAAGGGGAAGGCGCCGCGATCACACCAGCACGGACCAGCTCCCAAGCGACAATTTGCTAAAGACCAGCCATTGACCCACAGGTCGCGTCGCCGCTCAGACCGATGGTCATGGCTTTCTGCTCGTCGGAGATATCCCAATAGGTCCCTCCGGTGGGACGATACGCGCGTCGAAATGTGGTCGCATATTGGCGCGTGCCGACATCCACAGTCATGGACCCGCCCGTAGGCTCGAACGCGACAAAGTAGGTCATGTCGGTACCATAAGTCGGATTGAGATTCTCAAGCTCGAGTGGTTCCGGAAGCGGTATCCATAACTTTTGAGTCGCCGTCGTTGTCAGACCCGTGGTGACTGTGAACTCTTTCAGCGGCGTTTTGAATTCAGGAAGCTCGGTCCAACCCATAGGGGTGATTGAAATTTTCAGTGACGTCAGGCCGGTGGTTTGAGTTCTCACCATGATCGACTTTAAAATCATCGCATTCGCGACCAGCAAGTGCTGACCGACTTTGCTTCCCGAACTGATCGTCACGGTACTGACTGTGGGACTTGCCTCTTCGATGCTCAGCGAGCCATCACATGACTCGACGTCACCCGTCGGCCGCTCAAGAGCACAGCCCGAAAACGCAAAACATGAAAGAAGCAGAGCAAACCGTCGCATCGCTTTTAAGTGTGTTGAAAATGCCGAGACTCGACAACCATTCTGTTTGCCTCCGCGCGATCCACGACCCAGGATAGAGATTCGATGCGTACTGCTTTTGCTCTTCTCTCCACGCTCCTCCCCCTTCTCTTAAGTTCCTTAGCGGCATTTGAAGCCCAGGCTCGGGTCTCGACAGCACCGACAAGCCCCGATCAACGCCTGATCAATCCCGCTGCCGCCAGCGCAAGAAAGTATTTGGGCTTCTCCCTGGACCTCCATCGAGATCTTGAGACTTCAAAGGTCTTGAACCTCATCGACTCGACGGCCGAAATTTCGACTCAGGTCGATTCTTTGAATGCAGGCCAGGTGGGAAGGTCCGGAGCATTCACGTGGGAGATCGCCGTTTCTCCACAAATGGGTGAAAAGAAAACGACGTCTTCGTTTCAAGAGGTCGGTTTCAGCAATGTGGTCTCGGATTCCACCTTGGGGCTTGTAACAGTCCCCGCGGAAGCGCTTGTCGGGTTTCGACTTCGCCGCGACTTTTCAGTGGGACTGAGGCTTCTGTACGCTCAAGCGCAGTTCGAGGGTACCAACAACTACGCATTCATCGTGAACGAATCTCGCGAAACAACCACCGAGCGCGTGAAGTTCAATGGTCAGTTCTTGGTCGTCTCGCCGGGAATTTTGTATGAACTTGGTTCAACGGGATTTTCTTTGGCCTATGTCGCAGAAACATTTTTTTTTAATAACGAGCAAAATAATTCTGGAACCCGCACGACCGGCGGCAACGAGGCCATTTCAACTTCGACGATCGAAGTGAGAAGCCGTGACAGCCTCACCATTCGAAAAAATATTTTCGGCATTGGGTATCAGTCATCGAAGTCGACTCAAGGCAATTCTATTCGCTTCGACCTTTCTATCGAAAAGATGCCACCGCTCAGTAAAAATCCGTACGCCCTGGAGGGCGAACTCTTACGAGCGATAGTGGAACTAAACTTTTCCTATTTTCGCGTGGGCGCCGAGTGGAGCCGACAAAAAGGCTACTACGTCGATCCGACGAACCTAGTCCCCTACTTTTTTAACGTCGATCAATTTAGCGATCAGGCCGTCGACGACATTGGATTCTTTGGTGGCCTTCGCACTTCAAAAGGCCACGGTTTCGGCCTTTCGTTTTCACAATCGACCACGATCGCGCTTGAGGCCCTGTCCTTTGCCGGTACCCCGCAAGAGCTAGAAAAGAAAAACACCACTTACAGCGTGAGCTATTCGTACGTATTTTAACTGCACGCCACAGATTTTAAAATTCTTCAATAAGCATAACGCCCAATTTCAGATAAAAGTTCCGCGTTTGATCCCATTCTTTATTGGGGCGCGATCCACTTAACGTTTTGACCGTTAGAAAACGAAAGCCGTACGCTTTTGTTAAAGCGGCCTCTCACCAGGAAGCCGCGAAGATGATTTTAGAATTCTAGAACGCAACGCCCTCCAGCGCTGAAAAGAGGCGTCACTACTTTTTCTTACCCTTCGTAATTCCGTCGACGGATTGTCGTGAGCTCTTAAAACGCGTGGTTTTGAAACCGCGCGTTTTTTCGTTTTTGAGGCTTCCTTGCTCGTGAACACGCTTTCGCCACAACGCGAAGGCCTTTGCCGAAAGTTCGGTCCGCATAAATCGAACGAAGTCATTTGGACTAATGCCAAATTGAAGCTCAATCACATCGAACGTCGTGCGATCTTCCCAGCCCATACGCACCAGACGATCGCGGTCATCATCCGAGAGGTTCTTAATTTTTTCTTTTAACGTTTTCGATACGCCCACAGGTTCCTCACGCTTTTAGTCGAAGTCGAATCGGCCCGCGAAAATCGCTGGGGTCGACGGGCTTTCCGTTTTGAGTGATGTCGATCTTCCCGTCATTGCAAAGTAGCCGCGCACTTCGACGGACGTGCTCCATCATGACAGCATTCGATTTTTCTTCCTGTGGCAAAACTTCGCTGGGACAAATAGTTTTACCCGCATCCCTTTTGGCGAGCAGACTTAAAATCGCGTCACGATAATCGAACTTATTTTTGTTCTGCCGGCACTTATCGCTGCAATACTTGACCTGGTCCCAGTCGCGAGCCCACTTCTTCCGGTATTCAATTTCGCGGCCGCAGCTTTCGCAAGTTTTTGACTCAGGCATTTGAGTCAAAGTATCGCGGGTCGGCCTGTTTTGAAAACTGAATCAGCTCCAGACCGGATTTCGATTTTTCTAGAACTGACTCCAGAAGCTAACACCGATCTGCGAGCTGAGCGAAAGAAAGCTTACAGTCGTCGACAGTCAGACGGATCTCGTCCCCGGGCGATACGATCTCACCCAGCCCGATTCCTTCGAAAAGCGGAATATGCTTTGGCTGAAGCGGAAGTTCTAACTTCGAAATTTTGGCTGGTTTTCGAGAGAGCTCTTTTTTCTGCTGAACTTCGATCAGTGTGGGAATGCCTTTAAAAAAAAACCACGCAGTTTTGTGCTTCATGGTTTGTTCGGAAATCGGGTGAAGCATCCAACCTAAGGTTCGTGCGTTTTTGGTGAACGCCTCGACGTCCAGAACATCGATCGCCACGTGGTGGACAGAGGGTCCCCGCTTTGTCATCGCGTTTCTGTAAGGGCCTTCGGAAATGGGTTCGAGAAGTAGTAAGAGGCCCTTTTGCGTGGCGTACGAGCCGACATAGATTTCTTTTGTTCCTTCGGATTCGAAAGTTTCAGGTTCGCCCGTTTCGATGCCGTGGGTGTTGAGAAACTTGGCCGAGGCTTCGACGGAGGGGACTAGAAGGGCTATGTGACTGAGGCTTGAATTCATAGTTCATCTTTATCGGCGGGTCGCCGAAGGACAACCGCACATTACGCAGCGTTTCGCCACAGCGACTAAACACTGCGTTAGAACTCTTACCCGCCGCAGGTGCCGCAAGGAACTCCGTTTCGACGGTTAGCTTCGGATCTTTTGATGGTCACACAATTGACAGTGCAGCCTTTCGCCGATTTGCAATTGGGTCGGTGAATCTTCAGGCTTTCTTGGTTGAATACAACGTCCTCATCCTGGGATGCGATATCGCGGGACTCATTGGTGTCAGCCTTACCTCCATGACAATGATACCCGCCATTTTTCCTATCGTGGTGGCAACCCGACGAATCGGTTCGGCCCGAGTGAGCCGACACTGTCGATACAAAAAGAAGGAGCGGAGTTAGAAATATGAGGAATTTTATCATTCTATAATATCGGAAAAATTGAAGAATAACTTCAGTTCAAATTGATTATAAAAGTCTCGTTTCGAATCAAAAAAATGAAAGAAGATCTCGAGAGGCCATTTGAGGGTATTAACTGCCGTGCATCTTTACGCGCCGTTTAGTCGCAGCGACTAAACACTGCGTCGGAAGGTGTGATCCATAACTGAGCTTCAATATGCAGGCGATTCCGCGACTGAAGGTCCGCATGAGAAAAGAGGCCCGGCAAGTCTTCCAGTCTATAAACGTGCGGGCATAAATCGCTGAGGTAGCCCTCACCTTTTTCGTTTCGATAATCTTTATTGAGCGAAAACATGCTGTCACCGTACGTGAAGCTCACAGCGTCCGTTGGCAGATCGCTCAAGCGGATGACGTAGCCCTTATTCGCCTCATACTTTTCGAATTGATTGTTTCGCCCAAGGAAGAAATAGATCGGGAATTTAAGGACAGGCTTTCCTCCCTTTGCGATAAAGGCGTCGCGAATTTTTTGTTCAATCACCACGCGTCTTTCTAAATACTCTGAATCTGAAAACCGACTAAGACCCCACGCCTTTGTCTCGTCCATTTCCCTAAGAATCTCGGGCAACTTTTCTTTGGGCACGGCACTCATCGAACGAAAGGGCTCGCTTCGGCTGTAGTGGGTGATGAAATCCGGGATGTTGTTCATAATTTAATTCGGGTTCCGTTTTTTGCTCGGTGGAGTTTTTGCCGTTTTCGCCAGATGCACCAGCGCTACTTCGCGCAACGATTGAACCCCGGGTGACACCCTTCGAACGGAATTGATTCGCAAATGTGTTTGGTATCTTTCGCCTGGCAGAATGGCATAGCCAAGTCGCGGCAGTATAAGCCGACAGTTTCGGTTTCTGCGTACATACCCATGCTAAATCCAAAACCATTGAATCCGGAAGATAGCGACGCCGGATATGGCCAATTGACTCCGCCAAAAACATGCGACCACTGAATTTCACCATTCACACTTTCCATGATTTCAACTAGCAACTGAAACTTGCCAAACCTTTCGACAAAGCGATGATGGCTTTTAAAGCCCGGCGGCGGCACCAACTGCTGGCCAGTCATGTATGATGCTTGATAGGTGCGGCTACCGACTCCGAAACGCTCAATCACGCATTCCGGTTTTGCGTTTGCTGCGATGGAGACAAACGCGATCAAGAAAAATACCCAGAGTTTCATTATAAATCCCCCGTGTCTTGAGAGAAAGAGCACGGCGAAGACGACTGGGTCAATGCGCGCAACTGATCATTGATGGCGGGGTGGACTTTCGGTCCGCGACGCTCAGCGCTTGGTCGGGGGAGCCCGGAGGGTTCGTCGTTTCGCCCATTGAGGGTTCTTCACGATTCAGAGTGGAATGCGGTGAGTTAAAAAGCTGCTGAGGCATGGGCCTTTTGGTCGGTAAGATTTTGTTACTACGCAAGATTTTA